>NZ_CP036268.1:510481-810481 GCF_007744515.1 Stratiformator vulcanicus
CCGCCCGCCGGAGTTCGACGCCAGATTCCTTCGCGCTTCAATGGGGCCGCGCGCTAGGACGCGCGGAAGGCTCCGTTCCATCGGGCCCACCGTTCGATCCTTCTGGCGCTTCAATGGGGCCGCGCGTTAGGACGCGCGGAAGGCATGAAATTAAACACGTGGGCCGGGTCGACCTGCTTGCTTCAATGGGGCCGCGCGTTAGGACGCGCGGAAGGGCAGCCGATGGGGCGGGCCGATCACAGACATCATCGCTTCAATGGGGCCGCGCGTTAGGGCGCGCGGAAGGCGCAAAAAGTCGACCACGCAACTCGCCCGCCGCTATCGCTTCAATGGGGCCGCGCGTTAGGGCGCGCGGAAGGCGCAAAAAGTTGACCACGCAACTCGCCCGCCGCTATCGCTTCAATGGGGCCGCGCGTTAGGACGCGCGGAAGGCCCCGCATAGGCGGGAAAAGTCACCGGACCGACGTCGCTTCAATGGGGCCGCGCGTTAGGACGCGCGGAAGGGGAGCAAGGTCTCGATCGCGTCGAGCGCAAAGCCGAGCTTCAATGGGGCCGCGCGTTAGGACGCGCGGAAGGGCCGTTCAGGATGGTGTCAGACGAGTAGTCACCATCGCTTCAATGGGGCCGCGCGTTAGGACGCGCGGAAGGGGGCCTCCAAAGGCCCGGTGCGACTACTGGGTCGGAGCTTCAATGGGGCCGCGCGTTAGGACGCGCGGAAGGAGGCCAAGGACGCGGCGGCGTTCGGCGATGCAATCGAGCTTCAATGGGGCCGCGCGTTAGGACGCGCGGAAGGGGAGTCATTAAGGGCCGTGGACCGCTACGGCGTCACGCTTCAATGGGGCCGCGCGTTAGGACGCGCGGAAGGCCTTTCAAGGGGTTTGAGTTGTCGCTTGCTTCGCTAGTGCTTCAATGGGGCCGCGCGTTAGGACGCGCGGAAGGCTATCGATGAATGTACCCCTGATTGAAATTGAACCGGCTTCAATGGGGCCGCGCGTTAGGACGCGCGGAAGGGGTCATCGCGTCAGCCCTATCTCGACGGCTTGAGCGGGCTTCAATGGGGCCGCGCGTTAGGACGCGCGGAAGGGTGATCGGAACGGTGAATGTGCCCCCTGTCGGTTGGCCGCTTCAATGGGGCCGCGCGTTAGGACGCGCGGAAGGGAAACGGAGCATGGTGGACTGGCGAGGGCGCGGCTGTCGCTTCAATGGGGCCGCGCGTTAGGACGCGCGGAAGGGAAGTAGAGGCCGCTCAGTGTTTGCTTATAGAATACGGCTTCAATGGGGCCGCGCGTTAGGACGCGCGGAAGGGCCTCCGGGGGTGAGGGGAGAGTGAACCAACGGGAAAGCTTCAATGGGGCCGCGCGTTAGGACGCGCGGAAGGCGGGTTCGGCTCCTCAGTAGATGGCGAGGAGTACGGGCTTCAATGGGGCCGCGCGTTAGGACGCGCGGAAGGGTGGGCGGTTGTGAATCGGCTCACCGCGTTTGGCAAGGCTTCAATGGGGCCGCGCGTTAGGACGCGCGGAAGGCAGCAATGGAGTACGCAAACAATCAGAAGGAAGTTAAGCTTCAATGGGGCCGCGCGTTAGGACGCGCGGAAGGATTGAACCGGAGCCTCCGGCATCGGGAGCGGTGAAGCTTCAATGGGGCCGCGCGTTAGGACGCGCGGAAGGTTCAGCGCGATCAAGTACGTCACCCGACACCGCCGCGCTTCAATGGGGCCGCGCGTTAGGACGCGCGGAAGGTATCTTTGAGATGATCAAAGACGACACACCGGCAGATGCTTCAATGGGGCCGCGCGTTAGGACGCGCGGAAGGGAGGCCTTGCGCAAACAGGAAACGACTCATATCCCGCTTCAATGGGGCCGCGCGTTAGGACGCGCGGAAGGCTTCACCTGTAGCCGCAAGTCGCGCACGGCGTTTTCGCTTCAATGGGGCCGCGCGTTAGGACGCGCGGAAGGGGCGAACAAGACGGCCGCGGATCCACAGAACGGTTCGCTTCAATGGGGCCGCGCGTTAGGACGCGCGGAAGGTTCCTCTATACCGTTCAAAGGAAACATCAACATATTCGCTTCAATGGGGCCGCGCGTTAGGACGCGCGGAAGGCTGACCAATGAACAACTCCTACATCTTTGATGTTCGCTTCAATGGGGCCGCGCGTTAGGACGCGCGGAAGGCAACTCGGAAGTTGATTACGTGATGGTGATCTCATTCGCTTCAATGGGGCCGCGCGTTAGGACGCGCGGAAGGGGCTCAAGGAGGACATCGGCCGCTGCAAGATCGGCGGGCTTCAATGGGGCCGCGCGTTAGGACGCGCGGAAGGGACTCGGCTGACAGGGACAGGACTTCGCTGGGTGGTGCTTCAATGGGGCCGCGCGTTAGGACGCGCGGAAGGTGCTCGCTTCGCAAATCGTTCTGAAACCACAACTTAACGTCCGCGATTCGAGCGGTTCGGGGATCGACGGGCAGCCGAGGGCGTTGCCAACGACCCGGCTGCGTAAGTGGTTGTCAAAGAACGAGTTCCGCATGCGAGGGCTCACGGGGGTTTGCGCGGCACCGAACCGCTCGAAGAGTATAATGCGATTTTGCCGCCATCTCAAACGATAGTGGCAGCCGGTTCAGACGGTTCGACAAGAGGGGCTCCCCAGTACTCGATGCTGTCATCGGCGGCGCCGCCGACCGGACCGAGTCTCAAGACCATGACCCGGTCATCATCAAGTTTTAAGATATTCCACAACCGGCTTTTCAGGTCCTGAAGTTCCAGCGGTGTCAGTTCACAGCGGAAGATCGAGTACTGTAGCGGATCGCCAAAGCCTTTCATCTGGCGGTGGACCCGGCGCAGCCGCTTCGCGTCACAGATATCATAGGCGATGACATAGAGCGTTCGCATGGCTTCCCCTTTGCGTTAATTAACGCGTCGTAAAAGGGACGTACTCCGGGAGATCGCCGAGCACCCGTCGGGAGAGCAATCGGCTTTGCACTTCGAGGACGCGGCGGTAAGAGATCTTATAGCCGAAAATCGGATGCGTGATTTCGGTCGAGAGGCGACGTTCGAACGCAGCGAGAACGGCTTTGCGGGCGGTGTCGGTCAAAGCCACGGCACCGGCGCGAGAAATGAAGCTGCCCGGGGTCAGCTCACCGTTATTAAACAGAGTGAGTGTGACGGAGTCGCCGATGAGTGGCCGGAACTCCTCGGCCAGATCGAGTGCCAATGAGGGGCGACCGTAGCGGGGTGTGTGGAAGAATCCGAGCAGCGGGTCGAAGCCGACGCTTCTTAAAGAGACGGTCAGCTCTTTGACCAGCAGGGCATAGACGAAGGAGAGGACCGCGTTAACCGGATCCTTCGGCGGTCTCCGATTGCGGGAACTGATATCGAATTCGTACGGACCGCTAATCAGAGGAAAGAATGCCTGAAAATAATCTCGCGCAGCCGCGCCTTCGAGGCCGAGAAGTGTCGGGGCGGAGTCGGCCGCAGCAGCCTCGGCGGCGGCAACTTTTAATCGACGAAGGACGTCGGCGCCCGGGTCGCCGAGATGCCGCCGGAGCAAGGTCCGGCAATTCTTAATCTTGCCGACGATCAAATCGCGGGCAAGACATAGCGACTCCTCGGGTCGGCTCGCGATGCCGAACTGCCGGATGCGAAGTTCCACGTTCTTGTGGTCGTGCCCCGTCGTCATCGAGTGGAACCAGCCGCCGTAGGTGTAATGACAGATCGGAATATTCCGGACCGAAAGCTCCTTCGCAGCGGCGGCCGAGACAATGACATTGCCGAATAGCGCGACCTGGCTGACGTCGATCAGCTTGGTATCAGAAAGCTGCTCACCCTTAAATTTAACCGTCAGCCGTTCACCGGACTTACCCACGAAGGCTCCCTGTTTCGTCACATACAGTGGCAACGCGTTGTCACGAGACGGAAGAAGTTTGCGGAGTCCGTTGCGGGTCGAAGCGGAGGTGTGGTCCTCTAAATCGTTGTTCGGGGTGATGCGCTTCAGAAAGTTCGTCTCGTCCGGCAGGCAGATGCCGACGAGCGAGCAACGGGGACATTTCGGGCTGTCGTCGAGCGGCGGCGGCATCTGCTCGGATTCGGTCGCCTGTGTTAATTCGGAAACAAGTGATCGCGTACGACTGACAAGTTCATCGTCGAACGGCACGACGACGCGCTTTTTCGAGGCGATAAAGTAGAGCACTCCTCCGTCGGACTGAAAGCCGTTCTCGCGGAGAATTAATCCCTGAGCACAGAGTTGAACCCGCTCGGGTTCGTAAGCCTGCGCCGGCACATCGGGGACGCGGCCGCGTTTATAGTCGACGGGAGTGGCGACGTTGCCTTCGATCTCGGCGAGGTCGAGCTTGGCGACGAGACCTTCGGCGGGTGCGGACAGATCGAGCGAACGGGCATGAAGCTTCGGCGGCTCATCGTCACAGGCTTCGCTCTGCTCTTCTTCGGCACCTTCTTTCGGCCTGCGGATAAATTTTCGATCGGGCCGATCGACCCGCCGATGCCCGAAGGTTCCTTGGGCGGTTTCGAGGTTGTCGGCCCACTCCCCCTGCACCCACTCGAGGTAAGCGAGCCGGGGGCAGTAGGCGAACTCATTGAGCATCCGGGCGGGGATGAGGGGGGTGGTGAGCGTCGCGTCGGTCATCGGCTGCCTCACACGATGCGGCGGGCGGGGGTGAAGTTCTTGTAGTAGGTGCTCGGGCGGAACTGGTCGGATTGATAGACGGCGGATATTCCCCTTTCCGTTGCTTCACGGCGCCCGTCATCGGTGGTGGGCCAGGAGAGTGTTAAGAGGGACTTAACGAGTGAAGCAGAAAGCGGGCGATTCCAGATCGGCCAGACGAAAGCCGGATCGTTCCGTTTCGCAGTTTTGCGAAAGCCCACCGTTGCGGCAGAGCTGGGTCGTGGAACAATTGGGAAGAATGGTAGCCCTACGAGCGCCAAGAAGTTCGCGCCGCGCACGGACTCGGGCTTTTCGGTCTTGGGATCGTCGGCCCGATAGGCGTAGGACTTTGCCTCTTCGGGAGCGAGACGAAGTGGCGAGCCTGCGGGTCGAAAAACCCACCTTTCGAAAAGGGCGTGCCGGACTTCTTCGAGCGTAGCTTGCTGGATGATCTCGTGTGCGTAATGAAGGAACCCCTGTCCTTGCGCGTCTCCGGACCGGACCATTCTGAGCGCGGTGTCGATGAAGGCACTTCCACCTTTCGAGGCTATATCCACCCCTAGAGCCGCGAGCAAGTCCGCTGCGACGCGCGATTCGCCTGAGGCGGCGTGCTGTTTTTTAATAAGATGCTCGCGGAACTTGAGGCGATCGAACGGCAACTTTTTGTCGATCACCCAGCAGTCACGGGGCATGTTCTTCAACTGGTCGGTGACGACGTTTGGGAAGTCGACAGAAGCAATGCCGTGCCCTGTTAACCGTGGCAGCCACGTGCCGCGTGCGGATTCCCAACAGAGACGGACCATATCTCGCGCACCAATTTCGGATACGACCCGCAGGAGCCCCACGGCGGCGAGGAAGCCGAGCGGGTTGGTGCCGTCCAGGCCGGGCAGGAGGAGGCCTTCGGACGGTTCGGCGGTCTGAGTTGCGGTCATCAAATCTTCCGTTTCCCGTTGAAGGATTTATGCGTTGTCTTCCTTCGCGCTGGCCCGTTGATCGGCGAGGCGGAGGAGGGCTTCGAGGTAGGCCAGGCCCCACCAGCCGTACCGGCGGGTAAGTCGCCAGAAGCGTTCCCCGACGCCGGAGTCGAGCCGGTGGGCGGGGATGAGTTCGGACCGCTGGGCTGCCGTCAGCGCGACGTCGTCGACGCGGACGGCGGGGAGTTCTTCATCGGGCACGACGGGCGCGAAGGGGCGGGCATAACCGTGGTGCGCGGCGATGAGATGCAGGGTCAGTTCGGGATCGCCTTCGCCTGCAGCCAGGCCGTGGGCCTCGACGAGTTGCATGCTCAACATTTCGTGCCGGAAGCCCCACGGGAGGCCGGCGCGTCGATACGCGTCTTTAATTGCAGTCCGACTGAGGGGAACGCCATCGGATTTGGCAAGGATCCGGGCTGAGGTCCCGGCCCGAAGGCACGCATCGGTGCGGTCGCCCCGCCAGAGCATCGCCTGAAAGCGTTCATCGGCTTTTCCCAAGTCATGCCATTTCGCGGCGTTGCCGAAGAGTTCGTGAGGGAGACTTTGGCCGACCAATGCCAGCGTCTGTTCGATCTCGGCGACGACATGGGCCGTGTGATCTTTCAGGGAGATTTCTCCCAGCTGGTTACGCGAAGTTTCGTCCTCTTCGTCGTCGAGCGTGGGGAGGGTTTGGCCGTGGTGCGGGTCGAGACGGTTGCGGGCATAAAGCACGACGCCCTTGCGGTCGGGGTAGAGTTCGATCCGCGGGTTGCCAAGCGAGGCGAAGGCCGAAAACTCGGCGTGCTTATCTGCGGCCGCGTCGATAAACCCTTGCCAATCGTCATTCGAAAGCTTCTCGTGAAGGTGCCGGGATGCCGCTTGGAACAGCGCTTCGATCGCCGGCGCATCGGCGGGGTACAGGTGCCGCAGCGCGGGATGGAGTCGGACCGCGGCGCGGTTCTTGGCGGTGCGAAAGGCCTGTTCGGCGCGGTCTCGGATTCGGGTCCGCGTCTCTCCCTCATTCTGCACCTGCTCCCAATCAGGGAGATGCCCGAGCCATGCGGAGTTTTCCATATCGGCCGGAAGGACGAGCGTGGATCCGGGCTTAAGATCTGCCGGCTCTGATAGGAGCGTGGAATCTCGTTTCCCTTTCCAGAGAACCCCCAAGGGCGGGCGATCACCTTTCGTCTCTTTGGAGCCGTCGTCCGGTTCGGGTTGACCGAGCGTGTCGGCGTATTGATTGACTTGGTCGAGCGCGCCGTCGAGCCAGCGTCGGACGCGTGAGATCGGCAGCCTCAGACATTCGGCGGAGGTCGGCGGGAGGAGCGCGACGGTGTCACACCAATTCTTCGGCCCGGAGCCGTCTTCGTTGATCAGGTCGGCCCGCCAACAGACCGCGACGTCGGGTTCGGTCTCTTGGGGGCCGTGAATGAAGAGGGCGACATCGGGGTCCGGTTCCGGAGTCGGCTCGGTTTGGCACCACAGGTCGACGTAGGCGGGCATCATCACCGGCGCGTCGAGGAGCGCCGAGGGTGGCAGCTGGGCGGCCGGAATCCGCCCGGAGTCATCGCTCTGCTTAAGAAGCCTTGTGAAGGCGTCGATGCCAAAGTCGACCTGGTCCGCTTCGGACTTTGCCTCGGTTAGCCAGTTCCACGTGCGGGCGAGGGCGTTCCCGTAGATCGGGTCGAGCGGCTTGTCGTCCTTCAGCTTGTCTTCGGCTTTGACATCCTTCTGGTAGATGAAGATCGAGGCCCGGGCTTCGACCGGACGGCCCCCGCGGTTAAGCCGGCCGAACCGCTGCCGCAGGGCGTCGAGCGATGCGCACTCGGTAAGCAAGACATCGAAGTCGTAATCGGCACCGACCTCCAGACACTGCGTCGCGACGACGATGCTGGACACCTCGGACTTGTCGGGGCGCTCGATTCCTCCAACGAGCGCTCGCAGTCGACGCGCCTGATCGTCCCGGTCGATCGGCCGCGTGGCGCCGATGACGAGTTCGATCGCGGTTCCTTCGGGAAGGCTCGGCTTTTTCGACTTCTTATTTCCCGTTTCTTTCGGCAGCGCTTCGAGCGTGGCGAAGATCTCCCGCGCGGTGGCGACGCGATTGACGATGATGCCGATCGCCGCCGGGCCGTTGTTTAACAATTCCGTCGCTTCGCTGACGACGTCCTTCTGGAGGTTCTTCGAGGGCGGTCTCAGGGTCGCCGGTTTCGACGCTTCGAGCCGACGCTTCAGGCGGTCGTTCGCGCGGTCCGCCTCACCGAGCCGGACGACGCCACGGCTTTGCATCGCTTCGTTGGGCGTGGCGGTCATGGGGACGACGGTGAAAGGCGGGACGCCGATGTCCCTTTCGGCCCATTTCGTGGGATCGACGAAGCGGGAGACGTTCTCCAACGTCTGTCGAAAGGGTTCGCTGATGTGGGCCTCGTCGAGAAACAGGAGGGAGTCGTAAGCGATCAGCGCTGCCGGGATCGGGGCGGCTTTCGAGGAGACCCCGTAGCCGCGAAAGAGGAGCCGCGAGCCGAGCTGATCTGGCGTCGTGCAGACGACGGTCGGCTGGACGACGGAGCGGGCCCAGCGATTGTCGCGGTAGATTCCGCCGCGGAGCTCGAGTACGTCGAGCGGCGGAGCGGGATCCTCGGGTTCGGTCCCGGCGATTCGCCGCAGGTTTGCCGCGACCTGCCGAAGGGCCGGCTTGTCGCCGGCGTCGGACTGTTCTGCGATCCACAGGGCGTTGGCGATCCTCCGAGATCGTTCGAACGCTTCGTCGACGATGACGCGCCGGTTGACGCTGAAGAAGATCCGGCGGGGGGCAGAACGTTCGGCAGGCGAACGATCGGCTTGGGCGGCGAGCGCGAAGACCGCGATGTCGATGCAGGCCGTCTTCCCACTGCCGGTGGGCAGATCGACGGCTCCCGGCCAGTCCCCTTCGATGGCATTCTCCGCGAGGCGGTGCTGCCAGTCGTAAGGCGGGTGTCCGTGCAACTCTTCGAAGAAAGACGCAAAGTCGAGGCGCGTTTCATTCACGATCCGGCCCTCCAGGGCTTGAAGAATCCGTAGCCGCGGTAGCGCCCCGCCCCGATGGCGATCGGGCCGATAACCGGGTCGGCGAACCGCAGGAAGACGTGCACCTGCGGCCGCGAAGCGTTGGTGCCTTTCGACGGATAAGGCGGAAACCCGCCGCCGGTCGCGACGGTCTGCGGCGCGGCGTCGCCTCTGTCGGTTCGCAGCTTGCGCCGCTTGCTCGTCGCGCGTGGGCTCCCGCGATGCCAGCTCGTCGTGTCGACGTCGATCTGCTCCGGCCGGGGCAAGCCGATTCGATCAACGCCGCCGCGGATGATCTCGCGGACCTCTTCTTCCCACGCGATGCGGTCGTTGCGGCGGTCGGCTTTGGGGAAGCGATCAAGGACGACCGGTGTGACCGACGCCCAGCACTCGGAACCGGGACGTCGGTTTCCTGACCCGGTCCACGTCTCGGGGTCGAGCGTTTGACTCGGTTCGTCCCACGACCGCTTTTGCAGCGTCACCTTGCCGATCCCGTGCAGATCGAGGGTGACCGCTTTCGCGCGGCCTGATTCGTCGATCAGGAGCGGGCCGAGGATTTGCCCGCGTTCGCTGCGGGTCACGTCTTCGGGAAAGGCAAGGGCGAGCCCGAGCAAATGGCCATCGGCGTGCTCCCTCCCGACGAACGGCAGCGGAAGAAACGAAAGGTGGCCGAATTGTCGATCGGCCGGCTTTCCATCGGCCGCGTGCCCGCTGACCCAATCGGGCACCTCGCCGCCTGCGGCGTCCATCACGGCCCGGCGGAGTGCCGCGGTTGCCTTGAGCGTTGTGGCGAGTAGCAGCCGGGGGCCCGATTCCTGGGCGAGGATCAACAGGTCGGAATCGAAGTGTGAGGAGCGCAGCTCGGACGGCCGAGCCTTCACGCGGGCGTAGCCGGTCCGCTGGCCGACGTGGGGCCGTAGTCGGGCCGGTGTCGCTGCGTTCGCTTTGTATTTTTCTCCCGTCTGCTCCTCGTAGGCTTTCTTCGCAATCTTCTGACGTTCTCTCGCGGCTTTCTGCAGGGTTTTGTCCCCGGACCCCTTCATCGCGGCGACGTCGCGTTCGGCGTCTTGAATTTCTGCGACCAACTCGGCGAATCGCTCGATACGCGGAATTTGCGTTTGGTCGGGAAGCGAATCCAGAAGCCCGGGAGAAATCGCGCGGCAGAAATGCTGTGACGACAGTTCTTCAGGAACCCAGACCTCTCCCGCGTCCGGCCCTGCGTCATCATCGGCGACCCACATCCGCACAAGCGAACTCGAATGCCCAATGCGGGTCACCTTGGCGCACAGGCGGTCGAGGGCGTCGCGATGTGATTCGATCGCGTCCGCCTCGGCCCAATGAAGGCGGCATGGCTCGGAGCCGACGTACCGGCGGGGAAAGGTCCGCGGCTGTCGACTTCGCGTCATCGCCGGCGTGGCCTGAATCGTCGCCGCGGAGGGGCCGGCCTTGTCGTTGACCGGAACATAGACCGTGACGATCGACCGTTCGGACGCGGCGTCGACCCGAGGCAAATGCAGCTCCGGTTCGCCGAGCCGTTCGATCACGCGGAGCACATCGGCTTCGGCGGCATAGTCCTGCCGCGCGATCTCATCGGCATCGACACCGGGCTCGGTTTCGAACCAGGCCGCTGCGAGTGCCATGAAGACGCGGGCCGGGTGGGGCGGCCATTCGGCCTGATCGCGATTCGTCGGGTCGGTCGCGACGGCGTAGCCGGTGAGGTACTCCCAGGCGATGGTGAGATCGGGCATCAGTCCTCCCCTCCCTGCTGCGCGGCGAGCTGCTGGCTCTTGGCGACCAGCTTCACCAAGGCATCCGATGGCGTGAGGACGAGGGGCTGCTCCATCCAGGGCAGGCCGACGTTGCGGGCCGCGTCGACGGCGTCGTGAAACACCTTGATCGCATCCTCAGCGGGGAGGTGGAAGGCTTCGACGCCTGAACGATCGAGGCGTTCCCACTGCAGGTCGCCCTTGGTTGGGTAAAGCAGGCACCGCGAGCGGAGGTCGAGGCCCGATTCATCGGCCAGCGCCGCCGCCGCGAGACCGAGCGCCGCGAGCACCGTCCGGCCCGCCCGATCCCGTTCGACGGAGAACACACCGTCGACGGGAAATCGCAATCGCCGCAGAGCGGGAAGGGAGAGCACGATCGTCTGCTCCGCGTAGGCGATCGTGACGCCGCCTGATGACGTGACGTCCGGGGTCACGTTGCCAAGGTTTATTTCCGAGACTTTTTTCCCGAAAGGCTTTGGGTTCTTCTTTGAATCTTTGGCGGCTTCCGGCTCCAGAACCGTCCACCCGCCGTCTTCGGCTTGGTACAGCTCCGGGTTCTTCCGGACGATCGGATCGACGCGACTCGCCGTGCGCACGCCGTGTGTGGCGTCGATCCCGACGATTTCGCTCACGATCGCCCGTTCGAATTTCGCCCCCAGGCCCCCCTTCGGACCCGTCGAGTCCCACATTCCGAACAGCAGGGCGGTCGGGCAGAGTTCGAACAGCGGGGTCGCGTTCTTCAGTGAGACGCGGTCGACCGCCCGGCCGCGTTCCGATTGGCGGAAGGGGACGCCATCGAGCAGGCTGTCGCGCAAGATCGCATCGGCGATCCGGTGCGGGGCTTCCAAGGATGTCACCTTGCCGACCGGGTCGAGCAGCCGCATCCCCTTGTCTTCGAGCGCTTCGTCGCCCGGATAGAAGGGATCGAAGTTGACTTCAATCAAGGGCAGGCGGAGACGCCCCTCGTCGAACGCCCGCTGCAAGGCTTCCTCCATGCGATTGGCCTGGCTCTGGACGGAATCGAGCAAAACGCAGTCGACCTCTGCGGTCAGGTCGGGGTTTTCGTCGGTGGGGGCAGGGACGCAACGTTTTTCGGTCGCGTACACCGCGCCGGCATAAGTCGGAGGAAAGACCTTATCGCCTTGGCCGCCGGCGGGTTGAAGCCGGGTCCGGCAACGAAAAGCCGCCGCGGTACCGCTGACGGCGGCGTGAAGGGTGTCGAGGGTGAGGGTCATCAGTAGGTTCCTTTCGATGGGTTTCCGAACTTCTCGATGAGTTTCCGAAGTTCACGTCAATTTCAGTATGCAGTCATTCCCGTTCCGCCGCCTGATACCGCCACACTAACTCCTCAGCCTCAGCCCGAATCGCCGCGACCAGTTCCTCCGGCTCCAAGACCGTGGCCTTACCGCCGAACGACAGAATCCAGCTCTTGAGCTCTTCGGTGGAAGTAAGAACGAAGGTGGTTGTCAATGCTCCGTCGTTTCCCCAGGACTTCGCTGTGCAGCCAGGCCAATAATGCTCGTCGATGTAGCGGGCGACCTGCGGGGCGAAGCGGATGCGGACGGTCGTCGGCGGGCCTTCTTCCACATAGACGCCGAAGCTGCCTTCATGGAACTTCTTAAGATTAAATGTGGGGTCTCGCACGAACTTAAAATTCTCGACGGTGACCGAACTGACGCGGTCGACCTTAAAGGTCCGGAATGTGCCGTGCTCCTCGGAGTCGGCCGTCAGGTAAAGCGTCCCTCGGTGGTTGGTCAGGCCGTACGGGAAGACGCGATAAGTGACCGGTTCGGTCGATCGCATCGATTGGTAAGTGATCTCGGCGATCCGATTTTCGTCGACCGCCATGCACAGCCGATCGACGACGTCCGCCTGTTTGCTGTAGTCGCTGAATCGCTGGCGGGTGTCGTGGAAGCCGGCGGGGAGCCGGTCGAGATGCTTCAGCATGTCCTCGCTGAGTGACGCCCGGACCTTCCGCATCAGTCGATTCAGGCCGTCCCATAAATGCGTCCCGGCGAGTGGCAGGAGCATCCGACGCGCGACGAATAGGGAGAGTAATTCGTCGTAGGTCGCTCCGATCTTAACGGCCTCATTCGGCTCTGTAAGTTTCCAGCGTTTTCGTCCGTAAGATTCTTCCACCGCTTCGAGTGGGAAGCCCATCGTTCGCAGGAACTCGACATCTCGCCGGATGGTTTTCTCGGTGACATCAAGTTCCTGTGCCAAATCCTCGACCGTGCAACCGAGCTTCCGCGCGGAGAGAATCCGCAGCAGCAGAAACTGACGTTCGATCTGCTTGAATTCACTCATACCGCGTTCCAGGTCTTGAATAATCTCGGACGGGTAGAAGTTAACGACCCGCGGTGCCAGCCCGTGTCCAACCCGCGCGTACAGATGTGATACATGTTCACATTTGCCGGTAAAAGCCGCCGCGATTCAAGCGAGTTCGAATCGGTGGAGGGCAGGCGGAAAATTGGTTCCTGCGCTCATCGCACCGCAGACTCTCGCCGGTTGGGCGATTGAACCCGGCCGTTTCGACGCGGTGCAGAGAACAGCACCGCGTTAAGACTGAAAAAAGATCAGCCTAAGCAGCGGCGACATGGAGCGACGTAGGTCGCGGGAATCGACGGACGCTGTTGCCGATCACGATTGGTTGATACTTAGCGCGTCGATTTCGACGACCCTTAATAACCAGCACTCCCAACGCTCCGGCCAGCGCGGCGGCGATGGTAATCGTATCCCCCGCCTCATCCGGCCCGGTCGACATTGCAGCGTACCTGACATTCGCCGCCATGTCAGCCGGCGGAGCCGTCACGATCATGTGCCCCGCAGTGAAGCACTTCTTCGAGGCCCGGCCCAATGCACTGACGTTGAGGCCGACGCCGGCGACGGTGATGGCGTCCATCACGCCGAACTTGCCGTCTTGGAAGTTCTGATAGGAGTTGTGCAGGCCCCCGGCCAGGTCAATGCTCTCTCTCGCCATAATCGCCGTGCGAGCCGCACGAGACTTTGCGAACAAGGCGCCACAACGAACCAGCCCCGGTCCGTAAATGCTGATCGCGAAGTCGACGGCGACACCGGTCACCACCCCGACAGTCTGCCCGGTCGCATAGGCATCGGCCTGACGATACGCCGGCCCGAGGTCCGGCACATTCAGCCAGTCGACGTGGCTGAACGGGTTGACGGTGTCGAGAAACCCGTCGGTCCAACCACGCAGGGCATCGTCGGAACTTCTGCCATTTAGATCTAATCGAATCTTCTCTAATTAAGGAACTGCACTTGGATGCATTAGCGTGACGCATGTAATATTTTGGCAGTCACTTGAGTATTGTAAATGGATAGACTTTTTGTCATCGTCGTACCGATCCCACGGTGGATTTCGTCCAAGAATAGAATCTTGATGCTGCTCGCAGCAAAGAGTCGGATCGCCCAATTGCTTGCGAACATCCTCCTTCGAATAGCTAAATCTCAACCCACATGGCAGCAGTCCCTCAAAGCGTGAGAAATTGTCCTCGAATTTCGAGTAACTTTCCGCATGTCCTCCGCACAAGAAAATGGACTCTATAAATCCTGACAACGACGCATTAATATTCACGCCGATATCTGGAAGGTGTAAATACATTATATCCCCTTCCAGCCCCGTTTCTCGCTCACCAATATCTCCATTAAACCAAGCTTGATCCGGAGTACTGTCTATCGGCTTTCCCAAGCATTCGATCAGGCGCGAAGCATCAATTGGGGGTATCATTAGTATATTCCACTTTTCTTGTTGAGTTTATCGAGAATCTTAAAAGCCTCGTCAATTTCCGCAGCTTTAAATCCCTCATCCAGAAGCTGCTGACGCCAAGCGTCGCGATCTGCCCGAAACGCCTTTCGAAGATCTTGAGCATCCCCTAAAATTCTTTGAGTCGAATTTCGCCCCCCCATACGTTCGTGAAGATTTTTGATGGCTACGTGTGCGAACCATCATCGCATTCGTTTCGCGCCGAAGGGCTCGAAATTCCGCATCGGTCAATTTTTGACTCCGAGATAGTTCAATCTTTTTTCGAATCGCCGCAAGCGACGGCATATGATCCGGCGTTAATCCATCGCCGATGCTACGTCGAGAAAGAGGGCCGAACGATCCGGTATCCAATATGTTAACGCCATCATAATCCGCATTATGCACCAGCACCGGCGGGCCGCGGGGGGCGTCGACGGCGGCGACGTAGTAGGTGTGCGCTCCGGCGACGCGGAAGTTGTAAACCGCAACGCCTGCGGGACGCTCCACGCGTTCGGTGAGCACCACCGTGTGTGACCGGCAGCCGGGGCAGGTTCCCCGTCGAAAAGACCGGCTTCGTCGCCGTGAAGCGACGAAATACCCATCATCTCCTTCCGCCCAATGACTGCCTCACACCGCTCGACGACTGACCTGCGCGGCTGTCGGTCAAACGTATACTCACGGATGCTCTTGCTCGTCGCATTTTCCGTTAGCGTAGTGATAATGTTCTGCATATGCGGACGAGAACCGCCCGATAAACTCCGACGACCTTTGATGAGCTTTGGTCGGCTTAAAAAAATTACGGCCAATCGCCCAATCGTACACAGGAGTATCAAGTTCGTACGCAGTCAAGGTGCCGGAAAGCTCATTTTCAGCAATCCACATTTCTGCAATCTCTCGCTCGCTAAACACTGCGGCGGAATGAATACCTCCCTCGCCCAAGAACACCCAAACAATTGTGTATTCCGACTCTTCCATTTATTTCCCCTCAAAATATAGCTTCCATCTCCACCATTTTCGAATTTGATTAATCGCTTTCCGGATATCTCTTTTGTTTTCGGTGATCACCGTTTTCTGGGCTGCTGACAATGGACGATCTCCATCCAAAGGCTTTCCATTGGCACCAATCCTAGTTCCTAGGCCTTGTCCGTATACGTGAGCATGCGCTGGCAAGTGGTCGTTACTGCGTGTGTAATGCTCTACACGGACGCCTTTTCGCTCCAAAATCGTCTTGTTGGGCAATGTCGGCTCAGTGTAGGTGGCATTATGCACCAGCACCGGCGGGCCGCGGGGGGCGTCGACGGCGGCGACGTAGTAGGTGTGCGCTTCCGCGACGCGGAAGTTGTAGACCGCGACGCCTTCGGGATGCTCCTCGCGTTCGGTGAAGACGACAGTGTGGGTCTGGCCGTCGGGGCCGGTTAATTTCTCGCCCGCCTTCAGCTCTCCCGCGTCGATCCATGCCTCGCGGTTGGCCGACCAGAACGGGTGCTCGTCCGTCGTTTCGAACGTTTGCGTCTCGCCGGATTCACTGCGGACTTTTAAGAACCGCAGATGGTCGGAGGTGCGTTCATATATCTCATCGACCTCCTGCCAGCCGATGGCTTCGCCGTGTTCATCACGGGCTAGCACACGGTCACCGACTTTAATGTCCTCGATCGGCTTGCGGTGTGAGGTATCGAATTCGGCCGGAGTTGCGATTGCAGCGGTAGACACCGCCGTCGCCGTCGCTTCGCCGAGGAAGAAGCTTCCCGCCAGCACGGCCGCGCTGCCGAGTAATAGCGTCAGCCCGATCACGCTTCGCCATAGCGAGTTGCGGGACCTTCGCGGCCGCTCAAGCGGCGCGTCGACTCGCTGCGGTTCTTCGATTCGCTCAACCGGCTCCGGCGGTGTCGATAGGAATCGCTGCGGCTCGCTTTGATCGAGCCCGCCATTGAGATCGAATTCGTTATTAAGGTCGACACCGACATCGCCGACGCCGTCCGGAGTCGCCGACGTGTCCCAGCCGGTCGCTAACAGTTGCCAACCCTGCGGCTTCATCTCACGCTCTCGTTTATCGCGTCGGCCTCTTAATACCACCAGCCCCAGCACCCCGGCCGCGATGACGATCGTGTGCCCGGCTGTGACTTGTAAATTTGCATGTATTATCCCAGCAACTCACAATTCATTGTGCCCAACTCCACTCAAGCCCGTGCGCGACAACTCGCAATGACCAGTCATCTCCCGGAAGGATGAATTCAATTCCGCCAAATTTCTCCATCCCAAGCTCCTCAACCAACTTAGAATTCTGCACCGAATAAAAGAAAGGGTCCGGGCATATATTTGTCCTAGTCCATCTTTTCATTCCGCCAGAGAAATCTGATGATCGCCGTGACGCCACTGGAATCTTTGTTAGATCGTAGCGCGAATCGTCAAACGATTCTCGATTTCCGATTGCACACATGAGCCTGATATCAGCGGGATGATGGAATCTTAACTCAACGGAAAACTTAGAATTCCCGCTCAGATCGCGAAGACTTAAAACCGCAAATTTAACCGACAGTCCTTCCGATTCATTGAAAGTGACGGAGATGCCTGATGCGCTCGAAAAGTTATGCCACGGCACAGGAACCGGAATTAGTGTTTCGCGCATTTCAATTCACCAAATTACTTGAGATTAATCTGCAATTGGAAGAAGAATGTCGAACAACCACCTGCCACCATCCCTGAGTTCTGTTACAGGGATAACGCGACCGCTTCCGCCTAACGTCTCCATTTTCTCAATAGCTTTACGCAGTTTTTTCGTGGTGCGGACCTGCAAAGTCTTTGTCGGCTTCTTGCCAGCGAGCGCCAATGCAGCGAGCGTTCGATTATTCGCCGTATAATACTTTCCCTTGTGACGAAAAAAATAAACTGTTACATCATCTGGTTTCAATTTCCCACTTCTTAGATCCGCCGCTACGTCTGCAACACTCCGGCCCCGAATAAGGGGATTCGGGCCATCTATCCGAAAGCGTGGTTTCATATTTGGTTGACTAAATAAGATTTCTTGATTGCAAGTGTTATGCACCAACACCCCCGCGTCGCCGGCGCGGTAGACGTGTTGACCAAGCACTTCGAGGTTATAAACCGTCTCGGGCGGGCCGCGGGGGGTGATGGCGGTGATTAGCCGCGGGCCGTGGAGTGTGTCGACCTGTTCGCCGATGTTGAGATCGCCGGCGGGGATGAAATCCTGGCGGTCGACCGACCAGTACGGGTGGTTGGCCGTGACGCCGGTCGGCGTGTCATCGCCCTCGACGGTGAGATTAATCAGCGGCGCATCGCTGGTGTGGACGAAGCGGCCGGTGACGACATGACCGGCTCCCGCTTCGATCGGCGGGCAGGCGGCGATCGCGATCACCTCGGCCGCGCCGAAGGCGCCGAGTTCCGGCATGTCGAGGTCGACGTGAGAGCCGACCGAGGCGTCGTGCGCTTCCAGCCAAGTCCGCGGCCTGAGTAGTTCGACCGTGAGGTCATCGAGCTTCAGCGTCACGGCTCGCCATGAGGCGTCCGGTTCGGGTCCATGTTCAACTTCCTCTGCGAGCGGGTTCTCGCCCAGCACGCGATGGCCGAGCCGGATGTCCTCGATCGGCCGCGAGAACGGCTCCGCCGGACCCTCAACCGTCGATGCCGCCAGCGCCGGTGCCGGCCCCGCCGACAGCCCGAACCCGAGACCTTGCAAGGCCAACCCCGCCGAGATGGTCAGGCAACCGACTAGCCACAGCCAACGGAAGACGGGGGGTTCACTTCGTGAGCGGCTCACCAGATCGGCCTAGTTCAAATACTACGACGTAACAGACTGCGCTATGGCGTACAGAGTTACGCTTTCAGTTCGCAGAAACACACACAATTCCAAGTAATATTACCGGTAGTTTTCTGAAATAAAACAAATTAGTGGAACCGCCACGCAACTTCAGAAAATCCGAAGTCAAATCGATCATTAATCACCACAAAGTCGAACTTGCCCTCAAGATATATTATGACCAAAATAAATGCTATTCAGCATGCGTCACGAGTTTAGGACACCCCTTATCGATCACCATGGTTGTAGTACTTCTTCATCTCTTCCCGGCCAATCAAGACCGTACCAACTATCCCAATCAAGCGATGAAGGGCACCGGCCCGAATTCACGTATTCCTTTAATCCTTTAAAGGTTTTTTCAAGCGAGATGAATATCCGGGCAGGCTCGCGATAGAAGGCCCCCCCATCAAACACAAGTCGATATTCGTCCATTTTGCCGTCAGATATCGCAACCGAAATTGCTTTGTCTACTTTGTTGAAGAAAATAAGCCTGAATTCACTCTCGGAGCCTCGGGTCAGTGTTAATTCGCTAAGCACAGTTCCGTCGACAACGCACGAAAAAGCTCCTTGTCCCGAGCCAGACTCCCAATAGCTCGTATCGTGCTCGTAAACGGTTCTGCGAATAAACGAAGCTGGCGGATTCTGGATCCGATGTCCTGAGGGGGATTCATATTCGATTTCCCAGTCTCTCTGCACGCTATTAGAAGACATTTATATTACCCAATTTGTCAAGAATGGTCACGGAATCAAGCTCAAGTAAATCCTTTATACCCTCAATCGTGCCGTCATTTTGACAAAACCGGCAGGTGCGTCTATCGACAAAGATTGTGATATTTTTTCGTGCGGATGAGATAATTTCGCCTGACGCTTCCATCAATGCTTGGGCCTCGGCGTGGTGGAGAGCTCTGGCTCTTCGATTTGTACCCGCGGCATCAGCAAATCCGCGACGTATCGACGGGGGAATCTGAGAGCTCGCGCCGTTTACACCATAGAACGTCTTCCCGTTCACGCTTATTCTCGCCACTGTCCCACTTGCGGGATCGCTCGGGTCGAATGGAGAAAGACCATTTCGACTTCTGAACGAGTCAATATCTTGGAAGCCACGAGGAATTCCGTTTACCTCATAATCCGCATTATGCACCAGCACCGGCGGGCCGCGGGGGGCGTCGACGGCGGTGACGTAGTAGGTGTGCGCTTCCGCGACGCCTTCGGGATGCTCCTCGCGTTCGGTGAAGACGACGGTGTGGGTCTGGCCGTCGGGGCCGGTTAATTTCTCGCCCGCCTTCAGCTCTCCCGCGTCGATCCATGCCTCGCGGCTGGCCGACCAGAACGGGTGCTCGTCCGTTGTTTCGAACGTTTGATACTCGCCGGTGTCACTGCGGACTTTTAAGAACCGCAGATGGTCGGAGGTGCGTTCATAAATCTCATCCACCTCCTGCCAGCCGATGGCCTCGCCGTGCTCGTCGCGGGCCAGGACCTTGTCACCGATCTTAATTTTCTCGATCGGCTTGCGGTGCGAAGTGTCGAATTCGGCCGGAGTAGCGATCACAGCGGTAGGAACCGCCGTCGCCGTGGCTTCGCCGAAGAAAAAGTTCCCCGCCAGTGTCGCTGCGCTGCCGAGTAATAGCGTCAGCCCGATCACGCTTCGCCACAGCGAACGACGTGATCGGTGAGAATTCTCAGGCGGTATTTCGAACATATGGGTTTCTACAGTCATTGTGTCGCAAGTTGCCAGTATTCGATTCCGGTGACTTCTTTCGATTCGAGTCTTGATTGAAGTGTCTCAGAAATGATTGTCACCATCTTGTATTCACGCAGTCGAAGCATGTGAAGATTGTCGGCCCTTGGCGGATCGATTACGAGCTTTGCAATACCTCGAATGGTCCCCGCACGATCTCCGTCACCTTCCTCATATCGCTGAACCCACGAATGAGTAAGATCGACGCAATTGCGCGACTCAAGTTCATTCATCACGAACCAATCGTTATCGCTTCCGTGCACCGATGCGGGGACAAACTGCACAGAATCCTTTGCGACATCGCGAACTATTGCGGCAAACTTTGCCGAAACGATTTGAGCACCGAACGCGGTCGGATTGTAATCCGTCGCTGGCCCGCAACTAGCTACGTCAAATGGGATGGGTATTGCACCCTCGTATTTCTTGCATCTTATAAATGCCCATCGGTCGACAGGTGTCCCATCATCAAATGCACGAGAAATCGACAATACCCACTGATCGTCTCCCGGCAACATTTTGAAATAGTGCATCATTAATACCCCCGAACGTCAACCTTCGACGCGGCAGCTTTCAAGAGTGCATCGAGCCCTTCGTTGTGGATTTCACGCCGAAGCTGATATAATTCATCAAGTAATGCTTCACGAAACGCATCTCCAGATTTTCCTGCGGTTGCCGATTGTAGACGCTCCAACACGTATGAATTGTAAAATTTTCCGTGTGGCCCTACGTGACCTCGGATACGCGTTCTGTTGTATGAATGCTGCAAGCTAATTCCGGCTTCATTAAATAATTCCTGGAATTGGGTCTTATATATTTGGTCTTTATCGGACGCGATATGATGAATCATGCCTCGATTCCGCTGCTTCGGCTTCAACGATAACAAGCCCATTTCGAGTGCTTCATCAATCGAATGTGAATCATAACTGGCATTGTGGACCAGCAGCGGGAAACTTCCAGCCGAATCTTTGCTCCCCACGTAGTACGTATGAGCGTCTGCAACGCGAAAGTTGAAGACCGCAATTCCTTCGGGGTGATTGATTCGATTTGAAAGGACGAGCGTGTGAAAATGGCCCTTAGAATCAATAAGCTTTTCGCCAGCTTTGAGGTCTCCCGCGTCGATCCATGCCGCGCGACTCGCGGACCAGAACGGGTGCTCGTCGGTCGTTTCGAACGTTTGCGTCTCGCCGGATTCACTGCGGACTTTTAAGAACCGCAGATGGTCGGAGGTGCGTTCATATATCTCATCGACCTCCTGCCAGCCGATGGCTTCGCCGTCTTCGTCGCGGGCCAGGACCTTATCACCGACCTTAATCTCCTCGATCGGCTTGCGGTGCGAAGTGTCGAATTCTTCTACAGTGGCCTGCGTGGCTGCAGCGGTAGACACCGCCGTCGCCGTCGCTTCGCCGAGGAAGAAGCTCCCCGCCAGCACGGCTGCACTGCCGAGTAATAGCGTCAGCCCGATCACGCGTCGCCACAGCGAGTTGCGGGACCTTCGCGGCCGCTCAAGCGGCGCGGCGTCTCGCTGCGGTTCTTCGATTCGCACGATCGACTTTTGCGGTGTCGATAGGAATCGCTGCGGCTCGCTTTGATCGAGCCCGCCATTAAGATCGAATTCGCGATTAAGGTCGACACCGACATCGCCGACCGGAGTCGCCGACGTGTCCCAGCCGGTCGCTAACAGTTGCCAACCCTGCGGCTTCATCTCGCGCTCTCGCTCGCGTCGATTTCGACGACCTTTAATAACCAGCAGACCCAACGCTCCGGCCAGCGCGGCAGCGATGGTAATCGAATCCCCCGCCTCATCCGGCCCGGTCGACATTGCAGCGTACTCGACATTCGCCGCCATGTCAGCCGGCGGAGCCGTCACGATCATGTGCCCCGCGGTGAAACACTTCTTCGAGGCCCGGCCCAATGCACTGACGTTGAGGCCGACGCCGGCGACGGTGATGGCGTCCATCACGCCGAACTTGCCGTCCTGGAAGTTCTGATAGGAGTTGGGCGCGTTTAACGATGCGACATGGTTGAATAGCTAAAAAGCGTCGAGGAAGATTGCGGTCCTATTCCCAGTTTTCGAACGTCAGCCCAGGCAACTTCTTAGGATCCTTTCCCTCGAACACGGAAATGATGGCCTCCCCGGCTTCTTGATAAGTGACCTCTTTCTGCAAGCCGCCGCTGAGCTCCGCGAGCGGCACCTCCATGACGATTGTCTCCGGGTCTAGATATGCGAACTGCAGCACGTCGTTTTCCTCGTTGACGACTCCAAAAAACGAACCCTTGACCGCATTCAGAATTACCCATCGGTCGAGGGCGTCGGCGAGTGTGCCGACAAGCGGATCGTCTGACGGACATCCCCGACGATACTTGGCGTCAAAGTAAAAGTGCCCCAACGACGGGTGATCGGGGTCGACGTTGTAGTCGGGTAACTTCGATGGTGACGGAACATCCGACCGCAGTGCATCCAGTTCCGCCTTGTAGTCCGGCGTCGGGCCGTCGAGCGGTTTGTATTTGTCGAACAGAGCAATCAGGCGGTCGGACTCCGGATTCTCACTGAGGATCACATATTTTCGCGCCGAATTGCCACCCTTCGCGTGCTCTCGATTCGGATCAGCTCCGCGCTTCAACATTTCCTCGATCACGTCAAACCGCCACGGCTGGTTGTTATGAACGAATGAAAGCAGAGGGATGTCGCCCTCATCATTAACGATGTCCACGTCCGCCCCTGCCTTGAGCAGCACCATCACCGTATCGGGCGTTGTCGACCGGCAGGCGTAATGCAGCGGCGTCCAGTTATGACGATCCCTCGCGTTGACATCGAGGCCAAGGCCGATCAGGTACCGCACCGCCTCGGGACTCGAAGAGCCAGCTAACGTGTCGACACCTTGGTGAAGATAAGTCTTTCGGTCATTCTCGGTAACTCGGAAAATGTTGATCCCATCGGAAATGAATGCTTGAATTTTCCCGATATCGCCTTTGCGAATAGCACGGAGTAACCAGACGCTGTCATCAATATTGCTGAAATCCATGGATCAACTACCGTTTTCGAGAAATTCTATCATGTCGTCCAAAATATCACCGATATCTCCTTTACCTGCCTTTTCTCCGAAATGTCTCAGATTATCCATTCGATCCTGAAGCTGAAAGTAGTCCGGTCTACTGTTAACGAAATCGTTCAACTGTTTCTGCGACAGGTCCAATTGATCCGCAGCCTCCGCGATGCGGCGATGCTCGTAGCCTTTTCTATGCCCGAAATGAAAGTCGTCATAGACGGCGCCCGTTTCTTTGTCCTTAAATCTTCCATTTCCGAGAGGTAAATAATCGTCCAAGATTTTCCGCTTAGTCCCGGCCCGCAGCGACGGTCGTCCTAGATTCCCTCCGGCAGGTCCGCCGGAGTAAGCGAAGCGGCCGTCGGAACCGTGGAGATTCCCAAGATGATCTCGCTTCGTTCCCGGGACATCATAATCCGCATTATGCACCAATACCGGCGGCCCGCGTGGTGCATCAACAGCGGCGACGAAGTACGTATGCGCTCCGGCGACGCGGAAGTTGTAAACCGCGACGCCTTCGGGATGCTCCTCGCGTTCGGTGAAGACGACAGTGTGGGTTTTTCCGTCGGGGCCGGTTAATTTCTCGCCCGCCTTCAGCTCTCCCGCGTCGATCCATGCCCCGCGAATCGCCGACCAGAACGGGTGCTCGTCCGTCGTTTCGAACGTCTGCGTCTCGCCGGATTCACTGCGGACTTTTAAGAACCGCAGGTGGTCCGACGTGCGTTCATAGACCTCATCGACCTCCTGCCAGCCGATGGCTTCGCCGTCTTCGTCGCGGGCCAGGACCTTATCACCGACCTTAATCTCCTCGATCGGCTTGCGGTGCGAAGTGTCGAATTCTTCTACAGTGGCCTGCGTGGCTGCAGCGGTAGACACCGCCGTCGCCGTCGCTTCGCCGAGGAAGAAGCTCCCCGCCAGCACGGCTGCACTGCCGAGTAATAGCGTCAGCCCGATCACGCGTCGCCACAGCGAGTTGCGGGACCTTCGCGGCCGCTCAAGCGGCGCGGCGTCTCGCTGCGGTTCTTCGATTCGCACGATCGACTTTTGCGGTGTCGATAGGAATCGCTGCGGCTCGCTTTGATCGAGCCCGCCATTAAGATCGAATTCGCGATTAAGGTCGACACCGACATCGCCGACCGGAGTCGCCGACGTGTCCCAGCCGGTCGCTAACAGTTGCCAACCCTGCGGCTTCATCTCGCGCTCTCGCTCGCGTCGATTTCGACGACCTTTAATAACCAGCAGACCCAACGCTCCGGCCAGCGCGGCAGCGATGGTAATCGAATCCCCCGCCTCATCCGGCCCGTTCGACATTGCAGCGTACCTGACATTCGCCGCCATGTCAGCCGGCGGAGCCGTCACGATCATGTGCCCCGCGGTGAAACACTTCTTCGAGGCCCGGCCCAATGCGCTGACGTTGAGGCCCACGCCGGCGACGGTGATGGCGTCCATCACGCCGAACTTGCCGTCCTGGAAGTTCTGATAGGAGTTGTGCAGGCCCCCGGCCAGATCGACCGCCTCCCGCGCGGCGAAGGCGCGGTGAGCCCAGGTGCCGCATTTAACCAGCCCGGGTCCGTAAATGCTGATCGCGAAGTCGACGGCGATGCCGCTGACGACCCCGACCGTCTGCCCGGTGGCATAGGCATCGGCCTGACGATACGCCGGCCCGAGGTCCGGCACGTTCAGCCAGTCGACATGACTGAAGGGGTTGACGGTGTCGAGAAACCCGTCGGTCCAACCACGCAGGCCGTCTTGAAGACTGCCGTCGTTGGCGTCCTGAAGCGCTCCGCCGACCGCATCGATGTAGTACTGGCCGAAGCCGGCGGCAGCCGCGAAGAAGGACTGAGTTTCTTCGGGGAAGATATTGATCCAATCGGCACTGGCCGGGTCGACCATTGATGTTGAGAGCAGATGTTCGTGATCCTCGAACGTCGTGCCGATGAGATTGGGAGAACTAAAAGGTGTGCCCGGAAGTGTGGGGGTTACGTTTACAATGATGGTGCCGAGGATCGACGGGTTGCCGCCGTCCATAACCGCGTGAATTTGGACGAAATCAAACTCAGGTTGCCACGTGGACCAATTAAACGGGCTGATATCTCCGGTCCAGGATGCCGTCATCTCTTCGGCCAATTCCCAGGCCGTACCCGCATCGACGAGGTCGTCGACATCAATCGAGTGATCATAGATTTCGGTGTAGGTCCAATCGGAGGAAATGTCCTCGTCGAGGGCATCGTCGACGACAACGAGCGTCGGATTGCTGACGACGTTGCCGGAACTGTCGACCCAGGTATCGATTAAGCCGTCGCCGTCGGTATCTTCGTGCTCCTGCAGCATGTCGCCGTTGGCATCGGTCATGAACCAGGTGGGAATTGTCTGGCCGACCGTATGGTCGAGCGATTCGTTAATGGTAAAGTCTGTGCTACCCGTTTCGCTGTAGGCAATGACTGGTGGTTCGTCTGCGGACAGGATCGCGGAGTAGTTCATGGAGATGTTCATCTCTCCATTTCCGGTACCGGTATGGGTTTGATCAATCCGCAATTCGGCGGTCAGACCTTGCGCGACGCTATCGGAACTGAGTGTGCCTTCGGCTTTTTCGTTGAGTGAGAAGTCCGAGTCGCCGTTGGCGATGTAGGAGACGCTGACGTTGATTTTGCCGTCCGGGTCGGCGCCGCCCCGCTGAATCAGCGTTCGGTTGGAGGAATTCTTGTGGTGGCCTTTATTCGTATAGCTGATGTCGCCGACGGCATCGGGCCATTCATCGGCCCCTTCAAAGAACCCCGGGACGACCCACGTGTAGGGAATGTCTTTCTTAATATCCCAGGTTTCGTCAAACGAGTCTGAGTCAATCTCGACGCTGCTGAAGCCTGCGGTGACGATTTCGGGATCGTTGGAGCCATCGTGCGTGACAATTCGATCCTCGGTCGAGAATCCTGTCACCTCGGAAATCGATGTGCTTTTCCAGCTATTAATATCGGGACTTGATCGGGTCACGACAACCTTTTGGTAGTCTCGGTTCATGCCGGTGATTTCCCCCTTTATATTTTCACGGGAGCCATCGGCATAATTGGTTAGTGTTCCGTAAAATCCTCGTCCGTGTTGGTAGTCTCGATCGGTGGTCGTGGTGTCGACCGTCACCCCATTTTCGACCGTTTGCTCTTCGGAATTCGTGGTCACCTCGACCCCGCTGTACGATAGTCTTGTCGAATGATTGACGATCTTGGTGGCGGGGTCGACGTTACTGCCGGACTCAGGATCCTTGTAGAGGTCGATTGGGTCGTCGGGCAATCCGTGCTGCTTGACCGTTTTAATTTTCGATGCGGTTGTTTTCGTCGTGTGCAACTTTTGCACTTCGGACACATAGACGTCACCGTCTCCGCCGACCTGAAGCACCGAATTGATGCCATTCAGAACGGCTGAGTAGAAGTTGCTATTCCAGATACCCAGCGAGCCGACTAACGAAGCGGCTGTAAGGCCTGTCGCGACATTCAAGAACGATTCCGCTTTCGCGCGGTTTTCGGACCTGCGGTCATGCGTCTCGTACCGGTCGGTCGTGACGGTCGTTTCACTACCCCATTGCTCTTCGCCGTTAGTGCCGAACACGAGTTCGGCTGTTCCGGCGGTATGCACAGTTTCAGACGAAGTGCTGTCGCCTGTCTCGAACAGGTCACGCCAGCCGTGCCCGAAATACCCGTTGGCCGACCCGCCGATCAGGCGCCAGTCGTTGTCGGTCACTTTCTTCGTACTATGAGAGTTGGTCTTAGTAGTCACTGTCGATTCGGTCTCAGAGTTTCCTCCGTCACCGGTAACGGTTTCGGTGCCGTCGAAGTCGTTCACGACGGTCTTGGCGAGTGATGCGCTGAATGAGCTTTCACCGATCTCGGTCGTGGTATCGGTCTGGTAGAGTTTCGTCGTCTTTTTCGGGCTGATGCCGACCGCTTGGCGTTCGTAAATCGTCGAGTCAATGATGACGGTCGTCGACTCGTTCCAATCCGAAGTTCCTTCGATGTTCGGGGTGCCCGATGTGGAGCGGGCGACGGTGGTCGTTTTTGTTTCGCCATCAGCATTGGTTTCGATTGTCACCGATTCGTCAAAGTTTTCGGTGACGGTGCTGTCGGTAAGTTCGGACTCGATTTGAGTACGGTCGTTGCGACCGCCGTGGGTCGGCTCGTTGATCCGCTCGGAAGTTTGAGTGAGGGAAATGCGATTGAGGCTGGTCGTCAGGTTCGATGTTCCGACATGCGTCGCCGATTCGATGCTGTTCGACTGAGCGAGGGCGTCCGTGGTGACGGTGGTTTCTGTTCGTTCGATCGTGGATTGCGTGGTCGAGTCGCCGTTCTCCGTCTGAAACGAGTTCGCAATGATCGTTAACGTTGTCAGCGGGTCGATGTTGCGTGTTCCGGTGGTCAGTGAGTTCGTTCTCGAAGTTTTGTCTGACTCGGCGGTGAAGTCTTCGTAGATGTAATTGGTCTCGGTCGTGGTCGACTCGCCAATGCCCGGGTCGGGGGTCGCGCTGGTCGTTTCGTAGTAATATGTCCCGTCCACCTTCTTGTCGGTCTGAGTGATATTAATCGTATCAGTTCTTGTAAGACCGGCATGACTTGGAACCGGTTTGGAGACGACCCGATTTGTTGTGGACTGTTTAAACTCGTCAAAGTTACCCGATTCGATACGCTCGAACGATTCGGACGATGACGCTTCTGCGTCCGAGTCGATCGATTCGAAATTGGAAGCGTCGATCGTGAAATAACCTTCCCGACTGGTATGGCCCGATGAGTCGATATCGTTTGTCGACTGTCCTCCCGATGCTGCGCCGTAGTCACGGTTGTCGTGAAAGAAAGATGATTTGTCGACATTTCCTGACCCGTCGACCGTGACAGTCTCTTCTCCGACTCGACCGGAGTTTGACGTCGTCCAGTCCCAAGTGGTCGTCGTCTTAATTTCCTCGTCAGTGACTTTGTCCGTCGACCCGCGGGTATGCGAACGCGTATAGCTGCCCGAGGAGTCGCTACCTGTCGAATCAGTGCTGAAGATACTTCGGGTCGTACGCTCCGGCGTGCTTTCGACAACGACTTCGTTACCCTGATCAAGTTCCGTTCGGAAAGAGGTGCCCGACTGATCGTGTCCGAAGTCGAGCCGCCGCGTCGTGTCGGCTGCCACTGTCGTATCGGCGTCAGTCACGGACCGGTCGTTCGATTCATAGCGGACGAGTTCGCCATCGACAGTCACATACCGCTCGATGTCTGCGGTAGAGCTCTCCAAATTGTTCGTGTTCAAAGACGTGACAAACTGGTCGGAGCCGGAATATACAAGAATTTCGCCGATGAAGTCGGCACGGCGCGATTCGTTCGACGTTGTTGTCGACTGGAATGATCCGTTTCCAGACGCGTCCTTCGAAGTCGTTTTTTCATCCTCCTTTGTACCTGCTGCGGATGACGATGTGACCTTCCGCGATGTCTCAGCGAGCGATTGAAACTCGGATGTCCCAGTCGCATCAGTGGTGCCGTTTCGATCCCATTGCTCAAAGCCTGACGTCGCTCCGTTGTCGTTTAGCGAGTAGACTTCCGTTCGGTCACTGTAGGTTTCACTTGTCGTGCTCTGACTATTCTGCCAGTTCATCGAGCCACGGGCGTTATCGACCGGCCCGCCCATTTGAATTCCCAAATTGCGAACGTCCGTTGGGGAAAGCCCGCCTGTTGACTGAGGTGGCGCGCCGGTATAGGCGGCGACTTCGCTTGAAACGCTGGAGGTGATGGTGCCGTCGTCTCGATCCTCTACCTCGCGACTCTCTTCAACACGACTTGCGAGAACTCCGTTTGTAAGGGTTCGATCCACATCAAAGTCGAGTAAATATGTCCCCGTTCCACTGTCGGTCGCACCATTCGTCGAGCCTGAAGCGCTGACAGATACGAGTTCGCTACCGGGCGTCGAGATCTGGTCCACTCGACGATAGCCGGTTGTCGACAGTCCCGAGTAGTCCGACCATGAGGTCGTTCCGGACTCATCGAAGTCATAGTTCGAGGATGAATTTTCCGAGCCGTCGGCGAATGTCGTTGTTCCGAGGACCGTGATCTCTGTGTAAGATCCGCTGCGGCTCTCACTCGATCCTCGATTCACTATGGAATGAGAGGTGCCATTCGGATCAGACCCGCTGTTTGATACGGAAGTGAGGTTGAATGCCGAACTCGCATTCGACTGCCCCGACTCGCTCCACGTTTCCGTTTCTGAATAGTCCAAGCCCGCATTGCTGATTACCCCGGTGCCGGTCGTCGTGACGGTATACTTCCCCGAGATATTAGAGGAAGAGTTTTGGTTTGATGTCGTAAAAGTCCAGTCTTCCGTTGCTCCCTGACTAGCGGCCCCCGTCAAGTGGGTCGCGTTCTGTTTTTCCGAGTGTTCTTCACCCTGAGTTCCCCATCGGAGACCGGTGTGCGACTTCGTACCACTCGCAATGCTTACGGTTCCATCAATGATCCGCTCGGTTGTATTTAACGTATTGGCCCAACTCCCGTGACCTATATCCGAATCGCTACTCGAGCCTTCTGAAAACTCGGTGCCGCCGTCGGAAGCGTCGTCGTCAGTATAAGTTGAGAAGGACTCATTACTGCGGTCCCACAGAAGAATCCCGAAATCGAAGTCGGAACTCGTGACTGTGATGTCGGAACCCGTGATAGCTGACCCGGTCCCGGAAAAACTCCCAAAGGTCGTCTCCGTGAAGAGGCCTTTGCCGAGTTGATGGTTCGAGTCACCGACGTTGAACGATTCGAATGCTCCTGTCGGCGCGGTGTAACTGCCATTGGCAGTCAAGTCATGTTTGACATCCGACTGCAGGCGGAACGTCGAGCCAAATCCATCCACGTATCCGCTCAGTGACTGGCCGCCGACCGGGTCATCGTGATGGGTGCTGGCAACTATAAAAGAGTAGTCTCGATTGCGAATCTCCGCCGTCTCGACCTTGTCTTCGAATATATAGTTTGGACCCGAGTTCGAGGTTCGGGTCGTCGTGTCTGTTCGATTCCAGTTGAGAATGTCGTCGATGATGTTCTGAGTCGAATGCTCAACCGTGGTGTTTTGAACGCCGTCGACATCGATCTGTCGAGTTCCCTCGGCCTCATAGAGCAGCGTCTGCGTCCCGACCAGACTGCCGACTTCGGTAACAGTTCGGACAATTGATTCGGCACCGATCGTGTCGGTCTCCGTCGTCGTATGGTCGACGATTATGCTGTAAGGATCGACGATGCTGTGAGAAAATTCGAACTCTTCTTCAGAAACCGAAGTTTCGCCCGGAGCGGCAGTGACCGTGGCCTCCGCGGTGAAATCCCAGTACTCGGTACTGTCGACTCCAATCGCAAGAAAGCCCCCTGAGTAAATTTCAGTCGACGTCGATTCGCCAGTCACACCAGAAAGGCTTGTCTTAAAGTAGTCGGTGTAGGGCTGAAGCGATGTGTCTGATGCCCCATCGGCACGCCGGACTCCTTCGAAAATTCCCAGGTAGTTCTGGTTTCCTGAGATGACACGACCGGTTTCCGGAACATATTCGACGGAATCATTTTGGAATTCTCGCACGCGATAAACGCTGGTCGCGCCAAGTCCGTGCGCCTCGACACTGTACCCGTAGCTCCCTGACAGCGTGACGGTATAGTCGCTGCCGCCTGCAGTCGCGAAATCTTGAGTGACAATATATGTCGCGCTTAGCGATTCCAGTCGATGCCAAACGCCCTGAGCATCTTCATACGAATGCTCAGTTCGTTGTCCGGCGATCGTGGTCGTTACCGTCAGGGTGCCGCCGTCGATGTCGGTAACCTCAACGTTCACATTACCAATATCGAAACTTGCGTCGTCGATTGCAGCGTACGTGAGTAGCCCGTTCAACGGATTAGTGTCGAACACACGAACTCCGCTATTACCGATATATGTGCCGGCAAGGTAAGCGTTCGCTTGATCGGCACGCTGGGCAGCACCGGGCCAGAAAGTCCCATCTGCAAAAGTGAGCCGGTTTTCCTCTTCAATCGTTACGGTCGGAACTGACGGGCGATCGACGATTGTGGCGGCAGCCTCGATCGTCCTTTCGAAATCGACTGTGACTAATGTCCAATCTCCCGCGGCGACGCTGCCATCGACCGCCTGCAAGGGTGCGACTCGTAGTCTGACGTTATATATCCCGTCTGCAGTCAGATATGGCAGAAGATTCAACACAAATTCGCCGCCGGACGAGACGTCGGCATAAGTTTGGCCATCCACGACTCCGTCGCCGTTGAAGTCGAACTCCACCGCGTAGACATCGGCTCCATCGTCAACGGTTGACAATACTCCCGAAATCACCGGAGCTGACGTCGGGCCCGAAGGAGAATTGACACTCGTGATCTCGGGCAGGTCGACAGGCTCAACGTTGACATCCCAGTCGAAGGCAAAGCTTGTCGAATCGCCACGAACCGCCCGCCCGTCTGGCTCGTAGCGAATCAGCGTCAGTAGGACGGTATGGCTTCCCGGTTGGCCTAGGTCCCCTGTCAAGTCGATCTCGAATGTTCCGTCGGACGCCGACCACACAACTTGATCCGCGACGCCATCACCGGTCCATTCCAGTTCAACCAGATAGGTTGAGTCGGCTTGAAGATCGGCGACCGAGCCGACCACGATTGGCCTGGCCGCTGTTGGATTGCCCGCGCCAGCTATGGGATCCAACAGTCCGACTTGGTTGAAGCTCGGGAGAACGTTGTCGAGCGAGACGGCGAGCGCCGTCCAATTTCCCAATACCTGCACTCCGTTCGCATCGATCCCGACGGCGCGAAATGCAATCTCACTGCCGAACGACTCCGGAGTGATCGCCCAGAGTGCAAATTCGAAAGATCCGTCCGACGCGATGTTTACTATGATTTCGTCATAGACGCCGTCGCTATCAAAGTCGACTTCAACAAGTGGTTGGGAGTACGACAATGTGGCATTAACCAGCGTACCCGTGATAATGCCTTCACCGCCTACTGCCGTTGTCTGCAGAAGGTTTTCCACACTTAGCGGCTGGGACTCGGCTTCGACCAGCCGTATGCCGAGACTCACCCAAGTCCCTTCGAGATAATTCGAGGTCGCCGGGTCCCATGTTCGCGCCCTTAGTGCAACAGTGTGTTCACCCGTGACTAGACCGGCAGCAAGAAGGTCGATCTGAAATGTACCGTCGATTTCAGGTGTGACGGCCCAATCCGAGAGGCCGTCTTCGTCGAAGTCGACCAAAATTTCGATGAACGAGTCGGTAGAAAACGTTCCGCTTATCAGATTGCCCGAAATCATGCCGTCAGACGTGACGTTCCATTGCCCGTCGATCGTCGAGTCGATCGCGATCAAATTTTCGACTTCGGGCACCGCCAGCTGCGCCGGACGGTTAATCTCAAATCGTTCCCAGTCTCCATAGACCGTCGCGAATGTTGTGTCGTCTTCCAACACCGCTCGAAAAAAGAGTGCCTGCGATCCTGAGCCGATTTGCGCAGCATCAACAGTTAAGGAGAATACTCCGTTGACGAGTTGAACGATCTGCTCCGAGACGCCGTCGCCGTCACGGTCAAACTCGACGGATATGCCTGTCTGGCCCGCAGGCGCAAGAATTGTTCCTGTAAGATTCAAGTCTGCGTTGGGGTCCGTGAATCCAGCATCGTCCGAAGGAGCAAAGATCACGCGCGGTGCAGAGTCGTCGTTGCCAGTCGGAGGTGCGTTCGGGTCCACATACTCGAAGATCAGTGATTTCCAATCGCCAACGCTGACGTTGCCGCCTAGATCAGTTGATGTCGCCCTGACTTGAATTTCGACGACGCCGGGCACGGAAGCCCCCGACAAGTCAATTGAAAAATTTCCGGTGGCACTCAGGCCTTGGGTAAGGTCGGCAATGCCGTCATCGTCGATGTCGACCTCGATCACGACATCAGATTCGGGAGAGATTCCGATGACCTCTCCCTCGATAGTTGGATCAAACGTAGCGAGTTGATCGTTGAGCGAACCTGCACTGCCGATTCGCAAATTCGCGACCTGCGGGTACTCGACCTCAGGCAGGACAATCGGCTCAAGTGAAACTGCGACAGTAAGCGTCGCCGTACCGCCGAACGAGTCGGTCACGAGAATGGTCAGTTCACGCGTTTCCGAGTTTGTAGAGAACCAGTCGGCAGCGAGTACCAGTTCTCCTCCGAAACCGACGCCGAACAAGCCGTCGTCGTTTCCGGACGTGATTGCAAAACTTAGGTCACTAACGGAGCCGATTTCAGGAGGTGGGACGAGCGAACCAACAAGCGTCCCTTCGCCGGAGTCGGTTTGTATGACGAAGCTCAGTGCCGCATCGCTTGGAACTTGGGCGACCAGTCGATTATCTATAACAGTTACCGATACGACTTGGTCGCTACTCGTCGACCCGTCTGACACCCGGATCGTCAACGAATGAATTCCAACTTGTAGAGGGCCAGCGTTCTCGTTTACAAGAAGCCGAGATCCGTCGATCGAGAACGTATCGGAACCGCCGACAATTTCGAAACTGACATCGGCGGACTCCGGGTCGACCGCCCGCAGCTCACCTACTAAGTGAGGGCCGACTTGTCGCTGGTCGATCGTGAATGCGGACGAGATTATCGTCGGCAATTCATTGACATCGTTGATACTCAGCGACACCGAAGACGTTGCTGCCGGCTGGTCCGTGCCGTCGAACCACGCCTCAACCAAGAACGTGTAACTCGGAGTCTGTTCGTGGTCGAGCGGCCCGCTAACCAATAGTGAGCCGTCCGGTCCGATCGTAACCGGGAGTGATTCGTCCGATGATCGGATCCTGTAGGTGACCGGCAATCCTTCAGGGTCGATCGCAGTCACTGTGCCCGGCGAGTTTAGTGCCTGATTTTCGTCAACGTCGAAGTCGTAGTGTTGCTGGGAAAACAAAACCGGCTCGTCGACATTCACGACGAGGACTTCGATCGGGATAGTGTTGATTCCTCCATATTCATCAACAATCTCCACATCAAATATCAAAGTCGTATCAACCTCGGCGTCGACTGAGCCTACAAAGCTCAGCGTTCCAGTCGTCGCATTGATGGCGAACCGCGAAGAATCCCCGCCTTCCCGAATCGAGAATTGTGCAGATTTGGTGACTCCCGAATTCACCTTGCCGAAGGCAGCGTCGGGCGGGACGGACTCTTCAACGGAGAATTGCTGCGTCTCATTCGATACTTCTGCAACATCCTCGACCTCGACCGCTACGGTAAGTGCGAGCGATCCGTACTGACCGGAGGCCCGGATCGAAAGCGATTGGATCGAAGCTAGTTCGTGATCAACCAAGCCGGTCAGCGTCAAAACACCGCTCTGCGCGTCGACGCTGAAGTCCGTATTTTGCCCGTTCATCGCAAAAGCGATTGGTCCCCCCAGCAGCTTCCTCAACTCATAGCTTGCCACCGATCCCAACTCTGTACCGGATGTCGCCGCCTCCGAGACGGAGAATCGGCGACGCAAAGTGACTCCGGTTTGCGAGGAGTCCAAATCGTACGCAGGAAGAACATCGATGCGGACGTCTGTGGTAGAAGACGCACCCTCGCCATCGGAAACGGAAACAATGATGTTGTAAGACCCGACTAGAGCGCGGTCGAGCGGTTGGACGAGACTCAGGTCGCCGGTGCCCGAGTCCAAGGCGAAAGGGCCGCTATCGCCGACGATCGTGTATATCAAGCTGCCGTGATTTTCCGGATCGGTAGCCGAAACTCTGCCGACGATAACCCCGCCATCATACGGGGCGTCCTCCTCCAAAAAGAATACATAGCTCGCCGAGTCAAAAATCGGGGCCTGATTGGCGACAACGGTTAAGGTGACGACTGAATTGCTTGTTGTCGTCCCATCGTCGGCGGTGACCGTCACCTGATGTGACGTGGCCGCCATATAGTCGAGCGGGGCAGCGAGGGTTAATTGGCCGTTGCTGTCAATATTAAACATCGCGGCGTCGGCGCCGCTGAGGGACCAGGTAAGGGAGTTGGTGTCTCCCGTGGACGCGAATTGATGGACTAGGGTGCCGGTGGGTCTGCCGTCGAGCAGGGATGTTGATACATCCGCGATCGCCGGCGCGGCATCCTGAATATTAATCGTTACATTGGCCGATGTGGCGACTCCATCGCCGTCGGTCGCGATAACTTCAATGACTTCGGTCGGCGACTGCTCGAAATCGACTGAGCCGGTGAGCGTGATCTCTCCGCTGATCGCATCAATCGCGAAACGATCCGAGCCCGTCCCCAGCGAGTAGGTGATCGTCCCGCCGGCTTCATCATCGGGATCGACGGCTACGGCGGTGCCGACGGAGGTCTCGTTCTCCGCGAGTTGGAACGGTCCCGCATTATTAAAGACCGGGGCTTCCTGCTGATCGGTGACATTAATAACAATCGTCGCCGTGTCTTTGAAGGCCGCGTTATCGGGGTCGGTGGCTTCGACGGTGAGCGTGTATTGGCCGGGGCCAACTTCGTAGTCGAGCGTCGCGGCTGCGGCGACGGTAATCGCGCCGGTTGCCGCGTCGATGGTAAACTGACCGTCTTCGTTCCCGGCTGTGATGGCATAGGTAGGCGGCAGGCTATCGAAGTCGGCATCGGTCGCCATGACAGTCGCGACGGGCGTGCCTGCAGCAGAGTTCTCGATAACGTTAGCGTTGTAAACCGGTTGCCCGAAGATCGGCGCGTTGTCGTTCACCGGTAGAACATTAATCGTGACGAGGACCGTAGCGGTTCTTAAAGCGTCATCCGGATCGGCTGCCTCAATTTGCAGCTGGTATTGAGCGGGAGGCGTGTCGGCATCGAGCGACTCTCCGGCTGCGAGCGCGATCTCGCCGCTGGATGCATCGATAGCGAATTTGCCGTCCTCATTGCCCGAGACGATGGAATAAACGGGAGAACCGCTCTCGGCATCATCGTCGATCGCCGAGACTGTTCCGACGAGCGTTTCCGATGCGGCGTCTTCACCGATCTGCCATGTGTAAGATGCGGCCCCGAAGACCGGGTCGAATTCATTAATGTCCGTCAGTTCGACGGTCACCCAATGCGTGACCGCGGTACCGCCATCGTTGCTCGCTTCGATTAAGAGCGTGTAGTCGGCGGCGACTTCCCGATCGAGTGTTGCGCCCGAGGCCACGCTGATCTGACCGGACGCGTTGATGTCGAACAAGGCACCTCCGGTGCCATCGACGATCGAGTACCCAGGAGTCGTGCCGTCGGCATCGGTCGCCGTCACTATGCCAACCGCAGTTCCGGACGAGCTGTTTTCATCGATTGAAAACGGCGAAGCCGGAGGGTCAAACACCGGCAGATTGTCGTTCTCATTAAGAACGTCAATCGTTACGACGGCCGTGTCGGTATTAAGGCCGTCAGTCACTTCAATAGTGATCGAGTGCGAGGTGGCCGTTTCATAGTCGAGCGTACCGGCTAGTCTGAGTGTGCCATCCGGGTCGATCGAAAACAGTTCATCGTCGGTGCTGCCGGGATCGTTAACGATCGACCACGTGAGGGAATTAGTGTCACCGGTCGGAATGAATTGCGTCACCGCCGTGCCGATTGCGGCGTTTTCCGCAAGGCTCGTCGTCAGGTCTGAGATTGAGACTGGAGCATCGGTGATATTGATCGTCACCGTCTCAACACTCAGCAACGTCGAATCAACGGCATCGCGAACTTCAACGTCGAGCGTGTAGCTAGCGACCGTCTCGTAGTCGAGCGATGTGCCGGAGGCGACTCGCAATTCACCGGCGGCGTTAATCTCGAACAGCCCCTGGCCGCTGCCGCCGACGATGACATAGACGGGATCAGCCGCCCCCACATCAGGGTCGAGCGAGTTCAGCAGTCCAAAGGGACTCGTGCCGTCGTCAGTCTCGTCGATCGAAAAATTGAACGGTGCGCCGACAAAAGTCGGGGCTTCATTCGCATCGGTGACATCAATCGTCACGACGGCCGTGTCGGTATTATGGCCGTCCGTGACTTCAACAGTGATCGAGTGCGAAGTGGCCGTTTCATAGTCGAAAGTGCCGGCCAGCCGGACGGTGCCGTCCGGGTCGATCGTGAACAGTTCATCGTCGGTGCTGCCGGGATCGTCAACGATCGACCATGAGAGCGAATTGACATCGCCGGTCGGGATGAGTTGCGTAACCGCCGCTCCGGCCGCAGCGTCTTCCGCAAGGCTCGTCGTGACGTCTGCGATTGAGACTGGGGCATCGGTCACGTTAATCGTAACGCTCGCCGTGACGGCGGCATTCACGCCGTCACTCACCGAAATGGTCAAGACATACTGCGGCGTCGTCTCATAATCGAGTACGGCCCCGCTTGCGACCGAGATAAATCCATTATTGTCGATCGTGAACTGATTTAGCGGATCGCCTGCGGTGATCGCATAGCTTAATGGTTGCTGCTCGGGATCAGATGCACTGATTGTTCCTGCCGGCGCCTCATCTTCCCGTAGTTGAAGCGGCCCGTTCGTCGCGAAGCTTGGAGCTTCGTTCACGTCAGTGACGTTTATTGTGACGACGGCGGTGACGAGATGATTTCCATCGTCCGCGGAAATCGTCAGTTGGTGTTGCTGGGTGGCCTCATAGTCGAGCGTCTTACCGCTCGCGACGGAGATCACGCCGGAGCCGTCAATCGTGAACAAACCGAGCGGGTCGCCGCCCACAATGTCGTATGTCAGCGGAAGTTGCTCAGGGTCGACCGCAGCGACCGACCCGATGATTAATTCGTCTTCGGTAACCTCAATCGGAGCCAATGTCGGGAAGGCTGGAGCTTCGTCGACATCGCCGATATTAATTTCAATCGTCGCCGTTGCCGGAGCATTCTGCCCGTCGCTCGCTGAGACCGTGAGTGTGTATTGCGGTGTGGTCTCGTGATCGAGGCTGACCCCGGCGGCGAGTTTAATGGTGCCGGACGCATCGATCGTAAAGAGATCGGAGCCGTCGCCCGGTACAATCGCGTAGACCGGTGTTGTGCCGTCGGCGTCCGTTGCGCTAACGGTGCCCACCGCCGCCGCGGCCACTTCGTCCTCGTCAATCGTAAACGCATACGAGGCCTGACCGAACACGGCCGGTGAATCGACCAGATCATTAACGTCAACCGTCAGCAGGAATTCATCGAAGTAACTCGTGTCGTTCTGGTTCGTCGCCTCGACGATGAGATTCAGTTGCGAATCGGCCTCGTAGTCGATTGGCCCGGCGACGGTCACCCGTCCGTCGGAATCAATCTGAAACAGCCCGGCATCGTCACCGGAGAGGGAGTAGGTGACAGGGTCGCCATCCGGAATGATCGCGGCAAATTTTTCCACCAGCGTGCCGAGGGCGACATTCTCGTCCACGCTGATCGACTTCGTCGGAGGATCGGCGACGATCACCCCGGCGGCTTGCAGGCCGTTCTCCGGAATGACCCCCGCCTCGGCGAGCCAGTTACTGACGATGACGCCTGACTCGGCGAGCGGATCGGCGATAGACAGGCCGTTATCGAGCGTGACTTTGTCGAGACGGACGTAGGACGTGCCGTACCAGTAGGTTCTTAATTCGATGACGGCATCGTCAGCCGACGAGAATTCGAGTGCGAAGTCCTGATAGGTCCACGAAGCATTAAATTGCTGACGCGTGAGAATGCGGCTTGTAAGAACCTGTTGACGAGCCGCGTCGACGACATCAATCTTCACCACATTGGCATTATTCGCCGTGTGATTGTCGACCAATAACCGATAGGTCGCGACGTGATCACCTGCGGGTACCGAGTGGGAATAGGGACCGTACGCCATGAATTGTCCGGGCGTGTCGACTCCGACTTTCGCCCGCCAACCATCAGCCTGAGCTACTCCGATTTGGTGGTAGAATGCTGCACTTTCCGCTTCGTAGACGACGCGATCGACCCGTGCCCCAGGCACCTCGGTCACGTCGACCCGATCCATGCGGACGTAGGAGTTCCCGTGCCAAAACACGCGAAGCTGAAGACTCTGGCCCGCGCTTGCTTCGTAGAAAAGATCAAAATCCTGATATGTCCAAGCCGAATGAAACTCTTTTCGAGTGATCGTTCGCTGAGCAAGCGGCTGCAACGTTGCATTATCGAAGACATCGATCGTCACAATTTGATCGTCGGCGAAGGTGTTATTGTCCACCATCAATCGAAACGACGCCTTGCCCGCCCCGGTGACGGTCGCGGTATGCCCCTTGTAAGCCAGATAGTTCGGTGTATCGAGTGCTGTATTCGCCGACCAGCCATCGGCATCAGCTCGCCCGACTGGATGTGCGAAAGCGTTCTCAGCTTCGAAGGTTCGCTTCGCGAGTCGACCACCGGGGTGCTCGGTGAAGGTCACATTGTCGACCCACACGGCTGCGGTGTCGGTCCAGAAGGCACGGAAGCCGTAGGTCTTGCCTTCTTCGGCTTCGAAGGCGATGTGGAAGTCCTGATATGTCAGCGCGGCGTCAAAGTCGTAGCGACGAATCGTCCGTTCGTGCAGTGTATTGCCCGTGGCTCCATCGTAAACATGCAAGTGGAAGATCGCGTCGTTGCTTGACGTGTGGTTATCAATTTTGGCGCGAAATGTGACGGTATGCACTTCCGCATTAAGCGCCAGCGGAACTGGAGAGTGGACGATGTAGTTTGCCGAGTCGTCAGCCACAGTCGCCGACAAACTGGTACCGTCGACATGACCGATGACGTACCCAATGTCGGTTTCCGCTTCAAACACCGTGTGGGCCAATCGAGCGCCCGGATGTTCGGTCAGCGTGACACGGTCGATCCGAATGCCGGTCGAATCATACCAGTACGTGCGAAAGCCGTACGTAGTGCTGCCGTCCGCTTCAAAAGCGAGGTGAAAATCCTGGTATGTCACCGGGTCGTCGAATTCAAAGCGGCTGATCGTCCGCTCGTGAAACACCGTCGCGCTGTTATTAAAATCAAAGACTTCCAGCCGGACAATATCGATGTCGCCGGACGTGTTGTTATCGACCAGAAGCCGTAACGTCACGGAGTGAACTCCGGCCGCCAGATCGTGCCCGGTCGGGCTCTTCGCTACGTAGCCAGCGTCGTGCAGACTGACACCAAGCGCCCAACCATCGACGCCGACCTGCCCAACATCATGTTGCAGTTCCGTCTCCGCTTTATAGGTCGTATTGGCCAGCCGAGCCCCGGGATGCTCGGTGACGGAGACGTGATCGACCTTCACAGCGGCCGCGTCGAGCCAGTACACGCGAATGCCATAAGCCGTGCTGCCGTCTGCTTCGAACGCGAGATGAAAGTCTTGAAAAGTATTTGCCTCACCGAAATCAAAGCGGCTCACCGTCTGCGACTTAAGTGCCGTGCCGCTATTAAAGTCATAGACTTCCAGCCGGGCGACATCGATGTCGTCTTGCTCACTATTATTGACCGAGAGCCGGAACGTGGCGGTGTGAACCTCGGCATTAAGATTCAGGGCGGTCTGGCTCTGAGCCATATAGCCGGCGTCGTCGAGACTGACCGACGTCGACCAAGCGGCGCCCTCCTGCCGGCCCACGGCGTTCTGCAAGTCGCTTTCGGCCTCGAACACCTGAGGGGCCAGACTCAGCGTTACTTCGGAGTCATCGGGCGATGCACCGCTGAGCAACACCCGCTGCTCCAAGGGCTCCGTAACGACCATAGGTCGTCGGCGAGTCCGAGCCACGCGGCGGGATCGAAAATACGGCGCGTACCGGGAGCGCAAATCGGTCAACCAATGGGAAAGAAGCATGGCGAGGCGAGAGGGGCGACGAGTGCGGCAGCCCGAGCACATCCTGCCGGGCGATCAGGTAGTGGTGGCAAAGACACTACCCGGATGGCTTAGGGTGTCAACACCCATGGTTGTGAAAATATTTATTGGTACAACCGGACCGATGACAGAACCTGTCACCTGTATGATAGTGCGGTATTCCGCGGTTGGCCGTAAGTGGTTACTTCGCGGGGCATTGCGGTCTACCCGCACGGGAGCGGGAAAAACGAAATGGCCGATCTCGAATTCGGAAACAATCGTCCCCATTTCTGACGCATCCGGCCTCAAGGCCCCTGATAGCTAAAAAAACCAAGGCCCGTCTCTCCCGTGATTGAATGGGAAAAAGCAGCGGCGGTTGATGTCTCGACCGCCGCTGCATTGTAGCTACTATGGGACTGAAGCCATCGAATTCAGCTTCGCCGTCGTCGTCGCCTTCGGCGACTTGGCCGCCCGTCATACTGGCAAAGCCACAATTCGGTCCCTCCGATGACAGTGAGGTGAATAAGTTCTTCCACTTTGTCTCCAAGAATTCCGTGTAAGTTAAGCCGATGTCAGGTGGTCTGCTTCCGCGATCGCTGCGAGAACAGCGACGTGTTCCGCCGGAGGTCGACGGCGTCCCAGTCGATGTAGGAGCCGCTTTTGTCCTCTTCATCCGGTCCGAAGCCGCGATGCTTGATGGTCTGGACGGTCTCGCCCGTCGCTCGGGCGACGGCACGATAGAGGTCAATGCTTTTCATTGATCGGAACCTTTTCTGGAATTAAGAAAGGCCGCTCCCTTCGGGAGCGGCCTGCGGGATTAAATCGTTGGTACTGGTTTCGCCATGCGGCTCAGCCGAATTCCTCATCAACCTTACATAGAACAGCCGACGGAGAGTTCCGCGGCCGTCAAGTTCAGCGTCTGCTCCGGCTCAGTCGGGATTCCCCGGAGCCAGCGGACGTACTGGTCCGGCATTAAGCCCGCGGCGATATGGGCGGTGTAGATCACCCCGCGGGCGGTGCAGCTTCCAGCTTGAGCCTCGTCTTGAGTAACAGCGTCGCCTCGTGCCGCTGCCGGAGCCGCTCCCGAATCTTGAGAGCCGCCCGGGCGGCCTCTCTGGTCTCCATAGTTGGTCTCCTTAATGAAAGAAGCCGGGCCGATGGTGTGCGTCGACCCGGCTGCGGTGTGTGGCGATGCGAAAGCGTCAAGCCGCGTGCCGGGCACTGTCGCCTTCGTCGGGGTGATCGAGACGCGATCACCCTCAGTCAGCACCTGCTCCGACGAAGCGGGGAGCCGGTTGACGCGAATGAGATAGTCCCGCGGCGACCCGTGGGGAATGTGCTTGGCGAACAGCTGCGAGGTCGTGGTGCCATCGGCGACCTCCACCCAGTCCGCGAATCTGCCGCCATCGTTGTTGGTCAGCATAACCTTCATAGGTTCGTTTCTTCAGTAAATGGATTTCATTAATGTCAGTCAGCGCATGAAAAGAGCCGGCTCTGAGCTGGATGAGCGAGTCGTCGTTTCCGCTATAGATTCCGCTTCAAGAAGGCCTCCTTTCGATTGGGGGCTAAGAGTTCAAACGACTAATTCGCTCCATAGATATATGCCACAAAACGAGAAGCAATTAAGCATCCGCCCTGAGTTCCAATCCGGGCCGCTGCCATTCGGTGTAAATGGTAGTGTTGGGCGGATGGAATCGATCGTCAGTGCCGCCGGTGAGGTGGCCGGTCACGGCCTGCGGATGCACTATGTGTTCCAAGACCTGACGCAGGCCAAAGACATCTACGGCGACCGCTGGCAAACCTTCGTTGCCAACTCCGGCGTCGTGCAATGCTTCTCGGCCAACGACATCTTTACGGCCGAGTGGATCTCCAAACGCCTCGGCCGCACGACCGTCGCCTACAGCGAACGCAGCGGCGCCTCCGGCATGGCCCTCGCCAGCCAACCCTTCGCCGGAACCGGCCGCACCGAAACCGTCGACCTCCTCGCCCCGCATGAAGTGATGCGGTACTTCGCCCGAGAGGATCGACACCTACGGCAACTACTGCTCGTCTCCGGCCAACCGCCGCTGGTGTGCCAGAAGGGGTATTACGACAAGATCAAGATGGTGGTTTAAAAGAGACGAATGCACTGTCGGCACCTGAGACGTGCAGATTTCGGGTTATCAAAGAGCCGCTGCCATCATACACCAGCACCACGTCGTCGAGTCCACCCTTGGCCGGGTCGGAGTCGTAGAGATAGCGGAACTCTTCGTCGATCGTCCCGTCGGCGTTCGAATCGACCGTCTTGCCGATCCGGCGGTTCGAGGCGTCGTAGGTGTAGCTGACGATCTTGGTCGCCACGCCGAGCGAGTCGCGGAAGGTGACTTCCGTCAGCCGATTGCGGTGGTCCCACTTGTATTCAACGTAATCGCCGGTGGCGATCGTGGTCTTGTTCTCGTCGCGGGCTTTGTTAAGTTGATCCGCTAGCCTAGCTCAAATCGCCCGCTTCCAGTTGGCGGAAGCATTATGCCCGACGTAGCGTGCCGATATATTAAGTGTCAACGGTCGATGTGTATTGCCCCGCGCTCGCTGGGGGCGACTAAAAGGTCGTCCCCAGCCACCCGTCGCGCGATGCAAAGCCCGTCTGCCGAGAAGGCAACCTCCGTTGCATCCCAGTTCGGCAATGTGTCGAAGACGCGACAAAGTGTGGGCCGAGGCCAAAGTTATTCAGAAAGTGTGGCGACTTTTGCTCGAAATGGCTGATCGACGTCAGATAGTGATCTGGCGGAAAATGCTTCGCGGACGGCACGTTTTCGTCCGCAGCAGCGTTGAGCATGTGTTCGTTATACTAATGCGATTATGAAACGGCTTCTAAAAAGTTGATGAGCAAATGCCGCTGGCTTGGGTACCTTCAATTTGTGCTGGCAATTACTTCGGCTTTGGGGACAAGCGTCGGATCCTTAAAGTCAGGCCCGATCTGTTCCGCGTAGTCGTCGAGGACCTTTTGCAAAGTCGCTCTCGCGGTCTCCGCGTCGGGAGATCCGGTTCCTAAGCTGATATCGTGAGTCTCATCAATATCAGTTTGCAGGTCATAGAAACGTCCGTCCCACAGTAGTTTGTAGCGAGTTCCAACCACGTAGCGGCGGTGCGCCTTCGGGACGCCATCGTAAAATTGCGAGAGTTCGCCCTTAACGATATTGGGATGAGACCCATCGTCAATATAAACCCATTCGCGAGGATTGCCCTGCTCTCCACGAATTTGTGGAAGCAGCGAGACTCCGTCGAAGGTGTCATCGGACGGAAGTTCCGCACCTGCCGCCGCAACGCAAGTCGGCAGTAGGTCTGTGATACACATTAACTCATCCCGGACCACTCCCGAAGCCCCGCCCGCCGTCCAGTTGGCGATGAAAGGCACCCGAGTCGCCCCCTCATAAAGTCCGCCTTTTGTGCCGGGCAGGTAAAGTTGGCCTTTTGCGATGCTTTTTTTATCAGCGGGGCTATCCTTGTGACCGTTATCACCAACAAACAAGATCAGCGTGTTGTCTCGCACTCCGGCTAATTCCAGAGCCTCGATAATTTGTCCGACGAGCGTATCAACGTAATTCACCGAGTTGGCATAGGAAGGCTCCGCGTCGACGCGAGGGATTTTAGGGTGCCTGATATGTGCTAGTTTCGTCGCATAATACAGGAAAAATGGATTCTCCTTGTGACGAGTGATAAAGTCACAAGCCCAGCGATTCATAACATCCGGCCCGAATTGCCCCTTGAGCACGGTCGCGTGCTCCGCCTTATAGACGTTGTCGACTGTCGCGCAGTGCATGTCGCCGCCGTTGATTCGTTTTACACTCGTCGGCTGGTTGAATTCGCTTAAGTAGCCGCGGGCGTTGAAAGTCATGACTTGCGGATCATGAAATTGGTACTGTCCGCAGTAGATGGCGGCCTCGTCATAGCCCTTGAGTGACGGGTTAAAAAGCGGCCCCATCATCCACTTGCCGACATGCCCCGTCGTATAACCTGCCCGCTTCATTAACTTCGGGATAAATATCGTTTCGAGCTTGGGTTTCGGATAGCGAAATCCGTGCTTGCCGGTCATCAATGTCTGTCGGGTCGGCGAACACATCGCCCGGGCGTGCGCGTGAGTCCATCGCACGCCGGTCTCAGCAAGGGCATCGATGTTGGGCGTGTGAATAGGAATGCCCCGGCATGTCAGGCCCCCGTTTGCCCCGACGAACTGGTAACCCAGTTCATCGACAATGATTAGAACGACATTCGGACGTGACGCCTTACGCGGCGGTTCGGCCGCTCCTGCAAGTGTCGCGATCGGACAATATGCAAGAGCCGCGAAGGCGAAAGATAATTTAACCAACCGACCAGATTGGGGAACCGTCGTCATTAATGATCTCAGTCTGAAAGTTGATTTTACTATCGAGGTGCTCGGCTTCAGCTCAAAAAGCTAAACGATCTCCAGCCCGCGCATCGTGCCCGTGCTAGTGGCGAAGCTGTCGGTCTCGATGCCGAGCCGTTGCAGAACGCTGACGAAGAGGTTGGGGAGCGGATAGTCAGAGTGGCCACCCAACGCCTGATAGCCTGAGTGACGAAATCCGCCACCGGCAAGCAGCACGGGTAGGTTCGTGTTCGTGTGAGCATTCCCGTTGCCAAGCGGAGTGCCGTAAAACACGGATGTCTCATCCAGCAGGGAATGACCACCGGTACGTGAATCATCCAGGCCGGCCAACAGATTGCGAAGCTCTTCGAATTGAGCCGATTCAATCAGTCGCAACTGCTTGAGCTTCGCGGGTTGATTGCCGTGGTGCGTCAGCGGGTGGGTGCCGGTGTCGACGCCTTTTATGTTCGGCTTCGCAGCGTTTTGGTGGATATAGATCGAAATTAATCGCGTGGAGTCGGTCTCAAAGGCGAGTCGGGTCAGGTCGAACATCGCTCGCGTTTTTTCAATGAGTGCGCCGGGGTCTTTAAAGTCCTGCGGCGGATCCATCTCGACTCGCGCCTTCGGCTTTAATTCCCACTGCTCGGTCTTGTGCAGCCGTTGCTCCAAGTCGCGGACGCCCGTATAGAACTGATCGAGCTTTTGGCGATCAGCCGGCCCGAGCCGTTTTCCTAATTGCCACGACCGTTCGCCGATCGAATCAAGAATGCTGCGGCCTTGCCGCAGTTTCTTAACCTGTGCATTCACGGCCTCGGGCGAGCCTTGAATAAATAGTTTTCGGAATAGGCTCGATGGCGAGTCTTCTCCGGGGATTTGCACTCCCGACTGCGTATAGGAGAGGCTTTGCTTTGTCCCGATCGCCAGTGCGAGCGAGGGAAAGCGGGTCAGGTGACCGATCCGCTCAGCGGCGAACTGGTCGACCGAAATTGTATTGCGAAAGCCGCTGCGGCCGGGATGAGGCGCGGCTGTGAGGAAGCAGCGCTCCGCGGTATGCCCGCCGTCGACTTCCGGGTGCGAGACGCCGGCAAAGGCCGTCATCCGATCTCGGAAAGGCTTTAGGATCTCCAGGTACGGCGACGTCTGTTTCCGCTCGCCTTCACCCTTGGCGAAGAAGTATTGCGGGAGAATTCCCTGATTGGTTTCAATCGCGACGAATCGCTGCGGACCTACCGCGTCGGTGCTCTTTGCAAAGGCCGGGGTCATGGCGTCCAAGGCAGGCAGAGCCAAACCGACGCCGACTCCTCGCAATACGGTGCGTCGGCTTAACTGTGATCGGCTGGTCGATCGAATACTCATTGCAAGTACCTCTTCTATTTCAATTGAACTGTCTTGTTGACGCTGAAGCCGAATCAATTCGACGATGAAAACGACCTCGAAGAAAGCTTCGGCTACTTCGACCGGAACGCTTCGCTGAGAACAATATCTCGCAGGATCGTCTGCACGGGATATCCGTCAGACGCGGTCTTCTGCAGGATCGATTCGATTTCGAGCCGATCCGCGAACGTCGGGCGGGCACCGGTCGCAAATGTCATCAGGCGTTCGGTCAGGTTACGCGCGAGTTGCTCTTCACGACTGAGCAGGTAGTCGCGGAACTCGTGAATATCCTTAAAAGACGACCCTTCATAGGTGACACCCGACGCATCGACCGGCAGTCCGATTTTATATTTTCCTCTCCGCTCGTTCGGCGGGATCTTCGCTGTTGTTCCCATGCCGAGCGAGCGGTAGTTCTCTCGCCATGCTCCCATGACGTCGAAGTTTTCTAACGCAAAGCCGGGGGGATCGATCTTCGCGTGACACGCAGCGCACGATTCGAACCGGCTATGTTTGGCGAGCAAGTCACGGATGGTCGTCGCCCCTCGTGTATCGGGTTCGATCGCGCCAGCCCCCGGCGGGGGAGGGGCGGGCGGGGTACCGAGAATGCGGTCTTGCACCCATGCTCCCCGCAGCACCGGCGAAGTTGTTAAACCATTCGCCGTTATCTTAAGAATGCTGGACTGCGTTAAGAAGCCACCGCGGGGCGAGTCGGATGGGAGCGAGACCCGCTGAAGCTCTCTCCCTTCAACGCCCTCGATATCATAGAGCTTGGCCAGCCTTTCGTTCACCATGACGAAGTCAGCATCGACAACCGTCTTGGCCGGAAGGTTATCGCGGACCATCACGCCGAATGTCGCCACCGTCTCATCGACTGCTGAGTCAACGAGGTGGTTGTCGCAGAAGTATTCCGGAAACAGGTCTTTGTCGGGCGACGTGTCGTGAATCTTTCGCAACTCCAGCCATTGGCCTGCGAAATCACCAAAAAATCGCCCGGCTCTCGGATCAGCGAGCAGCCGCGAGAATTCACGCATCAGGACGGCATCACGTTGTAATCCCTCTGTCCGTGCCGCCTCAAGCAGCGACTCGTCCGGAGTGGTCCGCCATAGCAAATAGGAGAGTCGAGTCGCTAACGCATAGTCATCCAAGCGACCCGGTGCTTCTTGGAAGTACAGAAAATCAGGGGAGCAAAGCACCGCCTTGTAAGCCGTCCGCATCGCATCCTGAAAACATAGCTTGTTCTTAATACCTTCGATCGCGAAGGCGAGGCATCTTTTGACCTCCGATTCCTCGGGTGGTCGGCGGTAGGCACGGTACATGAACTGTCGCAACAGTCGTTCCGCATCCGCAGCCGGTCGCCGCGATTCGACCATCATCATTTTCGGCGGCAATTGAAACGTCTCGCGAAGGCCTCTTTTGTTCGCAGTTAAATCCGGTCGATTCAGAGGCTGAGGTGGACGAAATCGACTCCGCTGCGTCCAAGGCGTCATCGGCAGGTCTCCGAAGAGTTGCTGATAACTCTCGGAGGGCCAAGGCTGCTTCTTCACATCGCGATCGCACGATTCGTCGGCGAAGGGACCCTCAATTTCAAACCAGTCCACGGCGATCCCGTGACGCGGAACATCTTTGTTCCACTTCGAATCGTTCATGGTCGCGCAGAAAAACTCGAGCGGTTCGCCTTCGTATTGCCAAGCCGTAAATTCAACGATTCCGCCCTCTGGCCCTTCGGGAACGTCAAACTTGCCGAGCACTCGCTTGGCAGCGGTATTAATCCACGCGACTTGCCCTTCGGTCGGAGGGAGCAATTTTTCTTCTTCTCCCGAACGATCAACAAGTGCGGCCCGGCATCGAACGCGGAAGCGATACCAACCCGGAATCTGCTGCGACTTATTGCGAATACGTCGGGGAGCCTGCGCGTTATTCGGCTGACCGACGAAAAATGTCCACTCCGGCCGATCGTCGATACTCTTATAAATTTTCTTCCAGCCTTTACCCAGATAACGTCCTTCTTCCGAAAACCAGGTGCGCACCGTCGTTGGTTCCGGTGCCGGCCGCAGCCGCATTGCGCCGTCGATCGCGACCTCCGCTGCCTCAAGGTAGCGGGCCAGTTGAACATAAGAAACTTCTTGCACGTCAGCGACGTTGTCGAAGCCGTGTGACTCGGGATCAGGCGGTAGCATTTCCTTCAGCTGAAGCCATGGCGCCTTGAGCAAGTCGCGAAGCGTGACTTCATACTCAAGCGGATTCAGTCTTCGTCCGCCGACCCGACCGTGCGTTGTATATCGATCCCGCCACGCGTCGTGCAGAGCATTGTCGGTCAATTCGGAGAATTGTTTAATGTCGTGCGGATCGGGACGCTCTTCCGCAGCCGGTGGCATCTCGCCTGAGACGACACGGTCGTGAATGCGGGTCCACGCGTCCAGGCTTTGGGGGTCGGCCGAATCAAACTTTAGCGCCTCAAGATTCAGTCCCGCCTCGGCATCTTCGCCTTCGTGGCAGTACATGCAGTGATTGGCAAGAAATTCATGTCCGACCGGAGACTCAGCGGCATTAAGTTCCGAGAACGAGTAGACCAATCCCGCCATGGCCGTAGTCACTGCAACCAAGTACCTTGAGAAAGATTGGGTGAAACTGCTTGATGTCGTATTGTTAATTGTCATCCGGCAACTCGTTTGCTAAGTGTGGGCACCTGCGTTCGCCCCTAATATTTGTCTTGTCATGAAGACCCGAGATCGGCACTACGCCAATATGTTTTGGGCAACTCGACCGTAGACATCGGTTAAACGGAAATCGCGTCCTGCGTAGCGGTACGTCAACGCTTTGTGGTCGAGACCCAATATGTGCAAGATCGTTGCGTGAAGATCGTGGATGTGCATCCGGCCTTCGACCGCGTTCTCACCGGTCTCGTCGGTACCGCCGTAGCTGAATCCGCCTTTGACGCCGCCGCCAGCCATCCACATGGTGAATCCGCCGGCGTTGTGGTCGCTGCCATCCTTCTTCGCGTTGCCGACGGTACGTCCGAACTCTCCGCCCCACAAGACAAGCGTATCGTCGAGCAGGCCGCGCCGATCAAGATCGGTCAGTAGGGCCGCGATCGGCTGGTCAGTCGCCCATGCACGTCCTTCGAGACAATCGCGGTGATTATTGTGCCCATCCCACCATTGATCATTAATTTCGACGAAACGAACTCCGGCTTCTAACAGCCGCCGGGCAACAAGGCACTGCGTGCCATTCACGTGCATGAGGGCATCTCGACCCATCGCCTTGCGCTTCTCACGATTGGTCACACCGTACATATCGAGTGTCGATTCCGACTCGTCGGAGACATCCAGCAACTCCGGCAACGCAGCCTGCATCCGAAAGCCGCGTTCGTACGATTCAATTAACCCGTCGATCTGTCGGTTCGTCGGATCCTGCATTGCAAGCCGCTCATTCGCGGCTCGTGCGAACGCCAATTGCTGGCGCTGCAACGCGGGAGATAAACGAGCATTCGCCAAATGTCTTACGTCATCGCGGCCAATCTCATGAAACGGCCGACCGATTGACAAACCCTGGTAAGCCGCGGGGAGAAAAGCGCTGCCCCAATTCTGACCGCCGCCCGCTTCGTGCTGCATGTTCATCACGACGAAGCCGGGCAGGTTGTCGTTTTCCGTGCCGAGACCATACTGAATCCACGCACCCATCGAGGGTCGCGTCAGCACGCTATTGCCCGTATGCAGAAAGAGCGTCGCCTCGTTGTGAATCGGGAAATCGGTGTGCATCCCCCTGAGCAGGCATAGTTTGTCGGCATGTTTGGCGATATGAGGGAACAACTCCGAAATCCAGAGCCCCGATTCGCCGTGCTGCGAGAATTGAAACCGCCAGTCCCGATTCTTGTCTTTATTGAGAAGGTAGGGCTTATAATCAAAAGTGTCCATCTGCGAGGGAGCACCCCGCATTTGAATAAATAGCACCCGCTGCGCCCGCGGCGCGAAATGTGGTTTCTTGGCGGCCAGAATACTCTCAGGTTGCGGTGCGGCCGGCGCGTTTCTGGCGGCGAGCCCGGCGAGCGCGAGATATCCGAACCCCTGCGAGGCCTGCTTCAACATCGAACGACGCGAGACAAGTTGTCCCGACACATTTGAAATCGGTCGTGATGAACTCGGCATTGGAGATCGATTTGATGAAAGAGTTGATTAAGTAGCAGCCTCAGTCGACTTCAGCGGACCCTCAAAGAGTCAGAGTAGGTAAGTGAATTCCGCGCTCAGAAAGAGGGAGTGACAATAGATTGACCAGCGTGCAAGCTCATCCCCGGGGAGTGAACTCAGAAGTCGCTTGGCCGCATTGAGGTCGCCGTCTGTCGGCAATCGTGAGTACAGCGTTTGGAACAGGTAATTCACGCGGGCTTCAATCTGGTCGTTTTCCGCCAACGCGCGCTTCGCCAAGCTTTCGGCAGCATCAAGAACCAGCGGCGCGTTCATCATATAGAGCGACTGCGACGGCACGGTTGAGACGTCGCGGACCCCCAATCCCATCGAAGGTTCGGGGAAGTCGAAGACCGCCAACAGATCGTCCGATTCGACGCCGCGGAACACCGGCAGATAAACGCTGCGAGAACGGTACTCGTGCTGCCTGCGAAGTCTGATTAAGTCATTGGGCCTGAGCATGCGATAGCCGAGTTCTTCAACGGTCGACGTGTTCTCAGGTTCCGATTCCAGCTTGCCCGCTACCGCTAGCAGACTGTCGCGAATGGCTTCGGCTTGCAGCCGACGACTTCGGCTGCGCCAGAGCAGCTCATTCTCCGGGTCGATTCGATAAGCGTTAATGTCGTGCAGGCTGGCGAGTTGGTAGGTTCGCGAGAGAACGCAATCACGGATTAACGCCTTAACTGACCATTGATGCTCATGCACAAAGCGGTGAGCCAGATAATCAAGTAACCGCGGGTGCGTCGGCGGCGTTCCCTTGGAGCCGAAATTATCGACGCTTTTGACGAGACCCTGCCCGAAGAGATGGTGCCACACGCGATTGACGAACACCCTGGCCGTCAGCGGGTTGTGCGGATCGACAATCCACTCAGCAAGTTGAGCTCTCCCGCTTTGCTTTTCCGGAATTGCGAATTCACCCACCGAGTCGATTGCCGTTAAAAAGCCTCGCGGGACCGTCTCACCGAGTTGATCCCACTCACCTCGAATCCGAATTTCCGTGGGGGCAGGCTCGGCCGAATCTGCGACACCAAAGGCGTATTCGAGCGACGATTCGCGTTTGAGTCGATTGACCTTGTTCGTCAGGGCCTTGACGGCTTGCGGGTCGGCATTTGACTTTTTCTTAAGTGCCGCAAGACGTTTATTCAACGCCGCGTGCTCTTTCGCCTTGAGGAGCTTCTTCTGCATCTCGTCTTCGTCGACGAGGGCGATCGCCCGTTCGTCATGGGCGGACTTCAATTTCCACTCGCTCGGCTTGCTCACCTTCGGCCCCGAGTGGAGCTCGGTGCTCATAAATATCCCGGCGAGGGCGTAATAGTCCCGCGTTGGAATCGGATCGAATTTGTGGTCGTGGCAACGAGCACAGGCGATAGTCAGGCCGAGCAGCGACTTACCCACGACATTAATTTGCTCGTCAGCCCAATCGGGTTTGACCTCCGGTATCTCCTTTTCGCGTCGATAAAAGCTTTTCGGGCCGATCGCCAAGAACCCCGTCGCGACCAACTGCTCGCGACGTTGCTGCTCACTTTCCGACGGCATTAAATCGCCGGCGAGCTGTTCGCGCACGAACTGGTTGTACGGCTTATCTGCATTGAACGCGTCGATGACATAGTCGCGGTACCGCCAGGCATACGGCAACGTGACGTTCCAAGCCATGCCGTTGCTTTCCGCGTATCGGGCGACGTCGAGCCAATGCCGCCCCCAACGCTCGCCGAAGTGAGGGGACGCTAGCAGTTGCTCAACGACATCCCGAACGGCGTCATCGCGATCCGCCCGATGAGCAATGAGAAACTCCTCAAGTTCGTCAGCGGGGGGCGGGAGCCCGATCAAATCAAAATAGAGGCGACGCAGGAGCCGATTCGGCTCGGCCTCTCGGACGGGACGAACTCCGGCTTGTTCCATGCGTGAAAATACGAACCGGTCAATGTCGTTAACGGCCCACGATGCGTTTCCGACTTGCGGCGATTCGTAGTCGACGATCGGTTGAAGGGACCACAGTTCTTCCGGCTTGACCGGCGGCGCAAGCGATTCACGTTTTTCGGTCGAATCTTCATCGACTCGTGGGTCGAACAGGCCATCCCCGATCCATTTCTTAAAGTCTGCGATGACCTCGTCGGGAAGCTTGCCGTCGGGAGGCATCTCCAGCGATTCGTATTGCAGCGCTTCGACCAGCAGGCTGTGATTCGGCTGACCGACGATCACAGTTGGACCCGAGTCACCCCCGCGCAACACAGATCGACGAGAATCCAGCAGCAGGCCGCCAGATTGCTCCGCATCCGAATGACACTCGTAGCAGTGCGCTACTAAAACGGGACGGATTTTTGTCTCGAAGAATTCCTTTTGGCTCACGTCACCCGCCAAGGCAGGCGCAGCGACCGCATGAAGAGCGCACAGCATGAGCCCAAGCCGAACCTCCACGGTTATCCCGCGGGAAGTTAGAAATCTCTCGTTGCTTGGTTGGACTGTCTCAATAAACAAGAATGCTCTTCCGTCGAATTAAATCTGTCGCGGCGGATCTTAGAATCGTCGCCTGCGTTGAGTTGCAGGGAACTTTTCTCTTACGATTCCATCCCGAAATTAAGGTCAATCGTGTTACTACCGCCCTCCACGGTGACCTCCATCGTCGCCCCTTCGCACGGGATCGTGATGCCTTTTTCGACATCGGAGTCACTGGGGAAGAGGCGAGCCGTATGCTTGCCGACGACGGCACCGTCGCGAAGAGCATAGGTGCTTAGCTCGTAAGTCCCTTTCTTCGTGATTTTCGACTCGGCCGTTTTACCCGGAAACATGCTGTCCTTCGAATTCGCCCCTTCCGGAACGACGGGCGAAAATTTTATATAGCCGCTTTTCACAGGTTTCCCGTCACAGGTTACCTGTCCCGTAACGGTACCGAGAGGCTTTTTATAGCCGCCTCCGCACCCCGCACAGGCCAGCACCAGCCCGCACAGCAGGAACGGTCGCATCGTCGTACTGATCATGCCGTCTCTCATCGCGATGGTTGAAAGTTCCGAGACAATATGCGGCGGTGGCCGAAGCGTCGGCCACTGTCCACGTTGCGACAAATAACCTCAGAACTTCCCGACGGTATTTCCGTCCGATTTCGCGATTAAGTACTCCAGCACACTGTCAATGTTCTCGTTATAACAATTGTCGCCGCCGTGGTTTTGGTCCCACTGAATATTCTCGCTGAGGAAATGGACAGACCCGTCGAACATGAGGATTTGAGCGCCACCGGCATGTGCACTCGACATACTGAATCCCGCGCCTCCCCCGGGCCTGTTGATGCCGCGCCTGAGGTCCAACAGCGATTCCGATATTAAATTCGGTTTATCGCCCGTGCCGATGCAACACCAACTCGCCGCCCGATCGACTTGACCACCGGGACGGGCATAAGCTCGCTCGCCGACCGCGATGGTGTTGCTCGTTCCGTCGGTGATATCACGGAATTTTGTCTTGGAATTCGGATAGAAACCACCGGATAGATTGTTGAGGTCGGAAAGCACGTGAGGCTTTGGCTTGCAACCAGAATGGTGAATGGTGGCCGCGTAGTTGCTGGTTCCCGCAAATACATTTCCGCCCGAAGCACCAATTGCCGTCCTTTGATCGTTAGCGGACGGCCCGATGTCGCTGGGGCAACGAAAGACAGGTAGCTTCGTCTGAATCAGCGCGGGGCTGTCTTCAGGGAACTTGTCGTCTCCGATGCCGAGCTCTGTGTAGAGCGCGGCTTGATCCATATAGGGTAGCAAGAGGGCAGACCAGACCCAGCAGTCGTCTGGATCGTTGCCGCCGTTATTAATGTTCGCGTTGTTAGTTTGATAGTAATCTGGCCGATTAAGAAACAGGTCGACCCCCTTGGGTAAATTGCCATAAGTCCCGTGGAAATTATGCAGCGCCAACCCGATCTGCTTCAGATTATTCTTGCACTGCGAGCGACGGGCGGCTTCGCGTGCCTGCTGCACGGCAGGCAGCAGCAGGGCGATCAGGATCGCGATGATCGCGATGACGACCAATAGTTCAACAAGCGTGAAACCCCTTCGGTTTCGACGAGCGCTTAGTGACATTGCAATTTACCTTTTCAGTGGGCGATCTGAAACGCCCGGTCATGAGATGGCCGAACGGCCTGCAAGACGTCGCGAGCGACGGCCTCGCCGAGAGTATTGATTCGCCCCGAGTTGGGCGGAAGTACTGCCTGAATCCAAAGCGGTGTCGAGCGACGCGTCATCGGCCAGCGGTGTGACCGCCTCCCAGGACGTTCCGCAGCGAATGTCATCAATGTCAAAGCGTCGCCCGGGTCCGTTAAAGATGTGAACGGAGTCAATTTTCCCGTGGTGCGAAGCGGTCCGGCCGACGACGGTCCACACGACCGGCTCGGCTGAATCGACACGATCATCACTTCCATAAACTTTAAGGAACACCTGCTCCGGGCGATCAGAGCCGGTCACGACTTTAATGACGAACAGATAAGTGGCACCGTCGACCAACGGAGTTTCACCAACGGTATTGCCGGCGGTATCGTGGATGATCGGGCGGTTGTTCGACAGAATCCCCGCACCCAGTCGTGTCTTGGTCGCCCAGTCTTTTGTTCGTTCATTTAATATGAACTGAAGCCATTGGTATTTGTCGCCCGTTGAAACGCCCGGGCGGATCAGAAAGCTCGCGTACCACACACCGTCAGAGTCAAGATCGATCGGGTGAGATAACAGCCGCTTTGAAGCCTCGCGATAAGTCCAATCGGTTTCTTCTGTGGGCAGTGTTAAGCAGCCGGGCTCCGCCGATGCCAGACCGATCGGCGTCGGTAAGAGTACATCGGGCGAGAACTCGACAGGCAATTTGCTGGCGCGAGTCGTGCGATACCAGTGCGACTTCCAACCGAGTCCGTCGTCCGCCTGCGCCTCGTTGCCGGGGGCTTCGGCAAACGGGTAATCGAAGGATTCTCGAGCCGTCAAGCGGCCGATACGACTGCGATCAATAACCGGCAAACTGTTCTGGAAACGCTCAGGATCGAAAGAAATCGTCTCTCCGAAGCCGTCACTACTAAGATCAAATCGCCGCGAATTCCCGGCTGCCAAGACGGACTTACGACCGGAGCGACCACCGAATCGGACTTCGCCCTCGAGAACATGCAATTCGGTCTCGCCAGACAACGAAACGTCGGCGGCGAACTCGGTGCCGAGGTCGATCAGGTCCTTGGCCGGCGTCCGTAGAATAAAGCCCGCCGCCTCTTCGGGGGCTCGCACGACGGCACGACCGGAATGCAGCTCGGCCTCGCCGGCAGAATGGAGATCGATCACGACGGGGCCGGTTATCCGGGCCGTCGCTCCGCCGTCGAAGCGGATCAGTGCGGTCCCACTATTAAGTTGCAGCGGCCCCGCCATGAGGCGAGACCCCTGCGGTAGAGCACGACCGCTCCAGCGGCAGTCTTCGGCACGGGCCAGGGTGGCGACATATTCGTTGGAGCGAGTGACGATCCGCTCCACGACAACTTCCCGCGTGCCCCGCGGAAACGTCGCCGCGAACGTCCAGACAGATAATACGGAAACCATTAAGGTCGAAGCAACGATCGTCAGGCCGGACCAGATTCCGCTTCTCGGTCTTGACCCGAGCCGGCCGACGACGCCATTGACGAAGTCCGATTTTTCGGCCTGAATTGCGAACTTCACGGAATCGACGAAGTCACGCGATTCATAGGGCTGCATCAGCAGGCCCAACATGCGGTGCTGCTCATAGAGATCGCCGACCTCTTTGAGTAAGTCATCATTCGACGCCAGCAATTCGTCTAATTCGGCGATCCCACTTTCGTCGAGATCACCTTCGAGGAAGTCAGCCCATAGCTCTTGAAATCGCTGATTCATAGCGAAGCCCTCGCGGCGACCTTCTGCTTAATGCACTCTTGCAACTTCTGGCGAAGCACATAGAGATGTTTCTTAATCGCACCGACGCTGCGGCCGGTGCTCTCTGCAATTTCGGCGAGCGGCGTTTCACTGCTGTAACGCAAGCCCAGCAGTTCGCGACCCCGTTGATCCAATTGCCTGACGCATTCCCGCAAGTCTTCCAATTCCCGCGGCACTTCAGCGGGCTCAACGGAAATTCGCTGTTCCAACTGGGCAGACAGCGCGACCGGCACGTAGCGCGAGTGGTAATCAGCCTGGCGACGTAGTCGGGTGCACTCTGCCATTAATTGAAATTTCGCAATCGCGAATAACCACGCCTTCAGGTCAGTTCCGGCCTCGAACTCCTCGAGTCGCCTGAAGGCTTGAATGAAGACTTTCTGGGCGACATCGTCGGCGTCCCCGCCGGGCGGGCAGCGGGAAATGAGCCATGCCCGAATCGAACGCTCGTGTTCGGCGACGATTTCACCAAACGCTTCAACGTCCCCTGCCTGAGCTTTTCGCACGCTGCGATCGAGATTTCGGCTCATGCAATCCTCCCTGCCGGAGACTTCTGCGGACTCCGCAATCGGGTCGCATCAACGTATAGCGTTATTTCGAGATCGGTTACCCGGAACGCGATGCTTTTCAGAGGATTTCGACCTGCTGGCGTCGTTTCTCCGTTGACCTGGCTCGACAGGGAGGGTGCCATAAGCCACTGTGAATAAATGGCTTACGGTCAATACGGGAGGTGTCTTGGCGACGCGATGGGGCGTTTGAAATCAGTTCAAAGGCATGTGACGCGGCGTGATGACGATCTCGGGAACGACGGCTCGGGGCGGGAGTAAGGCGACCGTGAGTGCCATCGCAGCGACATCATCCGGTTGCAGCATTGCCGCTCTTCGCTCGGGCGGCGGGGGTGTCGGTCGGCGATCGACGATCGGCGTGTTCGTTTCACCCGGATAGATATTGGTGACGCGCACGCCGTCCTCGTTTGCCTCTTGGTTAGCGATCAGACCGAGCGATCCTTGGGCAAACTTCGAGGCCGTGTAGGGCACTCCGGCGAGCGGGATGGACCGCAGCCCGCCGAGTGATACGACATTGATAATCGTTCCCGTTCCGCGGGCCCGCATCGACTTCAAAACGCTCCTCATCGCCAGGAATGTCGCATTGAGATTCGCGTCGAGCACTTTCTGAAAGTCATCCGGGTCAATGTCAGCGAATGACCGGCCCGACACATTGGTGCCCGCACTGTTGACAAGAAAATCAAGAGGACCGACCTCGGCTTCGCACCACTCGATCGCCTGCTCGATCGCCTCTCGGTCGGTCGCATCGCAGACGCGGTGGCAGCCCCGGTCTCCATATTCTGGAGCTTCCAACGCTTTGCGCAGTGTGTCTTCACTCCGACCAATGATGACGACCCGGCATCCTTCCGCGGCGAAAGACCGCGCGATCGCGTCGCCGATCCCGCTACTGCCGCCGACGACAAGGGCGACCTTACTTTCCAGCTTCATTACCTGTCCTATCAGATGGTGCAGAATTTGATTTGAGCGATAAGGATTTAAACCGGAAGTTCCCAGCCCGGTCTTCGTTCGCGTCGAATGAGTGCGTTGGCGGCCTCGTCTGATAAAAACCGTTCTTCAATAGGGTCCCACTCCAGTGGGTGTTCCAACTCTCGAACGATATTAATTAGGTGGCACACCGTCGCGGTTCGATGCCCGGCCTCGATCGGAGCTGCCAGCGGCGTGCCGTGTCGTATCGCATCGAGCCAATTTTGAAGGTGCGGGCGTGCCACGTGCCCTGCCCCCTTCCAGAGAGCCATCGCCGACCGATCAGGTTTCGAGGTTAATAGTTCCGGTTGATCCACGGAAAATTTATTGCGACCCATTTCGGCAACCCCCTTTTCACCGATAAATCGCATCGGCCCATTGTCAGGCGTTAAAGAGACGACGGTGCCGTCGGCATATTGCATGTCAACCGGAAAGTAGCGTCGATGGTCATCGCGGCCTTGAATGGGACTGCGGGAGGGCGGCGGTGTTTTCTTTAGCCAGTCCGCCGCGAGTTGCTCGCTATTTTCCACAGGATCGCACGTCAACTTCACGGGGCCGGTGTCGTCTTTACCGAGCGCCCATTGGATCATGTCGAAGCTGTGCGCACCCCAATTCGTCACCAAATGCCCTGAAAAATCACGCCACAGATCCCAGCCACGCCAATTGACACCGTGAACCTTAAATTGGTCCTTCGACCAAAGCCGGCGATGATAAGGACGCAGCGGAGTCGGCCCGCAGAACAAGTCCCAGTTCATCGCCTGCGGCACCCGCTCGGGGCGATAATCCGGGCAGGGCATCGGGCCCGGATAGTTCGAAATCTCGACGCGATGAATTCTTCCAAGGCCGCCGTTGCGAATGAACTCGCAACCGAATCGGTTCATCTCCATCGATCGCTGCTGGCTTCCGACTTGAAGTACCCGTCCTGTGCGTTCCACAGCATCGCTTAAGGCACGCCCCTCTTCAATCGTGACGGAAACAGGTTTTTCGAGGTAAACGTCCAGCCCTCGTGCGAGAGCTAGCAAGGCCACCATCGCATGATGATGATCGGGAGTGGCGATGATAACCGCATCGAGCGACTCTTCATCCAGCATCCGCCGGTAGTCTTGATAGGCGGTGCAATCGGCGGCGTCTCGCTGATGGAAGTCGGTGAGGACCTCTGAAAAAGGTTTCTTCGCCGAGAGTGTGTCCTGCACGTGCCCGAGATGAGCATCGCATATCGCAGTGATTTTCGCCTCGGCCGGTAAGTTGCCAATTAAATATCGACCGCGAATTCCCGCGCCGCCCAGTCCGACCCGGAGTCGATCCGCTTCCCGAATCGACTTCGACGCCCCGAAAGCTCTGAGGGGCCAAGCTAATGCGAGGGCCGTGCCGAATCCACCGAGGATGGTCTGCCGCCGGCTGAGTCGAGGCGTCGTCGATTGTTCGTTCATCAAGTTGTCGTGCATCGCCAAAGCCTGATTAACCTGAGCCAATGTTCCTAAATTAAGAGATTGCATCTACCGCGTTAACTTCAATGTCTCTGCCGCGTAATGCTTGCTGATTTCAATGTGCCTGTTTTCCAGTTCCGCCCGATCGGCGAGGCTGAGTGCATCGACCGGAGAAAAAATCTCTGATGAGCGCTCGCGGACCATCGACAATACTTTCGCGACATCTGCGCCCGGCACGTGGGGCATCGTCGCCCAATACTCCGGAGTCAGGCAGGGTACCTTTAAAGGGTCGCGTGTGATCATCTCGAGCGAGAAGCGGACATCGGGTTTCACCCGCCGTACGTGCGAAACGATCGATTCTAAAGGCAGGCAGCCCTCACCCAGCGGTACGTCTGCCAACAGAAAACCTTCCTCGTAAGGCTTTACACCTTGGTCTTTTAAATGGACCGAATGGGCCCATGGCGCGAACGCTTCGACCGCGGCGAGCGGGTCGTCGACGAGAGCGAGATTGTTGCCGGTATCGAGACAAACGCCAATAAATTTGCTGTCGATGCGTTTCATCAGCCCGACCCGCTCATCAACCCGTTGGTCTTTGTGATTCTCAACAGCGAGCGGCACTTGAAGTTGCTCAACGACCGGGGCGGCCAGTTTCAACATCGATTCGCCACGTTTTTCCGCAGCTTTAAATTGATCCAGCGTTTGAAATTGTTCATAGCGACGGCCCGGGATGATTGTCGTGCGCACGGCGAGCGCGCCCGCTCGGCGGGCGATGCTGATGTCTTTGCGGAATCGTCCGATATCGCCAGCGTCTTTCGGGGGGCGGGTGATGCCTTCGATATACATGCTATAGTCTTGAGCCTGCTGCCGCAGTTTCTCTGCCGCGGATTCATCAAGCCGAGATAGCTCTGCCTGAATTCCACCGACGCCCAAAGTATGGCAATGCTCAAGAAAAGTGGCGGGGTGATAAAGGTCATAGCCACTTGCCCTGTCTCGCGTTGCCTCACGCAATCGCTTTCGCGTGTAGATGACGAGTCCCATCGACGTTGTGACCCGACTCTCTTCCTTCGCATTCGCGATCGTCGCGATACGCGGATAACCCGCCAGCAACGAAGCGGCCGCGCCAGTTTTAAAAAAATGTCTGCGATTCATCTTCCACTCGAATTAAGACAAAAGGATTGGCCGATTCAATCTAACCGCCGCGTACTCTCATGTGGATCGAATAGAGGCCGGTGCGTGCGGTAATAAATAACGTCTTGCCGTCGGGGCCGCCGAACGTCACATTGGACGGCGCCTCCGGCACCTCGATGTCGCCAATAAAGCGTCCGGTCGGCGAATAAATCCTGACGGTCTTCCAAGTGACATACAAATTACCGCGTTCGTCCAACGTCAACCCATCAGACGGGTGATCGGCGGCAGTTTTTCGGTTTGAGAGCATCCCGTCTGAGTCGATGTCGTAGCGAAAGACGCTTTTCTGACGTGGCACGGCCACGAACAGGCTTTTGCCATCCGCAGAACCCACAATGCCGTTGGGGCGCCACAGGTCTTCGGTAACTCGCTGCAGATTGGTGCGATCGGGTGACAGGCGGTAGACATAGCCACCATCCTGCGTGGAATCGCCTTTGCGGGGGTACTGATCGGTGAAGTACACCGAGCCATCAGGGGCGAGCCAGATGTCGTTGTTGCCGCACAGTGGTCGACCTTCAAATTGATCGACGAGCAACTTTGCCCGACCCTTTTCGCTGAGGTCAAACACTCCATGGGCTCGTCCGGAGCAACCAACGAGTTGTCCGTCCCGAGCGGAAAGACCGCCGATGGCGAACTCGTCGCCGCGCCAGTAACGCTGCAATTTCCCGTTGTGCGACCAGTGATGCAATGCCTTCGGGGGTGTATCGACGAAGTAAACTCCGCCTTCACCATCGCTGGCAGGACCTTCGGTAAAACGAAACCCGCCCGCAAGCTTCACAACGCGACTGTCGGAATCGACGAGGTCTGACAACTCGATCTCGTCGATCTCGGCAGAGACCGCGGTCGAAGCCAAGACGAGCCAAATCGTCAACCGGCCGACGCCTCGCAATAATCCGTAAAGAGTCTCTCTGATAAAGGTTGCGCCGGATGGTGCCTCCGGGGGGCGCGATTTGTGTACCGGGCTCGGGGAGAAGGTCGCGAGCATGTGAGGCCGATCCGCAGTGCAGGTAGGGTGTTCAGGCCATGGTTTCCTGAAGAAGATAGCATCAAGGTTACTTTATCTGTCTTGCCGACGAATCGCGAACTTGAGGAGTGAGCAGGCGGTCACTTTCGAGTAACCTCGCACCGGTAAGTGCTATTATGTTGATGGGAGGATTTTACCTGTGTTCATTGAGGTCTGACGCGTGGCAACCCGTCGAGCTATTCGCCTATTTCGCCCCCGCGCGAACTCGATTCGAAGTCTGTGGCTGGTTTGCTTAGCACTCGTGTTGCCGATGGGTTCCGCGACGAAGTTGCTTGCAGCCGAGGACGCAATCTCGCCTCAACATCTTTCCGCAATGACGGAGCGATACTGCGTCGACTGTCACGGTGAGTTCCTGCAGGAAGCGGGTCTGCGACTCAATACGATGCGGTTCGATGCCACGGATGCCGCCAATTTGGCTCGCTGGCTCCAAGTCTACGACCGTGTCGCCGACGGCGAGATGCCACCGGCTGATGCCGAGCACCCGTCCGCTGAAGAGCGAGAGCAATTCGTCGCGGAACTAAGCCAATCGCTCGCGCGCGCTGAACTCAGGGTACATGCCGAATCGGGGCGGGTGCCGCTGAGAAGACTGAATCGGGTGGAGTACGAGTGGACGCTGCGCGATCTCTTATCTCAGCCCCACTTGGAATTAAAAGAAATGCTGCCGCCCGATCCCTCGGTCGGAGGAATCGAAACGGTCGCGACCGCGCAAGATTTTTCCTACGTGCAGATGTCGCGATATCTTGACGCATCGCGGTTGGCCCTCGACGCTGCGATGGATTTAAAGAGTCGACCGCAGCCAATCAACTTAAGACTGGACTTGCAGAAACAGAGCCGATTGACGCGAGATGTCAATACGAAGTGGGGTAAGATCGAGCCCGATGCCCGGCGGAAAGATGGTCGAGCGGAACGGGGCGAAGTCCGTTGGGTCGACGAATGGAGCGTGTTCGTACGCCAGCCAAATAGCGCCCAGACGCCGTATTTTCTGACGCACCGCGAACCAGTCGCCGAGGGGCTTTATCGTTTCCGATGCCGATGTCGGGGCGTTGAATATGATCACGGTTCGATTCGCGACACCGATCAAAATCATGTCCTCTCACTTTACAGCGGCGAATCTCGATTGCTTAAGACTTGGGATGTTGCGAACAAGCCGCGTGTCGTGGAATTTACGGCTTGGCTTAAGGATGGGGACGGTATAGAGCTTTACTGTGCTTCGCTCGATGATCGAAACACAGCCGGTGCGGGCAAAATGAAGCCGTACGCTGGACCGGGAATTGCCGTCGACTATCTGGAGATGGAAGGGCCGCTCATTGATCAGTGGCCGGCGGATGGGCATCGCCTGCTGTTCGGCGACCTCCGGGTCATTGATTGGCGGGAAGACTCGGGCTTTCGGAAGCCGATGGAATTAGTTGATACGGGGGCGATGGGGAAGCGGGGCAGTCAACGCCGCGAGAAAAGTCCGCCACGGATGGTTCAGTCAGCCGAACCGGCCGCTGACGCCGAACGCCTGCTCCGCCGATTTATGAATCGAGCCTATCGCCGCCCCGCCGACGAAGCGGAAGTTCAACGGTGCCTCGCCTTCGCGACCCGGGCCATTGAAGACCGATTCTGTTTTCAAGATGCGATGCGATTGGCCTATCAGGCTGCATTAAGTTCGCCCGACTTTCTATTCTTAAGAGAGCAGCCCGGCGAATTGGACGACTTCGCCCTCGCCTCCAGACTCTCTTACTTTTTATGGCGTAGTCTGCCGGACGATGAATTGAGGGCGTTGGCTGATGCGGGGCGATTGTCGGAACCGGACGTGCTGCGTGAGCAAGTCGAGCGACTATTAAACGATCGTCGCTCGGAACGATTCATCATCGACTTTTGCGATCAGTGGCTCGATCTTCGAGAAGTCTCTGCGACTGCGCCCGATCAGGATCTTTACCCCGAATACTTCTGCGATAACCATTTGGTGGAATCGGTGGTCAAGGAAGCTCGCGCCTATGTGGGAGAAATGGTTTCAAAGAATCTCGGGGCCGCCGCTATCGTTGACTCCGATTTCGCGATGCTGAATGAGCGGTTGGCGGAGCACTACGACATCAATGGCGTGCTGGGCAGCGATATTCGACGCGTCGAGCTTCCGGAGGGTTCGGTACGCGGAGGTCTACTCACGCAGGCGGCCATTATGAAAATCACGGCCAACGGGCTTACGTCGTCTCCCGTCACGCGAGGGGCTTGGGTTCTGGATAACATTTTGGGGACGCCGCCACCCCCTCCCCCGCCCAACGCCGGGGCCATTGAACCCGATACTCAAGGTGCGACGACGATTCGCGACCTGCTCGAGAAACATCGACGGGTCGAATCCTGTGCGGCTTGTCACCGCTTAATCGATCCCCCGGGCTTTGCGTTGGAGAACTTTGACGTCATGGGAGCCTGGCGGGAACGGTATCGCAGCTTCGGCAAGGGTGACCCGGTCAAAAGAGAAGTCGCCGATCGCCGCGTTAAATATCGCCTCGCTGCAAGAGTTGATGCTTCCGGGAAAACGATCGAAGGAGTCACGTTTGACGATGTCGAAGGACTTCGCACGGTGCTCCTTGAGCAGGAGGAGCAGATCGCCCGCAATATGACCGAGCGTCTGCTGACGCTCGCGACGGGAGGAAGCGTCGCTTTTTCTGATCGCACCGTCGTTGAGCAAATCTTAGAGCGAACAGAGTCCGAGAATTACGGGCTTCGCTCCATCATCCGCGAAATCGTGCTGAGTCAGCCGTTCCGACGAAAATAGCGTCGCAGCGTGACGTTCAATATCAATCATCTTCTGTGGAGCGACCGATGCGACAACGACCACTCTCAAGGCGGACCTTCTTGCGTGGCTCAGGCGTGGCGTTGTCGCTTCCGCTGTTGGATGCAATGGGGGTTGCGACTGCATCAGCCGCACCCAGCGGTTCATCAACCGCGCCGCAACGACTGATCGCGATTGAAACGAATCAAGGGATCGTCCCCCAGTATTTTTTCCCGAAGCGTGCCGGTTTCGATTGGGAAGTCACACCTTATCTAAAACACTTGAACCAATTCCGTGATCAGCTCACCGTCTTTTCAGGGGTGTCTCACCCCGAGGTCGACGGCGGCCACTCCGCGGAGCCTTGCTTCCTGACGGCTGCGCCCCACCCCGGGAGGGGCGGATTCCGGAACACGATTTCACTTGATCAATACGCGGCGGAACGCATCGGGCATCATAACCGCTTCCCATCATTGACGCTCAGCATTAACACCCCGCGTAGCATCTCCTTTACCGCTGCCGGTGTTCAGATTCCGGGCGAGAACAGTCCTCGCCGCGTATTTCAAAAATTGTTCGTGCGTGGCAATGCCGAAGCCGTTCAATCGAGAATCGCCGACCTTCGGCACGGAAGGAGTATTTTAGACTCCGTCGCCGACCGTGCTCGAACGCTCAGCCGTGAGGTAGGGTCGCGCGACCGCGCGAAACTCGATCAGTACTTCACCGGCGTGAGAGAACTGGAACGCCGACTGCATGCGAATGAAGAATGGGAGAACCGACCAAAGCCGCAGGTCGATTATCCGATGCCGGAGGAAATGAACGACCCGAGTGCCCTATTGGAACAAGTCCGCTCAATGTTCGACCTCTGCCGGTTGGCCGTTCAGACAGATTCCACCCGGCTGATCACGTTCTTTATGTATCAGAACACGGCCAAGCCGAACATTCCGGGGGTCCAAGAGGGAACCCACGGCTTGACCCACCACGGCAACAATCCGGATAAACTCTCTCAACTTCAATTAATTGAAGGGGCGCAGCTTGAAGAATTGAGCCGCTTGCTCGGTCAGCTGCGCGAGACCCCGGAGGCGGGTGCGTCTTTATTGGATCGTACCTCTGTTCTTTATGGCACTCCGATGGGGAACGCGAATCGGCATTCGAATGACAACCTCCCGGTTCTGTTGGCGGGCGGCGGTTTCCGACATGCCGGGCATTTGGCGTTCAGCCAAGAGCACAATTACCCGCTACCGAACCTGTTTGTCAGCCTGCTTCAAAGCCTTGGAGTGGAAGCTGACCGCTTCGCGTCAAGCACGGGCACGATGTCCGGCCTTGAACTGCGTTAAAGAGAGCTGCAGTTGTTGATGCTGCACCTCTCTCTCGGCAACGATGGTTTTCAATAGATTCTGGATTTTAACCCAACTCAATTACCGAATTCACAGGATGATAATGCTCCGCTTGAAGTTATTGGCTCTCGCCGTCTTCGTCGTTACTGGGCAGTATGTAGCGGGTGAAACAAAGAATATCCGGGTTAAGTCCCCTGATGGCTTTCGGGCGACGCCATTTGCGCTTCCGCCGGACGTGAACTATCCGGTCTGCCTCTCAGCGGCGGTCACGGGAGAATTATTCGTTGGCGTCGATCCTCAGGGATCGTTGGGCAAGGAAAAGGGTGATGGCAAAGTTGTCCGTTGCATCGACACCGATGGCGACGGAACCGCGGACGAGTTCACGGAGTTCTGCCGCGTTGATCACCCACGGGGGCTTTTCTTCGATGACGGGCAACTGTGGGTGCTGCATCCGCCGAAGTTAAGCGTCTTTACCGACAATGACGGAGATGGCGTTGCCGATTCCGAGAAAGTGCTTGTCGAGAATATTTCGACAGAGATGATCCGCAAACGCGGTGCGGACCACTCGACCAACGGAATCCGTATGGGCATCGACGGCTGGATTTATATTGCCATGGGCGATTACGGGGTCGTCAATGCAACAGGGACCGACGGCAGGACGGTCACCCATCGCGGCGGGGGAGTCTTAAGAGTGCGGCCCGATGGTACCGAATTGGAACTCTTCTGCACGGGCTTGCGGAACATTGTGGACGTTTGCGTCGACCCCTATCTCAATATATTCACGCGAGACAACACCAACGACGGCGGCGGCTGGGACACACGCGTCAGTCATATCATCGAAACTGCCGAGTACGGCTATCCTTCACTATTTAAGAACTTTTCCGACGAGATCATGCCCCCTCTGGGCGAGTACGGTGGCGGCTCGGGCTGCGGCGGGCTGTCACTCGATGACCGCCGTTGGCCGTCACCCTTCGCGACTTCCACCTATACCTGCGACTGGGGTCGAAACACCGTCTATCGCCATGAATTAACGAGCCGAGGCCCGACATTTACGACAACTCAGCAAACGTTTCTTAAGATGCCGCGGCCGACCGACATCGATATTGATGGTGCCGGTCGGATGTACGTCAGCAGTTGGCGAAACGGAAAATTTCGCTACACCGGACCCGATGTCGGCTTCGTGGCCCAAATCACACCACCGGGCTTTAAGCCGCAGGCAGCCGTCGCTCCGGGGGAGCTCGATTTAACGGCAGTTGTGGATCAACTCCGGTCGCCGAGTGCCGTTGTCCGTCTACACGCTCAACGGGAACTTCTGCGTCGATCAAATCATGAAGATACCGCCGGGGCGATTCGTGCCGTAATGATTGACGCTGATGCCAACCTTGCGAGCCGCGTGGCAGCTTTATTTGCGCTGAAGCAACTTCAGGGGGAAGAATCGCATTTCGAATTAGTTAATGTGCTCACCGACCCGGCGCTTCGACGATTCGCCCTGAAGGCACTGACCGATCGTCGGAATGAGACACAAGGTATTAAAGTCGATCAAATACGCGACTTCTTGAATGACGCGAATGCGAAAGTCCGTGCGCAAGCTGTCATTAGTTTGTCCCGGCTCGACGACCGAGAGTCCGTTGATGAGTTGTTGTCACTCTATAAGCGAGAAGTCGCGGCACAGCAGGGTGAAAGTCGTCCCGTAGCAATTCCGCACCTGATTATTCAAGCGTTGGTCGGGATGAAGGCGGATGAGCAATGTGTTGCCGCGCTGTCCGGTCCCAACGCATCAATCGCCGTCCGGGCATTACAACAAATGCACTCGTCTGTTGCGGTCGATGGTCTGATCAATCAATTGAACGCGGAACCCGAGCAAGCAATGCGATGCGCGCTTATCACCGCCCTCATACGGCTCTATCACCGTGAAGCATCGTTTCAAGGCCGCTGGTGGGGAACGCGGCCTGATACCGCGGGGCCCTATTTTAAAGCCGTCGAATGGGAACAGTCGCCCAGGATTGCGAAAGAACTGCGGTCGCAGGACGAGGCAGCCGATGCCGCGCTCAAAACATTCCTCCGCGAAGAACTAATTCGACATCGGGTCTCGATTGACGGCATCGATATATTGCCCTCGGAGTCGGAACGAGAGGTCGTTGTTGAAGTTAAGATTCCGAAATTTGATCCGCTGAATCCTCAGCAAATCGGAAATCGCCCGCAGCAGTCCGTCATCTCAGACGTGATGGACCGTCGCGGTAAGGCCGAGCGAGGTGCCGAACTCTTTCGGACTCAGTCGTGCCATGCCTGTCATTCCACGGCAAAAAAACAGCAAGCGATCGGCCCGCACCTCGCCGACATCGGCAAACGGTCAAAGCCCCGCGAGATTCTCGAATCAATTCTTGATCCCGATAAGAAAATCACGCAGGGTTTCGACACGTATTCCTTCATCTTGGCGGATGGTAAGGTCGTGACAGGCTTCGTCACACAAGAATCAGGCGATGCCGTTTCAATTCGCAAGTCCGATGGAAGCGCAACGACTGTCGGCAATGAGTATATTGAGGAGCGTATCAGGCAGGAGCTTTCGTCGATGCCGAAGGGGTTGGTCAATAACCTTACGGCGGAGGAACTCTCGGACCTGATTGCGTTCTTGCAATCGTTGTAGGCAAAGAGTCTGGCGGCCGTCGGTCACCATCAAAGATATTCAGGAAGAACGTGAAATATGCTCCGATTAATATGTGTGATTGTGGCTGTCGTCGTGGGGATATCTGTTGGCACCTCGCACGTGAAGGCAGAGCCAATCGACGGCGGCTGGATTCAATTGTTTGATGGCAAGACCCTCAAAGGTTGGACACCGAAATTTCGGGGCGAACCGGTTGGAGAGAATTACCTTAACACGTTTCGAGTTGAGGACGGTTTGCTGACCGTGTCCTACGATCAATACGAGACGTGGAACGAGAAGTTCGGGCATTTATTCTACAAGGAACCGGCCGGGCGATATCGGCTGCGGTTCGAGTACCGTTTTCTCGGCGATCAAGTGGGTGGCGGACCGAACTGGGCACGACGCAACAATGGGATCATGATTCACGGTCAAGAACCCGCCGCGATGAAGCTCGATCAGAAGTTTCCAAATTCACTGGAAGTTCAACTTCTCGGCGGACTCAATGAGAAATCAAAGAGACCAACCCTCAATCTTTGCACGCCGGGCACCTTCGTCCGCCTGAATGACAAAGACCACAAGCAGCACTGCACAAATTCAAATTCCAGAACATTTAATGGCGATCAGTGGGTGACCGGTGAGATCATTGTCGACGGCGATCGCTCCATTCAGCATCTCGTTGATGGCGAAGTCGTCATGGAATATTCGCAGCCGCGACTCGATGATGGTACCCCCCTTGCGTCTGGGACGATTTCGATTCAGGCGGAAAGCGCCCCGATCCAGTTTCGTCGCATCGAATTGAAACACTTGGGTGAGCGCGAATAGCCATCGTGCCGCACCTTAATACCTGATACCGATTATCCAGGACATCTTATGCGCCTTGTCTGTTTTGTTGTTGCCCTGTTCTCGACCGGTTTGGCTCTAGCGGGTGAGCGACCGAACGTCGTGGTGATCATGGCTGACGATCTCGGTTATGGAGACGTCTCATGTTACGGGGCGACGGAATACAGCACGCCGAATATCGATCGGCTCGCCGAGGAAGGGATGCGTTTCACCAGCGGTTACTGCTCTGCCTCGACATGTACGCCGTCGCGATTTTCTTTTCTGACCGGCACCTATGCTTTTCGCCAAAAAGGCACAGGAATCGCAAGTCCCAATAACCCCGCGATTATTAAACCGGGGACTCCGACAATCGCATCGTTATTGAAAGGTGCGGGCTATCGAACGGCGGTCATCGGTAAGTGGCATCTGGGGCTTGGTGGCAGCGACGGTCCTGACTGGAACGGCGACCTTAAGCCAGGGCCGCTGGAGATCGGCTTTGATCATTGCTTCTTACTTCCCACAACAAATGACCGGGTACCGCAGGTTTACGTCGAGGGTCATCGCGTCTTAAATCTCGATCCCGAAGATCCGTTGTGGGTCGGCCGGAAGAAGCCGAGCCCGGATCATCCGACCGGAATCACACATCGCGACACGCTTCGACTGGATTGGCATCATGGCCACAATCAGACGATTCATAACGGTATTAGTCGAATTGGTTATTACACTGGCGGTCACGCTGCCAGGTTTCGTGACGAAGATTTGGCCGACCGTTGGGTCGAAGAATCGGATCAATGGATTCAGCAGGAATCGGACAAGCCGTTCTTCTTATTTTTCGCCTCGCACGACCTCCACGTGCCACGAATGCCGCACGAGAGATTTCAAGGGGCGACCAAGCAGGGGTTCCGCTCCGACTCGATTATTCAACTCGATTGGTGTGTCGGACAGTTATTGGAGACGCTAGATGAAGCAGGACATGCTGATGACACATTAATCATCTTTTGTTCCGACAACGGGCCGGTCTTGAATGACGGGTACGAAGATGGCGCAGTTGAGTTGCTGGGCGACCATGACCCGAACGGCCCGTTCAATGGCGGAAAATATAGCGTTTATGAGGGAGGGACCCGCACGCCCTTTATCACCCATTGGCCCGGACGGATCGAGCCGGGCGTTTCAGACGAGATCGTGTGCACGATCGATATCGCCGCAAGCCTCGCGGCATTAACCGAGACCCCACTGCCCGACGACGGCTTTCATGACAGTGCCCAAGTCCTGCCGGCCCTTCTCGGTGAGGCCGGGGCAAGCGGTCGCGAGCTACTTGTCGAACAGGATAACGGCCGCTGGGGAAGCTTCGGATTTCGTAAGGGCGATTGGAAACTTGTTCGGAAGATGTCGCGACCGTCGAAACGAAAGCGTCAAGGCAATGATAATCCACCGAAGCCGCGATATGAGTTGTTTAATCTCGCGGATGATCGCGGCGAGGAGAATGACATCGCCAAACAAAATCCGAATGTGACGAAGTCAATGATTCAAGAGCTTGATCGAATCATTGAGTGAATTATTGCGTGAATAGGCGGAGCCTCAGCCCAATAAGAGTGATTCCGCCTAAGAACTTCGCTCTCACGGTTCGAAGTACCTTTTGCTTCTCCATTAGTGGTTAGTACTGCGGCCGCTTCGCGCGGCAATGCTTTGCCTGTTTAAATATCTATGGGGCTGATTAAATATCTATGGGGCTAAGGTGGTGAAGTAGAGTCGGTCAATGTCGAAGTACTCTTTGTCGTCGCCGAACCGGCCGTCGACACGAAGATGGACGGCGTTTCCATTCCGGAGCCGTCGGCACTGCCCGACATCTCCGATTTGCTGATATTCACTCTCGCCAGCCCGTTTCAAATAAAGCCGATAGACGCCACCGCTTTCCCCTTCATCAGGGTTGTTTTCGACTTTATCGAGTTCGAGTGCCAGTGAAATCGGCTCTTTCAGATGAGCGGGCAGCTTGATGTCGGTCGCGATGTCGCTACTCCCCTCTCCGAAGGCGGCTCCCGACAGTGAAACTGTATCGGGACCAGTCCGCTCAACGACGAATCCGGCGGTCTGATAATTCTTTTCTGACTGAGAGGTGAAGCCGAATCTCAGTATTTCATTGGCTTTATCTCCGGTCAGGTTCCATCCGGAGACCTCGAGAATTAAATAGCCCTTGGGAACTTTGTCGGTCCCTCGGGGAGCGCGAACCCGGATCGGATGATCCAGTGGGACGTACCGATTAACCGCCTTGTCACTATTTCTGCGGATGCGGAACGCCCCGTCTTTGACGACGCATTTGGTCATGCCGCCGTCCCACGATTCGCTACTCGCGGAATTCTTTGCCTCACCTAACTTCGTTCCGTTCTCGTCCGAGAAGTGAAAGTCGATTGCAACCGGCTCTACGGGCGAGTCGGTATTCGCCGGGTCGGAAGTAGACCCGTTGAGCGCGACCAGCAGCTTCGAGATTTCGGCCGAGGCAGAGGAGTGCAGCGCTAGTAATTGTGTACTTTGCGGAGGGTTGGTTTGCCAGCGTTTTCTTTCGGCGTCAACCTTTTCAAGCAGTTCGCTCTCGAGTTGATTGAGACGGACCGAGACTGAATAGAGCTGATTCGTGTCCAGCTCATTTTCCGACCGATAAAACTGTTTTCGGAGACTCGTTGAGAGATCGCAAATGTTGCGTTGACCTCCGGCTGTGGTTTCCGGGGCGGCCGCGCCCTGCTCCGCCCAGCATGGGACAGCCACCGTCAGCAGCGGTTCGCCGAGAAGTACCCACATCGTGGTCATTGAGGCCGGTTCATCCTTCAAGACGCCACGGATGACCGCCGCGGAGACAGTTCTCTTTCGATTAAGGGTTGATGTCGTGTTTACAAGCTGTGGTGTCGCCTTAACCGATTGACGCGTTGGGCTATTAGTGAAATTAAAGCCAGTTTGGATTGCTTCGCCGATGTCACGCGACACGAAACTTAAAAGATAGCTTTCGGAAAGTTTATCGTCGGCAGCCCCGGCAATGCACAATTCGGTCGCCCGGCAGAATCGATCGCCTGAATAGATGGTCTCAAAATCGGTCGGGGTCGTTCCCGATTCCTCAAGCCCCTTAAAGCTGAAGTTCGAGCGGACGATGAAACCCTGTGGTGCATCTCGCTCTGAGTTCGCATCGTAAGCACGGTAGGAACGTGGGCCGACTTCGAACATCATTGCGGCACCAGACGCATCGATGACCCCAAAATTGCCACGAGTTCGCCTGCCGCTTTCGTTTGTCTCATCGAGCAGTCTGATGAAGTCTTTAGCGGTTGCACAATTCTCAAGCGCCATGCGGATCAATCGACCGTTATTCGGCCCCGTAGTGCGGTCGCCGGACATATCGCTGCTTTGTGAATTCTCAATGCACAGGCCCGCCGAGTTCACACCCATCCGCATGCCTTCGGTTGCGCCGGCGTTGGCGACGGCGACGTAGCGGAACTTGCCCGTGTCATCGCAAACGATTTCGTTATCTCGTTGCCAGAAGTCGCGATTCTTCCAAAGCAGGGGCCGACCATCAATTGTCGCCCGGCCCGAAATGACGGCGGTGGTGCAGGCTGTCGCTTGAAGTTGAGCCGTGAGCCCGAGGCAAAGTGCGGCGGTCCCAGTTATTAATTTAAGAGTCATTGAAGATATCTCGTTTTATTTGTGGCAAAGTGTCAGGCCGCGAAACGGGGGGCGGCGCTGTGGCCGCCGGGATGTTCAAGTGTGACCAACCCAAGTTTTAAAGAAAACCCGGTTGTCGGGTCGTCGCTGAGAAGGACGTGGCCGTCAAGGTCCGCGTAGTCGATTAAGGGGAGCAGTTGCGCAGCGGAAGCGACGCCCACGCTCGATTCGATCATGCAACCCACCATTGTGGATAGGCCGACCTCCCGCGCGGCTCGGGCCATACGAACGGCGGGCGTCAGTCCGCCGCACTTGGACAGCTTAATATTGACCCCGTGGAAGCGGCTTTGGCACAGGCCGACATCGGCTTCGCGGACGCAACTCTCATCCGCAATGACCGGCAATTTAGAATGCTGATAGACGAATCGATCAGCCTCGAATCCGGCGTTCGCTGGAAGTGGCTGCTCGATAAACTCTACTCCAAGTTTCGCGAGCTCCGCCGACAATTCGACCGCTTGTTTCGGGTCCCAACCGCAATTTGCGTCGACACGGATGATCGCGTCGGTCGCGTTGCGAACAGCCCGCACCGCCTCAAGATCATCCGGACCGCCTAGCTTAATCTTAATGATTGGCCACCCCGCATATTCACGGGCTTCTTGAGCTATTCGCTCGGGCGAGTCGATAGGTATTGTGACGCTCGACAGGGGGACATCACACCATCGGCTTCCCCAGCGCTCAAAGCAGTTGGTCCCGGCTATTTTCGCAGCCAGATCGTGTGCCGCTGAATCGATCGCCGATAGGGCGAATGAATCGTCTGACAGCTTTTGCTGAAGTTGCGGCCACAGTTCCTCAGGCTCTTGAGTAGCGATCGATCGAAGCCAAGGTCTGATTGCTTCGAGCGATCTGGTGAGCGATTCGATCGAGTGCCCGTAATAAACGTGGCGCGTGGCTTCGCCATAGCCGACATGCTCTCGATGTCGCAGGCCGACCAGCAGCGATTCCTGGATGTCGATGGAGCCGCGTGAAATGGTGAAGGGTCGCGATAAGGGCATTCGGCGCGGCGTTAATTCGAGTTCATAGCCGTCACTCATCGAATCACACTCTCACGCAATGAAAGGATTGCGTCGGCGAGCAAGTCGGCCCCGTCGCGGCAGACATCGCACACCGGCAGGCCAAGCTCCGCCGAGACGCGTTCACGCTCTATGTCGGCTGCATCGGAATCAAGCCGTCGGCTATTCATCGCGATGCCGATCACACGGCAAGGGTTGCGAAACGTCGCGAGCGTTTCATAGAGCGAAACGAACTTCTCAAGCGGTGGGATCTTAATATGCTCCAATCCCTTCATTCGTTGTCGACCCGCTTCATAGCACAGGATAAGGCCGTCGGGAGCCGCGCCGTGGAGCAGGCCCACGGTCACGCCGGAATAGGCGGGGTGGACCGCACTTCCTTGGCCTTCGATCACGAGGACGTCATGTTCGTCATGCTCCAGCACGAGACGTTCGGCGGCACCATTGACGAAGTCGGACACGACGCAGTCGATCGGAATGCCCGCCCCTGAAATCATAATGCCCGTCTGGCCGGTCGCCAGAAATTTGGAGTCGACACCGCGCCTTCTTAGAGCGAGGTCAATCTCGGCGGACGCTACCATTTTCCCGACCGAGCAATCATGACCGACCGTGTGGATTCTTAGACATCCCGGTCGGAATGATGCTCCGGTCGCGGTCGTTCGTTCTGAATTGCGGCGAACATCGATGAGCCGTGATCCGCTGGCCGCGGCCGCCAGCGAAAATTCGTCGTCGTCACGAAGGAAGTCGTGGAGACCGGCGACGACGTCGATGCCTTCACGAATCGATGCGGCGATCGCAGAGCGAAGCGGCCGCGGCAAGCGTCCGCCCGCGGGCGATACTCCGATGAAGAGTGCATCCGGAGTTGCCACTTCATCGAATGAGCGAACGATCGGTATCGAGCCGCCGTGGCCAAACGCGTCGCCCGCTGTCGCGAAGGGTAATTCGGGGTCGAGTACCGCGACGATGTCATCACGGCGGTATCGCAGCAAACTCCAAGCCGTCTTGGACGACTGAGGAGCGTTGGCGAAATCGGTCGCGACAACGATTCGCCGATATGACATTAAGTCAGGAAGGGCGTCGGCGTTGTCAACTGCGGACGGCGGAACAAACGGCGGAGTTTGTAAGTCAGATATCGTCTGAGACACTGGTGTTATCCCGGAATGGATCATCTTATGAAGTACTCGTTCAAGCGCGCCGTTTAATGCGCGACAGCTTCCTTCGCGAAGAGCGTCTGTAGCGAACGAAAACCTTTGAATTCGAGGGCATGTCCGAACGGGTCATGGAAGAACATCGTGCCTTGCTCTCCCGGTTGACCTGCGAACCTCGTCCGCGGCGCGATAATGAATTCGATGTCGGCGGCCTCGAGCCGATCGGCTAGCGCTCTCCAAGTCGGCAGGTCGAACGCGACTCCGAAGTGCGGTATCGGCACGCCGTCGCCATCGACGTCGTTGACGTGTTTGCGTGGCGGAGGCATTGACGGGTCAAGATGACATACGAATTGGTGCCCGAAGAGATCGAAATCGACCCACGTTTCATCGCAGCGGCCCTCGGGACAGCCGAGGAGTCCCCCATAGAACTCACGTGCTTTCGTCAGGTCGCTGACGGGAACGGCTAAGTGAAACGGCCAAGCGGTCATAGAAATTGTGGTGCTCCGAGGTATTGCTGAACCCTCCCGTGCCGAGAGTAGGAAGGGGTTGCATCACTCGACGGTCAGGCAACAATCGTGCCGGAGAGATCATGAGCCGCGACAAAACCCCTCGCATCGCCTTTCTTGATGACATTCCCTCGTTGCGCGAGGAGATGGTCGCCATTCTTGAAGGCGCCGGCCTCGCGGCGACGGCGCTCTCTGATCCTTACGAAGCAATCGCAAAAGCGGAACGCCGCGAGTTGGACCTTCTGATCACGAGTCTCGTGATGAAGCCCCTGGGAGGCTTCGAGGTCATTCGCGGCGTGCGGGGTGTTGGGAGCGACGTCCCGATCATCATGTTGACGAGTTATGGGACAGAGCAGTCGGCGATCGAAGCGAATCGGCTCGGTATTGCGGATTACCTGACCAAGCCGATTGCCAGCCGTGAGTTGGTCGCTCGGGTTCGGCGCGTCCTGAAAGGGGACGCCGAAGGCCCGGTCACGCTGGCGAAAATGATCTCTTCGGACTCCGCTATGGAGGCCATCTTCGAGAAAGCCCGCGTCGTTGCATCCTCGGAAAGCCGGATTTTGATCTTGGGCGAGACGGGCTGCGGCAAGCAGTTGCTCGCCCACGCTATTCATGAACATAGCGGTCGGGCCAAGGCACCGTTCGTCGAAGTCAATTGCGCGGCGATCCCTTCAGGACTGCTCGAAAGCGAACTGTTCGGTCACGAGCCGGGCGCGTTCACCGGGGCGACCAAGCGTCGAATCGGCCGCTTCGAAGCGGCCGGTCACGGAACAATTTTCCTCGACGAAATCGGCGAGTTGAGCTTTGACCTCCAATCGAAATTGCTGCACGTGCTCGAAGGTGGTCGATTCACCAGAGTCGGCGGCAATGACGATCTCAAAAGCCAGGCTCGGCTCGTCACCGCGACCAATCGCGATCTGCATGTCGAGGTCGAACAGGGGCGCTTTCGTGCCGATCTTTTCTACCGTCTCAACGTGATCAGCCTGACGCTTCCTGCTCTGCGAGAACGCCCCGGCGACATTATGCTGTTGGCTGAGCATTTCCTGAAGAAGTTCCTCCCGGAGGGACGCCGTCCTCCCCGCTTCAGCAACGAGGCCGTGCAAGTTTTGACGACGTTTCCGTGGCCGGGAAACGTGCGCGAACTTCAAAACGTCGCCGAGCAGATCGCCGTGCTGCATGTCGGAACCGAGATCAACGTCGCCGACCTCCCACAGCGGATTGTCCACGGAGCGGATCAGGCGACATCGCCAACGGTCGCGGCCCCCAGCGGCAACCGGTCCTTTCGATTAGAGCCCTTCCGTGACGCCCGTGATCGTTTCGAGAGGGAATACCTGACCGAATCGATCACTGCTGCGGGAGGCAACCTCGCTGAAGCCGCGCGCAGAGCCGGACTCGACCGCGCCCAATTCTTTCGCCTCGCGAAAAAGCACGGCCTCTCCTCCAACGCCAGAAGGTAGACGATTCATCAACAAGTCAACATTACTGATGACGAATTGACAACATTGCCGGGCCTGTAGCCGTCGTGGTCTGCACAACTCGGGCGCGGCCAGTGAGTTGACGAATGCGTTGTTGAAGCGCGGACGGGGAAGCCAATGACGCGATCGCGTCGAATCGGGCTCCAATGCGCGTGGATGCCGCTTTCTCCGTGGCGAGCCTGGGTAATGTCTTTAACGGCTCAGGGCGAGTGTCAGCCTGTCGAGGTGGCTCGTGTTCGTGTTTCTGATGCCCTGATCTGTTTTAGGAGCCGTGGGTCGCACCACGCGCCTCTCGGCACGTCGCTTGCATACCGGAGTTGTACTTAGGAGGCTTCGACAGTTTTCCCATCATTTTGACCGCGTCTTGATCGGTTGCTTGCCCCGATCGAGCCATGAAGCCAGAAAATCGAACATTAAGTCTTGAGTGCGACCGCCGACGATCGGGCCGAAACGGACGTGCCCAATGACGACATCGCCTCGAAGGATCGGGAAACACCGCACGGTTCGGCACCAACGAGCCTGAGTCGGCCTTCGCGCATCGCGACCGCGATGTTGATGATTGTTGCGGTTTGCACGTCCATTTGGGTCGGCCGCAATGTCGAGCCGACGGCGGTTGTTGATCTCGTCGCAATCGACCAAGCAGCGGCTGAGAACAGCGACGACGAGATCGTACCGGTCAACGCCGTCGACGATGTCGATCAACCTGTCGGCGATCTCGTCCTCGCCGCGGCTGAAGAATCTGTCGGCTCGGAGTCCTCGGTCATCATTCAATGGATCTCGGGCGAACAGACTAAGTATTTTCACGCAACTCTCAGCAGACACTTCGGCGTATGGTCCCTGCTTCCCGCTTTCGTCGCTCTCGCTCTGTGTTGGATGACGCGCGAGCCTCTTGTTTCTTTAGCGGGTGGAGCGCTTTGTGGTGCTCTGTCGTTGGGACAGTACGACCTGACCGAAGACGTCCTTGTGCCGATCATCGGCACGCCCCAAGCGAGCGGCATCTTAATTCTCTACCTCTGGCTGCTCGGAGGACTTCTCGGTGTGTGGTCGCGAACCGGAGCGGCCGAAGCATTCGCCCGCTGGGCTGCCCGACACTTCGTGCGAGGTCCCCGCTCTGCCAAGGTCGTGGCCTGGGCTCTGGGAATTCTCTTCTTTCAAGGCGGGACGATCAGCACCGTGCTCGTCGGTACGGCGGTGCGACCGCTCGCTGATGCGAATCGGGTCAGCCACGAAGAACTCTCTTATATCGTCGATTCCACGGCTTCACCGGTCGCTTCCTTAATCGCCTTTAATGCCTGGCCGGGATATATCCAGTCATTGCTGCTTGTGCCAGGGGTCGCCTATCTTGCGACGGAATCAGCCCGCATCCAGTTTTTCTTTCAGGCGATCCCGCTGAGTTTTTATTCGATCTTCGCCATCATCGGCACATTCTTGGTAGCGATCGACCGTGGCCCTTTCATCGGATCGCGATTTCGAGCCGCGGTCGAGCGGTCCCGACAAACGGGGCAACTAAACCGCCCGGGCAGTATGCCGATGAATGCATCAATCGACCATGTCACCGCGGTGCCCGAAGGATATCGACCGCACGTTGCGGAGTTTCTCCTGCCATTGGCCATCCTCATCAGCATTGCCGTCGGGACCTTTGTTGTATCCGGTAAGCCGGAAGTGCGATGGGCGTTCGGGGCCGCGCTCCTTTCCGCCTGTGGGATCGCCCTGTTTCGGGGTTTGACGATCGCTCAATTAATGCAGGGAATTTCCGACGGGCTTAAAGGTGCGACATACGGCTCCGTCGTGCTGATGATGGCGATCGTCATGGGAACTTTAACGTCGCAACTAGGTGGCGGTCGCTACTTGGTCGACTTACTCGGAAATTCGCTCGAACCGATGGCGATGCCAGCGGTTCTTTTTGCTCTGACCGTCGCGATTGCGTTCTCAACGGGAACAAGTTGGGGGACGTATGCGGTCGTCTATCCCCTTGCGATGCCCCTTGCCGTTTCCGTGTCGGCGGAAGCGGACCTTTCATCGCCGACGCTTTACGTCATGGTCTGTTTTGCATCGGTCTTAAACGCCAGCACGTTCGGCGATCAATGCTCGCCGATCTCTGATACGACGGTCTTGACCGCTATGACGACCGGCGCCGATTTGATGGACCATGTGTTGACTCAGCTGGTTCCGGCGGGCTTCGCCGCGGGGCTCGCCGTCATCGCGTGGACCGCGGTCGCCGGATATTGCCACTAAATCCACAAGTTCAAGAAACATGATTTGCAATTCTAAACTGCAGTTATCAAATCTGCGGATTCGATTCTCCCGAATTAAACGCGAATTACTAATTGGTGTCGCAGCGACAAATCTGGTTGCGGCGATTGCCGTATCAGCCTCGCCTGTCGCCAATGCCGCAGAACCGGTGTTTGGGCCTCCGTCATCGGCCGAGAGCAATCTTGGTTTAGTCGTTTGCGAAACTCCGATCGCCGCCCGATTGGGACGTGACGTTCTCGCTGCCGGCGGAAATGCCGTCGATGCGTCGGTGACGACGGCCCTGGCGCTGGCGGTCACATGGCCCGAAGCGGGCAACATCGGGGGTGGCGGATTCATGATGATCGCGCCTTCTAACGGGGAGGTTGTTTGCGTCGACTATCGAGAGACGGCCCCCGCCGCAGCCACGGTCGACAGCTTTGCCAATTGGGCCGACCGTCGTCATGCGAGAATGGCGGGAGTGCCCGGAACGATCGCGGGATTGGCTCTCGCTCACCGAAAGTACGGGTCTGTACCGTGGTCGAAATTAATTGGTCCAGTCGCCGATCTTGCGGACGAAGGATTCGTCGTCGACGAGTATCTAGCCGACTCTTTAAACAAAACAATGCGACTGACGTCGGTGCGTCGCGAGCCAAAGTTTCAAGAGTTCCGCCGCGTATTTGCAGCGTCCGGCAATCAGGAGTGGATTGCCGGCGATATCATGAAACGACCCGATCTCGCCCGGACGCTCCGCACGCTCGCCCGTGAAGGTGCAGAGGCGTTCTACGTCGGATCGATTGCCGATCAGATCGCTTCATCAATGTCGAAGTCGGGCGGGCTGATCACGCGCGAGGATCTTGCTTCCTATCGCGCGAAGCTTCGAAAACCTGTGCGGGGCGACGTTTTTAATTTTGAATACTTTGGCCCGCCGCCGCCGAGTTCCGGTGGGACGACTATTCTGCTGCAGTTGCGGATGCTTGAAAAATGCGGCATCGCTGAGACGACCGGGACGTCGTGGACGACGCAGCGGGTTCATCTAGCTGCCGAAGCGATGAAGCGTTCGTTTCGCGAACGTGCCGCTCGACTCGGAGACGCCGACTTCGTGGAGATTGATCCCGAGATCTGGACGGAGGAGTTCGCATCAAACCTCGCGGATGGCATCGGCCAGGATCAGGCGACTTCGTCTGAGGACTTGGCCGACGGAATTAAATTGACTCCTCCGAATCGTGAGAGCCTCGAGACAACCCACTTTTCAATCATCGACGCTGAAGGCAATGGCGTTAGTAATACTTATACCTTGGAGGGACGATTCGGTTGTCGGATCGTCGTGCCGGGGACCGGCATTCTTCTTAATAACGAGATGGGCGACTTCAACTGGAATCCGGGGGTCACCGACAGGCGGGGGAAGATTGGCACCACTGCGAATCTGATTGCACCCGGCAAGCGAATGCTCAGCTCGCAGTCGCCTTCAATTATCAAGAAGGACGGCAAGTTGGTCCTGCTCGTCGGGAGCCCCGGCGGCCGCACGATTATCAATACGGTGAGCGAAATTATCGTTCAACATCTGGTCTTTAATAATGATCTTGAAGACTCTGTTGCGGCGCCTCGATTTCACCATCAATGGTTTCCAGATGAAATACGATTCGAACAAACCGGCCCTTCGGTGCAGTTATTTGACGCTGCCGCCGAGGAATTGGAAGGCATGGGGCATTCGGTCGCACTATGGAAGTCTCGACAAGGTTCGGCTCATTGCATCGCTGTCGATGCCGAGACCGAAGCAGCAAAGGGCGTTGCCGATTCTCGTCGGGGAGGCGGAGTCGCCGCGGTCGATTAAATCACTGCTGGCTGTCTATCTCTCACACTTTCTGTCGTTATGCGAGTCACGAGTTCGTGGCTCTTTTCTCAATATTTCAATGATAGGTTTATCGATGTACCGCGCGAACTTGTCGGCATCTACGAAATGCCAATCCGGCCGTGGGCGATTCTTCGTGAGCCGTCGAGGGTTTACATTAATCGAGTTGCTTGTCGTGATCGCAATCATCGCGATCTTAATTGCGCTATTGCTTCCGGCGGTTCAGCAGGCACGGGAAGCCGCGCGGCGATCTCAATGTAAGAACAACCTGAAGCAGATCGGACTCGCACTCCATAATTATCACGATGTCGCATCGTCACTGCCCTCGGCGATGCAAATGGTCAATGAAGGGACAAGCTCGGTTTTCTATCACGGTTTCGGCTGGGGCGTGATGATCCTGCCGCAGATAGAACGGGAAGCTATTTACCAGGCTCTTAATCCACGGGCGAATCGTGTCGGCGATGTTCGGCAAACGGCTGCGGCACGGACGGCCATTTCGGTTTACCGTTGCCCCTCCGATATCGCACCGACATTGAACGATGAATACGGCAACGATCCGGACGACTACGTCTCGACTTCGAATTATATCGCCGTGTACGGAGCTTACGACAATAATGACGGTTCGTCTCGAAACCTGCCGGCCGGCAATGACGCCGAAGCGAATGGGATGATGTACCTGGGAAGTGCCGTCAAATTTCGGGATGTGACCGATGGCTTGTCGAATACTCTGGCGGTCGGAGAACGCTGCTATGGCAAACGGACGGTTTTCGGAGGGACCGACACGTATCTGGGCGGCCATTGGCTTGGTGCGACGTTTAGTGGGGTCACTTTCAGCGGCGTGATGCGAGGTATTCACACGAACAACAATTCATTGATCGAAGGCTCAAATGTCCGTTCTTTCGCAAGCTGGCATGCAGGCGGCGTGCAGTTTCTTCTCGGCGATGGCTCGGTCCGATTTCTGAGCGAGAATCTGGACTCGACGATTCAGATGAACTTGGCCAACCGACGAGACGGGGTGGTGATCGGCGAATTCTGACGGTGGCCGCTCGCTCGCAATGCGACAGGAGGACTATCGACCCGATCCGAGGTAGACGCTGAAATCCCGGTTCAGTTCGACCAATAGACGCAGGAGTTGGGAACGGCTCCGCTGGCGAGAGATGCTGCGGCAAGCGAAGATGATCCGCCGCAAATTGAAACTCGACGCGGGATCGGCTAAAAGCTCGCCTGTCAGGGGCGTTCCGTTCTCGCTGCCTTTTCTCGTCGTCTCCTCGTTCGTAATGAGTCCTCCGGCATGAGCACCGCTACTGCCTTCCCGATCGATCTTGATGCCTTCCAGCCGCTGCCGCTCGATCCGAGTTCGGTAACGCTCACCGACGAGCAGCGTGAAACGCTTGAGGCGAACATTCAGCTTTGTCGCGACGCGATCGTGTTCTTCACCGCCGTCGGCGGAGCGCGCGGCGTCGGCGGTCACACCGGCGGGGCCTACGACACCGTGCCGGAGGTCATGATCGCCTACAGCTTTATGCTGCACGCCAAAGAGGGCGGCCAACCCGGTGTTGTGCCGATCTTCTTTGACGAAGCGGGTCACCGTGTGGCGACGCAATACCTGATGGCGGCTCTCGAGGGCGAACTCGACTACGAACGGCTGCTGCATTACCGCGAATTCGACGCCCATCTCCCCGGGCATCCTGAACGCAACTTCACGCCCGGCGTGAAGATTTCCTCCGGTCGGCTCGGCCACATGTGGCCATATGCAAACGGCGTTGCGATGGCGAATCCGGATAGCGTCGTCTTTCTGCTCGGCTCGGACGGCTCGCAGATGGAAGGCAACGATGCCGAGGCCGCTCGGCTAGCCGTTTCAGAGAATCTCAACATCAAACTGCTGGTCGACGACAACGACGTCACGATCGCCGGGCACCCGTCGAATTACATGAAGGGCTACGACGTCGCCGCAACGTTGCAGGGGCACGGCCTCGATGTGAACACCGGCAAAGGCGAGGACCTCGACGACCTCTATTCGCGGATGTGTGCGGCCGTTACGTCAGAGGGTCCGGTCGCGTTGATCAACAAACGACCGATGGCCCCGGGTATCGAAGGCATCGAAGGCTCGACGCACGGGCACGACGTGATTCCGACCGATGCCGCATTGACCTATCTGAAAGGCCGCGGCCTCGACGAAGCGGTCGCATTTCTAGAAAGCGTCGAGAAGGGCCCGTCGCAGCCCAAATACCGCGGCAGCGGCGACATGGGTAAGAACCGCTCACTGTTCGGCAAGATCGTCAACGAACTTCTTGATGGCATGTCGGAAGAAGACCGCGTCGCCAGTGTTCGAGTCTTCGACAACGACCTCGAAGGCTCGTGCGGCCTCGATTCGATTCGCAAGGAACATCCCGAGGTGTTCGTCCGCGGCGGGATTATGGAGCGCGGCAACTTCTCAGCCGCCGCCGGTTTTGGCTATGAGGAAGGCAAGCAGGGCATCTACGCGACGTTCTCTGCCTTCCTCGAAATGATCATTTCCGAGGTCACGATGGCCCGGATGAACTACTCGAATGTGCTCTGCCACTTCTCGCACTCCGGCTGCGATCAGATGGCCGACAACTCCTGTCACTTCGGGATCAACAGCCTGTTCGCCGACGGCGGAATCGAAGAACTCGACGAGCATCATCCGACGCGGCTTTACTTCCCGGCGGACCAGCATCAATTGCGGTCCTGCCTAAATAAAATCTTCTTCGATCCCGGCCTTCGATTCCTGTTCTCCAACCGCGCCCCGGTGCCCGACCTGCTCGATGAGGACGGCAATTTAATTTACGGCGATGGCTACGAGTTCGTCGCGGGGAAAGACGACGTGATTCGAGAAGGGACCGCCGGCTATGTCGTCTCATTCGGCGAAACGGTCTATCGCGCCCTCGATGCCGTCATTGGCCTCAAGGAAGAGGGCCTTGATGTCGGCCTGATCAATAAGTCGACGCTCAACATTTACGATGAAGCGATGATGGCCAAACTCGCCAAGGCCCCGTTCGTGATGGTTGCCGAAGGCTACAACGTGAAGACGGGGCTCGGTTCCCGCTTCGGCAGCCAACTCCTCAAGCGCGGCTTCACCGGCAAGTACGATTACATCGGTGTCCACCGCGAAGGCTCCGGCGGCCTGTGGCAACAAATGGGCTACCAGGGCCTCGACCCCGAAGGCATCGCCAGGAGCGTGAAAGAACTCGTAGGCTAACGATCCGAGGCTCCTGAGAGCCGCGGATCGATCGTGGAGACACGTTGCGTGCGCACCGATCCGCCTCGCCCCTTGTTCGATCCGCACTTCACAGGAAGTGCGGCTTGTTGAGGTCTAAGCGACGCGGTTGTCTTCCCAGCGGGCGGTGAGGGCGAAGATGGTCGGGTCGTCTGCGTAGCGATCGCCCAGCGTGCGGGCATACCACGCTTCTTCGTCGCTTCGCGGATGACGACCGTCAGGAAGTTCGAAACGGTTCGTGCGGTCGGGCACGATCTCCTGCAGCAGATCGGAGAGCCCGCTGCCTTCGTCGAATTGGAGTTTGTCCCGCCACACGATTTCGCGGGGCAGTAGGTCTTCAACGGCCTTGCGAAGAATCCACTTTTCGACCGAAACGCCCTCGATCGTCGGAAGTTTGAGTGCCGGCGCGATGCGCATCGACGCCTCGATCATCGCGGGATCAAGAAACGCGACGCGGGCTTCGAGTCCGTGGGCCATCGTCATGCGGTCGACACGTTGCAGATTGATGTTGTGCATCGAAAGCAGCCCGCGGCGCAGCTCGGCGTCGAGCTGCCCATCGTCGCGGTAATCTTTGTGGAATGTGTAACCTGCGAAGAGCTCATCGGCCCCTTCGCCGGTCAGCACTACCTTCACGTGCTCGGTTGCCAATTTGCTGACGAACCAGCAGGGGACGGACGACCGCACGAGATCGCGATCGTAGCTCTCGAGATAATAGAGGATTTCGGGAAGGGCTTCGCGGACGGCCTCCGGAGTGATAAGCAACTCATGATGTTGCGTGCCGAGATAATCGGCGACGAGTCGGGCCGCCTTCAGGTCGCCCGATCCTTCGACACCGACGGCAAAGGTGTGCATATCGGGCTGATGCCGGACGGCCATTGCGGTAATGACCGAGCTGTCGAGTCCGCCGGAGAGAAAGCAGCCGAGGGGGACATCGGTCTGCATCCGTTTTTCGATCGCGGCTTCGAGCGTTTCACGCACCAGCTTGGCCGCTTCGACCGCATCTTCGATCTGCTCGTGTGGCGGCGGAACGTGGTAGTACTGCCGGAAATTAAGGTCGCCCGATCCGATCGTGGTCGTCATGACGTGCCCGGCGGGGAATTCCTCGACTTTGCCGGGGGCATCGAGCAACGCTTTGATTTCGGAGGCAAACTGCAGCCGGTCGCCGTCTTTGGCATAGTACAAAGGCTTGATGCCGAGCGGATCGCGGGCGGCGATCAGTTGGTCGCCGTCGACGTAAACGTACGCGAACATGCCGTCGAGCATGTCGACGCCGCCGGCGCCTTCATGCTGACAGGCTTTAAAGATCGACTCGGCATCGCATTTCGTGTCGAAGTTCGACGCTCCGTAGTGCTCCCGGAGCTGCTTGTAGTTGTAGAGCATCCCGTTGGCGGCGATCGCCCGCCGACCTTCGCTCGCTCTATCGACGAGCGGTTGGTGCCCTTCGTCGGGATCGATGATGGCCAGCCGCCGGTGACCGATTCGGCTCGGCATCGGCGTCGCACCTGCCGGCAGTCGATGAACGCCCTCGCCGTCCGGACCCCGATGGGCCAGCCGCTCGAGCATCGCGTCGATCAGATTTTCTTGCGTGTCCCCGAACAGTCCGACAATGCCGCACATAACGCCTCAAAGGTCCGTACCGTAAATCGGCGAGCTGCTGCGACCGTACACGCCGTGTCGGGCCGATTCCAGCATCGAACCGGAATCGCTCAGGGCCGCGGGGATTTCCCGACCCGTCGATCGGTAAGTGCCGTAGCGTCGATTATCGAGCGTGACGTATCCTTGCTTCGTGACCGAGACGCCGCCTGATCGCGCGGCAATTGCCATTGGGGGCGACCGCGCTTCGATGTTCGACCTGCTGAGTCTTTACGAATACTACCTGGTCCTCGTTCTGATCGTGAACGTGGGATTGAGGCTGAATTATTATCGCAATTGCGTGGCGTTCGCTCGCGAATTTCCCGACCGCTGGCCGCGGATGTTGGAGATCATCAAGGAGCATGGCGTCTCAGCGATCGATCTTTCGATCCTCGTTCCGGTCGCACTCGCATTCGCGATGGCACTCATTCATTCGATCTGCAATCACTTTGTGTGGGGCTACGCGACGTTGCCGATTTCCGAAGTTTTCGGCCACCCGCTCTGCGGCATTCTGATCGTCGGCTTGGCCGGAGTGATGCTCTACAACGACTGGCTGGTACTCCGTCGGACTTCGACGCTCGACCGAGCGGAGACCGATCCGGTGCTGAATCAGGGGGAACTGGCCAGCCACCCGACGATCGATTGGGCGTCGCGAACATTCACGTTCGGTCGTTTCAGCACACGCCGGATGGTCGAGGAACGGGTCGAGGAGACGCTCACCGAACATGCCGCGGAAATGGCGGAGCGGATGAAGGGCTGGATGTTCCGATCCGCGATCCGGCTGGCATTCGGTCTGACCTGCTGGATGGTCTGGGCCTATTATCTGAAGGTGCCAGAGAACCTCGACGGCGTGCCTTAGAGCAGATTCCTGCCAACTGTGGCGGCTTTCGGACGCGCAATGCCTGCGGATTTTCAAGAATCGCCGCCGGACGCCGCTACACTGACGGGATAATTGCGATAGGGAACGCTCAATCGAATTCGTCAGCCGACGCGTTCGAGGGGAACATCGAGAATCTTCTCCAAGCGATTGACGTAGTCCCGCAGATCCGCGCCCTGAGAACCGAAGGCGTCGAACAGGCCTTGAACGGCTTCGTCGATCACAGGAAACAGCAGGGGTCCATCGAGATGACCGTCCTGAAAGTTACCGGCACCGACGAAGCGGGCCAGCATCACGCGGCTGGAGTCATGGAGTCTCACCCAAGCAGCCAGGGCGTCGATTTGATCGCCCGAGAATCCGGCGTCGGTCCTCGGATTCCAGTCATCGGCCGAAATCTGGATGGCGGCGACTTCGTCAAAGCCGATCGATCGCCGGCTCGGCCAGACCCACAGCCAATTGGTGCGAATGAGGATGGATCGTTCTTGGGCATCGACGATCACTAGTCTTCGGTAGCTGAGCAGCGATAGCGCTCTCAAAGTCCAAGGCGTCCGTGCGATCAGAAAATCTCGCCCTCCGCTAACTTTGGGTGAATAGGCGAGCAACCTTGAGCCTTTTAGCAGCAGCGATGAAATCAACATGACCGCGACTGCGCCGGTCCCGATCGCTATCAACCAGGCATCGTTCATAGCAATTTTGGCGGGTAAACGTCTTGCGAAGGGCTGTCGGCTGGCTGGGCAGGTCAATTTCGGCGTCAAGCCTCGATTTGTCCGCAATCTATCCGCCGGGGTCAAATTTACGGTTCCCACCCATCCTGCAATCAATGGCGAGGTGTATGCTGCCGAGTCGGTCTGTGTCGCGAGTATTCGCTGATCGCGGGCCAGGTTGAAGTTACGGCCACAATATACGGGAAGCGATCGCATTGTCAGTTTTCGTGTTTGATATCGATGAGGGCGTCTACCGAGGGATCGCATACGGCTTGGCGCAAACGGGGGTCGAAGTGCGTGGCACTGACGATCCTGAGGATGGAATCAAATTCGTCCGTCGGGAAAAACCCGATGTCGTGCTGCTCGACGTCGAAATGAGCGAGTCGAAAGGACTCGACATCTACAGCCAAATTGCGGAGATCGACCCTCGGCTCCCGGTTGTGATGATGGCGTCCGACGCGGACAGTGAGACCGCGATCGAGGCGATGCAGTTGGGGGCGTTCGATTATGTGACAAAGCCGCTCGATCTGGAGCCGACGCTGCAGCTCGTTCAGAAGGCGATCCGCACTCGTCGGATGATGAGCGAGCCGGTCGTCCTGCCGACGAAGAATGCGCTGGGCGCAGGCCCCGATCAATTCGTGGGCCAGTGCCCCGAAATGTTGGAGGTGTTCAAATCGATCGGACGAGTCGCCAAGCAGCCGGTCTCCGTACTTGTTCGCGGCGAAAGCGGCACCGGCAAGGAACTGGTTGCTCGAGCGATCTATCAGCACAGCGAACGATCGGACGCTCCGTTCGTCGAAATCAATTGCGCCGCCCTCCCCGACACGCTCTTGGAGAGCGAACTGTTCGGCCATGAGAAGGGAGCATTTACGAGCGCCGACCGCCGACGCATTGGTAAGTTCGAGCAGTGCAACGGCGGCACCGTCTTTCTCGATGAAATCGGGGATATGTCCCCGGCCACTCAGGCGAAAGTGCTTCGCCTGCTGCAGGAGCAGCGATTCGAGAGAGTCGGCGGCAACGAGACGATCCGCACCGACGTTCGGATCATCGCGGCCACGAATCGCAATCTGGAAAAGATGGTCGATAAAGGGACCTTTCGGGAAGACCTCCTGTACCGCCTCAATGGAATGACGATCGTCCTGCCGCCACTGCGTGAGCGGGAAGAGGACGTGCCGATTCTGCTTCAGTATTTCCTGTCGAAAGCGGCGAACGATCTGGGCCGCCGGGAGATCGAAGGCTTTTCGCCGGGAGCGCTGCGGATTCTCAAAAAGTACGATTGGCCGGGAAATCTCCGGCAGATGCAGAACATCGTGCGGCAATCAGTGGTCACCGCATCGGGGCCGGTCATTGTGGCCGATTTTCTTCCGAGCGATCTGCTGACGCCGAACGATGAACGGGATGACTCGGGCCGACCGTCCGAGAGTCTCGATCGCTCCGAATCAAACGAGATGCGGGAAAGCAATCTCCTCTCGTTCGTCGAAGATCGTCTCGACGGCGATGCCAAAGACGTCTATGCCGACGCGATTGCCGTTGCCGAACGGATTATCCTGACCCGCGTGTTGCAGCACACGAAGGGCAACCAGTCCGAAGCCGCCCGCATCCTCGGCATCACACGCGGTAAGATCCGCGACCGCATCGCGAAGTTCGGCATCACGATCGGCAGCAGCGTGGAAGTTGAACCCGCCGAAATGGCTTGACCGCGGTGGGCGGGCTTAAGTCGTGCCGCAGGTGAATGCGACGTTGCTCGACGTATTTCAGCCCGGCCTCTCATCAATATGTCGGGCGATCTGGCACGCGCGGCACCTGCGTGCCAACCCGCGTTGATTCCCTCGACGGCTGGGTATCGAGCCTGCGGTCTGACGTGTCCGCCGCAGCAATGCGGCGATTCGTGATAGTACAGCAGGGTTGATCACCGATCAGCCGAGTTATTTGTTGCTGTCGATTGCGAGCTGTTAACCCTTTCAGGCTGTCGTTCTAACTTCTTCTGATTACGCGAGATAAGAAATATTGCCGGCTGGGGTCGGTTAATTGGCATCGCGATTGCGTCCTTGGATTGGCCGAAACGTTACGAGTCACTTCGGTCCATAATTGGAGAACATGTCATGTTGGGTTGGGCAATTCTGTTTCTTGTCATCGCAATCATCGCAGCCGCCCTTGGGTTTGGTGGCGCGGCAGGGATGGCGGCAACCGCGGCTCAGATCGCGTTCGTCGTGTTTCTGATCTTGTTCGTCGTCTCGCTGATCTTCGGTCGCAAAGCACCGACCGTTTGAGCGAATCGACTTGACACTTACTCGTCACATACACCGCGGCTCGATCACTACTTAGCGAGCTGAGTTTATTACTGCTGAAGGAAAGACCAATGAAAGCCACTGTCACCATTATCGCAATCATCGTGGCGACACTGCTCGTCGGCTGGGTCGTGGTCGCCGCCACGAGCGATGAAGGGAATCTCAGCGAGAATCTCGAAAACGACGTGAATCAGACCGGTGAGGCCATCGAAGACGGGGCGAACGACGCCGCAGAAGGCGTCGGCGACGCCGTCAATGCGACCGGCGAAGCTCTTAATGACGCCGCCGATGCAGCGGGCGACGCATTAAACGATGCCGGTGAGAGCATCAATGAAACGTACGAAGACGTCGTCAATTCGGTCGATGAATCGACTGAAGATGCACAAGACGCTGCCGAAGAGGCCGGAAACGAGGCGGCTGAAACCGCAAATGAAGCGGCCGAGGCGACAGAAGAAGCAGCCAACAATGCCGCTGAAGCAGCCGAAGACACAGCGAACGACGCTGCCGATGCCGCTGAGGAAGCTTCAAATGACGCCGCCGATGCCGCGGAAGAAGCTGGCGACGAAGTCGAAGAAGAGACTGATCGGGCCAATGACTAAGTGCGGCTCGTCACTGAATCTGACGTAATATCGTAGAATTAAAAGCACCCGCTCAACGGCGGGTGTTTTTTTGCGTTTGATTTCCCTGCACTTATCTGCAAAGCTCATCTAAAGCAGAACGCTTTAATCCCCCAAACTTGCCGGCATCAACACCGGCGATCGATGTCAATTCAACTTTCGCGCGCGGAATTCTGGCTGTTGAATCTGGTTGTCGAGTGGCGCTATCCACTCGCGCGCATTGATGCGACGAATCCCGACTTCTTTAATCACCCCTGTATCGGTGTGCCGCTCGACGAGATCGTCGAGACCGTCTGGGCGATGAACGAACGCGGCTGGATTCGGATCTATAGGCTCGATGACGAGTCCGAAGTCGCCTTGTGTGGTCCGGCTGACCTCATACCGCTCATCACGCTTCCCTCGAACGCTCCGGGGCATCCCGAGAATGAGCCATTCTGGCGAAAACAGGGCCTCTCGGGGAAGCCGGTGGTTGCCTATTTCGGCCTCACTGAGATCGGCGGCGCCATCTGGGAAGAGTTCACGCAGCCGAACTGGGAATTTCGGGTGGTAAAGGAACTAAATTTCGAGTCCTACTCGCACCCCGGAAGCTCGCCCGATGACCACATCCTTTTACGTGGATCTGACGAAGCACGGCTGCGATGGGCAAGCTCACTTGTGCGTCGCAGCATCGATGTCGAATATCAGTGCGAACTCAAGCGAGAACCTTTGAAGCGATCGATCGAGCCTTATCATGCTGTCTACTGGAAACAGCTTCCTCGAGGCTGGGAAATTCGCTTCAATCTCAAGAGGCGACCGCAGGTGGATCGTGGTCGCAAGAAGTTGCATACGCACGGCCCGGCACACGAAGCGATGATGCACTGGAACTGGTTCGCGGACCTCTGGAGGCAATGGGCGAATTGACATCGGCTGGTCGGCCCGGTTTCCGGTAACCAAGGCGTGAAATAGTTCTTCGATGATCTAATAAGAAGGCTCCCGCAATATGGCGGGTGCCTTCTTATTTTAGTCATGCGAGTCTTACGGCCTACTACAACCGGATGACTATTCTTATTGAGCGGCGAATCGCGTGGCCTCGACGGGGGCCTCGTAGTCGCATTGAGGCACCGGGTTGGTCCATGGGATCCTCCACAGGTGGCTAACCAAGGCCGGAGTGTTTCGCCCGTCATTGTCGTACCGAAACTCATGGATTAATAAATCGCCTTTTGAGCTATATCCAATTCCATCCCAAGGACCATGGATGTCCGGAAACTTATAAACCTTACCCAGGTGATAACGTCCATCAATACTTTGATAGACATGTCTTAGACCAAAAAAAGTTTGAACAAAGACCGAGCCACGACGGTCGCTGATGACGAAGGGCGAATGGGGCACAGCCGGAACGTATAGTCGCTGAACTATTTTCCCATGCTGCCAAATTCGGAATTCGCGAGAGACGTGCCTCTCCCCGTTTCTGATATCGGTCAGCCAGACTTTGCCGGGATCGCCGATCCCGGCAGGAGTGCTTTCAGGGCCGTCATAATGGATTGCCCACCCGCCGTTCTCAATGGTTTGGTCAATGCCTTGGTCACCGATCCGCCAAGCGAGCTGAGCTTCGACGCGACCGGGATCATCATAAGCCCCACCATTTCCGGTCAGGCGATAGCCCGGAGCCCACATCGCCCCTTGCGAATCACGAACGGATAAATTCGGGGACCCGAAACTGAAATCTCGACGTCCGACGACCTGCGGCGCTTTCGACAACGAGACATCGCCGTCGATCACTTCTGCGAACAGCGAAATCCCACCAGGTCGAGGCGACATTAAATTACTAATTAAGACCTTTTTTCCGCTGCCGACCGGGCTGAGGAAAGCCGCGCCGCCAGCCCATTTTTGCTTCATTCCGAAGGTGACGAGGCGTGGAGTTAAGTCTTGCCACTTCCCTTTGATTACGATACTGACCTGTTGCTTCGAGTCGAGTCGCCAGATATTTCCCGCGCGATCGGCGCATAACGACGGGTCGGCCCGGCGTCGGTGGCTGAATTGGTTTACGCCCGGTTTCGGCCCGAACTCCTCGGCGATTAACGATTGCAAAAAAGGCAGCATCTCACTCGCCTGACCGGACGACAGTTCGAATCCGTCGCGGATCGCGGTCAGGTACTTGTGTCCGCGCGCCGCTCTTATTTGACCGCCCAGAGCATTCGGCGCCGGCATGTTTTCCGGGCCGATTCCGTCAGCAATGACCAAGTTGGCTTTACGGGCTGGGAGCAACGCATGAGGCTGACCTCGATTGACAGGCATGACGGTTTGCCAACGCCGACCGTCATGCCGAATCACGCCTCCGCCATCATCCGTCGCGACAATGGTGCCATCAGCGAGGATCGCGGGTTGCCTGCGAGTTGTTTTCTTCGAGGTGCCGTAGAGCGGTTGACGGTTATCGCGCCCGTCCGGTCGGTAGCGTAACGCCAGCATCGTCGGTCTCAGCGAAGCCCACGGGCCAAATCCGATGTTGTTAATGTAGAACCCGTACAGCGCACCGTGGCGGTCGATCCCCCGAAGTCCGACGCCGGGCACCGGGTGCCGATTGATGACTCGTCCTTCAATCAGGTCGACTTGCTCCAGTGGAAACCCGGTGCTGTAAGGTTGCACCCAGACTGTGTTTCGTCGTCTCCCGGAAAACGCGCCGAAAGCGAAGATTCGAGCCGATTGTGGAAACGGCGTTTGATGCCAACTGCCGTTGCGTTGCCGGAAGAGCAGTCCGCAAAAGTCGGGGTCACGAGTTTCGCCAAATTGCCCGCTAATAAGTACGTCTCCCGCATCGTTGTTGCAGATCCCGCCAATTTTCCCTGTCGAGTAGGGGCCGAATTGATCGCGACTTCGGTCTTGGTTCTCCCATGCTGCAGTAATGCGTTCATAGGCTTCTTTGCGGACGCTCTTCTGCGTTTCCCCCGATTGATTGTCAGAGGAAAGCAACTCCAAGATGAAGGGTTGATAGAGCGCTCCTGAATCGATCAAGACCGATTCCGCTTCGGCGTCCCGTCCTTCCTCAAGTAATTTGATTTTCGCGATCGCCTCGACGACCCGCTTGACTCGACCGTCGGGTTTAAAGACGCCGAGTTGGTCGACGTAGTTGACGGAAGGTCTTCGATACCGGGTGTAATAAATGAGTCGGTCCGTCCCGAGGCAGATCATCTTTCCATACTGAGTGTGTCCACTCCGCTGGTTTTCTGAGAGCGGCGGGTCTGGACCGATCTGGTGTCGCTCCCACGAGCCGTTGCGATACCAATAGACGTACGGATTACCCCACTGGTATGCGACGGCCGAATCGTCTTCCGACGACACCGATAGCTTGATGGCGCCGGCACCGGTTCGCCCCATTACGATCTTGTTCTCGGGCACAATACGCAGGCTGGACCACTTGCCCGCAGCGAATCGATGGATTCCTTTTCCACCAATTAACCAAGCGGCGTGAGGTGTGGAACGATTAGAGGTGGCGGTATAGTACTGGCCACGGGAGGGACAATTGCCGGTCAGTCGGCTTGTTGAACTGTCGCTCAAAGTGTTGTTCGGCACATCAATTGCAGATTCGGTCCAATCGAGTTCTCGTTCGACCCAATTTTGCCCATCGTAGCCAAAGACACGCGTGCCGTAGCGATATGCAAACCAGGCCCGACCGCTCGGTTCGAACAGTAGCGGCCGGAAATGCCTAAGTGCTGGCTTTCCCAAAGAGAATTGCTTCTCGACCTCGGCCTTTGCGGCCGCGTTATCCTGCTCTTCAATCTGCGGAAGTAGTGTCCTCCACACACGGCCACTCGCATCGACATGCACATGCACCGGGCTGGTTTCGTAGACATCGAGCATCGGGTTATCCGAAGGTTGCGGCGCCTCGACAGGCTTTCGAGGCGTCGCAATCTGCGCGTCTTGCTCTAAGTCCTCCCAGTGCGCGCAGGCGGAGATCGCCGAGGTGACCGACAGCGCGACCGCTGTGACAGCCGTCAGCAAGTTTTGATCTGAAATCGTCATAGGAGAAACTCACTGACGGAAAATTCAGTAGACGTTCGTTCTGTTAAATTACGCTAACTGATCTGTTCGATGAACGCCAACGTTAGTGCGTGTAAGCTCGTCGGCCCCGGTTTCCGGTTCGGCGCAAACGCGTAGAATCGGGCAACAGATTCCCGCTTGTGCCAGAGAACTCATGCCGCAGGACGCACCCGCTTCGCCCGAGGACGCAGCCACCTCCCCCCAGTCCGGGCTGTCGCAGTATCCCACTGAGCCGCGTGAGAAGGCAAAGCAGCTGCCCGATGCGCCGGGGGTCTATCTGATGAAAGACGCCGCCGGCGTGGTGATTTACATCGGCAAAGCGGTCAACCTCAAGAACCGCGTCGGCAGCTACTTCTCGAAGCAGGCACTTGAAGATCGCCGGACCGCCGACCTGGTGCCGCAGATCGCCGACATCGACTTCATTCAGACCGAGAGCGAGGTCGACGCGATCCTGATGGAGGCCCGGCTGATCAAAGACATTCAGCCGCGGTTCAATAGCGACCTCAAAGACGACAAGACCTTCCCCTACCTGCAAATCACGACCAACGAAGACTTCCCGCGGATCGAGTTCACCCGCGAACCGAAGGCGAAGGGCGTCAAGCTTTACGGACCGTTCACCAGCGCGGGCAAGCTCCGCGGTGTGATCAACGTGCTGCAGAAGGTGTTCAAGTTCCGCACCTGTAGCCTCGACATTGATGAAGACGACGCCCGCTGGCGGTGGTTCCGCCCATGCCTGCTTGCCAGCATTAATCAGTGTACCGCGCCCTGCAACCTGCGAATCACCAAGGAAGAATATCGCAACGACATCAAACGCCTGCGCATGGTGCTTGACGGCAAGAAGGATCGGTTACTCAAAGAGATGACCAAAGAGATGGAGGAGGCGTCGAAAGAGCTTCGCTTCGAGAAAGCCGCCCGGCTTCGCGATCAGGTCGCCGCCCTCGCGGCGCTCGACCTGCGAGGCGATCTCGATGAGAACGCCCAACCCGAGGTGTTCTATCAAGACCCCAAGAAAGGCCTCGCGGGACTCAAGCAGGTCTTCAAACTCGACGAGACACCGCGGATCATCGAGGGAGTCGACATCGCGCATCTGCAGGGTGGCGAAACCGTCGCGAGCCTCGTGCAGTTCATCGACGGCTTGCCGTTCAAGCCGGGTTACAAACGGTATCGCATTAAGGGTGTTGACGGCGTTGATGATTTTGCGTCGATGCGCGAGGTCGTCAGCCGACGGCTTCGGCGGCTGCAGAACGAAGACGGCCAGTTCCCCGACATTTTGCTCATCGACGGCGGCAAGGGGCAGCTCTCAAGCGTAATCGCCGCGATGGAAGCGATCGGCCTCGATGAAACGAACCGACCCTTCACGATCTCACTCGCCAAGCGCGAAGAAGAAGTATTCCTGCCCGGCGAGTCGGAGCCGAAGCGTCTGAGCCGACACTCCTACGGCCTACGCCTGCTGCAATACGTCCGCGACGAATCGCACCGATTTGCGCAGCACTATCACCATCTGCTGCGGCGGAAGAGTACGTTCGGCGAGTGAGGCAAGTCGAATTGTGCAACCGAGGCCCTGTTCGGATAAGATGGTTGTCGGGAAACTCCTTGCCGGTACTGATCCATGTCAGCTCGAACAGTCGAAGAGATTCGAAACGCGCCGCTTCCGGGAGAACCGGTTTACCGGGTCGCGGAGATGCTTCCGCAGCAGGGTCAGTGGACCGAGTCTACTTTCTTACGCTATTGCCTGGGTGATTCGCGCGTCGAGTTTGTCGACGGAAACTTGGAGTTTCTCGCCGTGCCGACGCGAACCCATCAGCGAATCCTGTTTCTGGTTGCAGAACTGTTGCGTGGGCTTGTCGATAAGGCTGCGAAAGGTGAAACGTTCGTCGCGGGGTATCGCGTCCGTATGGCGGGTGGAAATTATCGCGAGCCCGATGTCGTTGTGGTTCTGAATGAGCACCTGGCCGAAACTCGGGAAGACTTTACGCCGCACGCCGATCTCGTGGTGGAGGTCGTCAGCACCAATGATCCGGAGCGAGACTGGGTCGCCAAAAAGGCTGAATACGCGGCGTCGGGTATCGCTGAATATTGGATCATCGATCCGCGTGTTGAGACGCTGACCATCTTCCGCCTTGATCGCCAGACGATGGATTACGACCTGGCTTGCACTTGCGGTCGCAATGAACAGGTCATTTCGCCGTTGCTCGGGGATGCGGGGATTTCGGTCGACGAAATCCTCGGCCCCGTCGGCTGACGAATCGCTCTAGCCGCAATCCCCCAATTTCACGACACTCGCCGGTCCCGCGGCACAGTTCCCCATCGCGGCCTCTGGCGGAGAGTTTGATGAAAATTCGGAATCGACTGCTCAACAAGTTGCTGGCCCACAGCGCGGCATTCGCGCTGCGTTTGGCGACGCGATCGTGCCGGCCGGTGTTTCATGTCGCCGAAGCCGGGACGAATATCTTCGACGAAGACACGGGCGGGCGATATCTCGTCTCCTTCTGGCACGATCAGATCGTGCCCTACGTTTTCATCCGAAAACCCCGGTACATTGCCGGTCTCGTCAGCCGTCATCGCGACGGCGAATATCTGGCCGACGGAATGAAAGCGGTCGGCATTCGCCCGATTCGCGGCTCGTCGAAAAATGGTGGTGCCTCCGCCATTCAGCAGATGATTCGCGATGCCGAAGGGTATCACATTGCCATCACGCCGGACGGCCCGCGCGGTCCCCGGCGGCAGATGAAACAGGGGATCGTCTACCTCGCCTCACGCATGAAGCGGCCGATCGTGCCGACGTTCACGGTTTGCGAGAAGGCGTGGACGATCAAGGGGAATTGGACCGACCTCGTGATTCCCAAGCCTTTTTCACGCGTTCATATGATCGGGCGACCGTTTTTTCATGTGCCTCCCGACTTGAAGCGGGACGAACTCGAACCGTGGATTCAGAAACTGCAGGCGGAGATGGACCTGTTGGAACAACAGGGTCAAGCTATTCTCGAAGGTCGCGATCCCTGCATCGAACAGGTCGAGACCCGCGCGGCGGCCTGATGCGACCGGACGGCGATTTGCAATCGGCCCAATAAGTCGCTTCGAAACCGTGACAGGCTGAAGTGCTCATCAGCGTGGGCGCGGCACCGCCGAGAACGAGTTGTTCGTACGCTGCGATCTCGTAAGGCGAGGATCGCGGCTGAAAATGCAGCGACATCGTCGCACAGGAATCCGGTCTGCGGCACGATCTGTTCGCGGAAACCGCCGCGATTGTCGACGATCGGGATGCAGCCGCACCGCATGGCCTCGGCGCAGGTCCGCCCGAAGGATTCGGTCAACGTCGGATGGTGATAGAGCATCGCGTCCCACCGCCACAGCAGGGACCGGGCCTGTCGTGAGGCCGGGTGAAATATTGCTCTGCCGAAACAGGCATCGGCGAGTGCTCCCTTTTGTTCTTCCGGGCAGCCGACGAACTCCCACGAAACGTCGGCCGGTCCGCGGTTCAGTTGACGATAAACTTCGATCAGTTCACGCGGCCACTTGTGCGGCTTCGGCGTGCAGATTCGACCGATCACCAGTCGATCGCGAAGCGGCCGCTCGTCATCGATTTGCAAGCGGGGCGGTCGCGGTACTGCTTGATACACGACCGCGGAGTCTGCCGGGCGAGATGTCGCCTCCTCTTCAACCCGCTTGTGAAATCGTTCCGCCAGCCATCGCGAGCAGAACAGCGTCGCGTCAGCCGGGGCCGCATCGATGTGCGAGTGCAAGTATTGGAGTGTCGGGATGCCGTTCGGGCCGGGCATCCTGTCCCGCGGCGTATTGTGCAGCAGAACGAGGTCGGGGGACTGCTGCTCGACGGCAGCGTCAACGGATTCAACCGCCGCGATCACATCATGGGGCTGAAACGCGTCCCGCGTAGTTGAAGTAACAGGGCCGACAAATGCGACGGAATGTTGAAAATCGGGCAGCGACTGCGTGACCGTCCATGCACACGCGGCGGTCCCACCGAGGATGTCTCCGACGTTGCAGACCTGCAGTAGATGCAAGGTTCGCGGTGAGTGTGCGATGTCTTTCATCCAACCTCTCTCGGCACGATACGCACGTTGGCAGCGGCGTCGGACAGGCAGCCGGCAAGATCATTGGACTGCTGCACCGGAGCCGCGCCGATCGGAATCGGTTCATGAGCCTCGGCCGGTCTGCGATGCGATTTGGAACGAGGCGGTCGATAGGGTCCGACATCGCGCATCGGTCCGACGCCTTTCGGCAATCGGGGGCCGCGTGTGTGATAGCGCCCGAGGGTGGATTCGCTCATCGGGTCGCCGAAGCGAATGCGGGTCTCCTGCAGGATGTCGACGGCGGGACGGTACTCAAAATAGTCATTGAGCCGACTGCCGGGCGTGACTGAAACGATCGATAGCCCATGCGATGAAAACGTCCGTCGGGCCAATCGCAATTGCTGGGCAACGCGATCGTAATGGCGGTCGGTCAGCGCGGCTGATCGAATCGGCTTCGTCTCGGCAAAGTGATACTGTCGTCCTTGCGGCAGTCGGTCGAGTTCCTCAGCCGGCAGCCCGGCGGCCTCGCAGTCTTTCAGAAATTGCTCCAAACCGACGTTGAGATCGAAGTGCACATCGCGAGTCGCGGCCCGTTCAATTTGTTCGCGCGACGGACGGACCCGCATATCGGTTCCGGCGAGATAGAGCGTGCGGAAGCCGAGCCGATAAAGAATGTCGATCGCCTGCAACAACGAATCGGACCAGTCGAGAATGCGATCGGACGATCGATCGAAGAAATTGCCGTAATTCCGCCCGGGCTCGGAGTCGAAGAAGTATAGATTCGGGCAGTCGGCCACCTTCAGCGTCGTCTCCGGCACCAGATCAGTCGCTCGCCGGGCGTGCACGAATTTCGTGATGCCCGCGTCAAGGTAAATCGACTTCAGAAAGCGGCAGGTCGGGTCGTAACTGGTCCAGAAATTCGGACGTAGCAAGCCACTGCCCGCGAGGTTCACGGTCATCACCGGGACAGCCGAACGGCTGATTTCGTCGATCGGTAGGTCGGTCAGTGACGGCCCGCCGCACACGAGCCAGCAAGCAGACGGCAGCGCACCGGCGAAGGCATCGTCGAGTCCGACCGGCGTGCGCGCCCGATCGAGATTGATGCGAAAGAACGTGCCCAATCGGTCCCTCTCATTTCTCGGCTCGACTAGAAGCGGTTTCAAATCGCCCAGCATACAAGCCCGAGGCGCAAGCCGTCGGGGAAATCGCTGGTTGATCGACCATCGGCTTGCGCCTCTGGCTGGTATTGAAATCGCTACTAGCGAAATGGTTCACGAACTGGCGTTGCCGGACGAACTCGGTAGCGACGTACCCGCGTCGGACGACGGCGGCAAAGAGGTCCCGTCGCCAGAGGCATCCGAAGAGCCGAAGTCCGAGCTTGGCCAATCCGAACTGAAGGCATCGGAACTAGGCATGTCCGAACTCCCGAAGTCGGAGCTGACCGCGTCGGAACTCACCGAACCCGATGAACCGTTCCCGGTCGACATTCCGCCGGACGATCCGGAGCCGCCAGAGCCGTTGCCGCTGCCGAAACTCTCGTCTGGGAAGGAAAACAGCGAGTACTCGCCGCCGGGGTATTCGTCGCTGAAGAGAATCTCGTCGTAACGAGGCGTCTCCCAGCGCTCGTGGCGGTCGGGTTCAGGCCACAGTTCCCGCGGATCGGGCGGCCCCAGTTCGAGCCGAAGTCGTAACGCATGGTCGAAAAATACCCGCACTGTCTCGGCGGCCGCTGTCGCGATCGCATCACCGTTACGGTCCTGCAGCGTGAAACGACCGAGCCAGGGAAACAGCGGAGTGGTGCGATCGCCCACTTCGACGATGTGTCGAACTGTCGGCGCCGCGTATGTGCGAAAGAATTCTCGCGCGAAGGCATCCGCATCGGCCGAAGTGCGAATCCACGGCACGGAGATTTCGATTTGTCGATCGCCGAACTTCGCCCTGCTGTTCGGCTCGACATAATGCCCGCGCCACCGGAGCGAGTCGCGGACCGGCGACCACGTGACGTCTTCATTTCGATAGACATACCCGCCGGTCAGCAGGATGCGATTAAATAACAGGTCGGTGTCGCGCGTTTCGGATAACACGATCGAGTCTCGCCCTTCGCGGAACACAGCCGAAGCCCCCGATGGCTGCTCCCGAAAATAGAATTGGCCGTCCGCATCGACGCCCCACGAGGCCTGCCGGGCTCGGACCGCGAGGTCGTTGAAGATCGCTCGTAGCGACTCCTCGCCTCGAAATTTCAGCGAGGATATGGCGACCGCGTCCACTTCCGCCGGCACGGAGATCGACGCCGAGTCGTAAGCGATATCGGTCGGGCCGACGACGAAGCGATTCAGCAAAGTCAGGATGGTTTCGCGAAGGCCGCCGACCGTGTCGAACGATTCGACCCCGTGGTCTGGATCGGCAGCGAAGGGGTCGGTCACACCGATCACGTAGGGAGCGCTGTCGACGGCATCTCGAAAACCGCCGGGGAAGATATGATTGAGTTGGGAACTCATCCCGCTCAAACGCGCGACCGCTCCGGCGGGACTCTCTGCGACGACCGATTCGACGCGGCCGAAATACCAGCGAACCCCCGAGGTGTCCTCTACGGCAAACCAATCTCCCGCATCGATGGAGTTGCGATCGAGAAATCCGTCTTTGAAGCGCAGTTCGCCTGCGCCGCAGCCGCCGCCTCGATGCCAATCGAACCAACAGCCCGACACGGCTCGCGGCGCGATGTCGGCCGTGAAGTCCGTCGATCCACTTCGTGAGTGAAGAATCCGTCGCATGAGTTGGCGAATGTTCGAGAGAGGGTTATTGCGAAACGCGACACATCACGAGCCGGGGGCTGTCGTCAGCAGCGTCGGGTTTTCGGCGTGAACGACCAGCGAGTACGTAAAGAGTGAGGCTTCGGAAAGGTCCGACTCAAACCGAGCCGTTGTGCAGCCGGAGAACTTCCGATAGGTGTCGCTGCCGGTATCGTGATATAGAAAGAACTCGTATCGCGCGTCGAATCCCGATGGCGACAACGCAGCCCGGAGCGACTCGACTGCCGCGAGCATCTCCGCCTCGGTCGCGAGGATCGAGCCGGCGGCAGAACTGAACTGCCCTTCGACCAGAATGTCGATGCCGTTGGCGGATGCGCTGCCCCGCACGTCACCTGCGGAGAGCGGCACTTTAAACTGCTCGGCGTCCCACGCGTTCTGCAATCGCAACCGGGTAACCGGCCGCGGCAACACGAGCAACGAACCATCCGAGTAAACTGCGGGTTGAAACGTCAAAGACATTGGAGAGGTGAGAGGTGAGAGGTGAGAGGTGAGTGGTGAGAGGTGAGGGAAGCCGGCCGCGCCTCTTCCGTCTACTAACTTCTGACTACTATCTTCCGACTCCTTCTCTCACCCGCGCCGTTCTCTCCGGCGGGATGATTCAAAGCGAAGGTCGCGGATTAAAGAGGCGACATCGGTTCCGCTGCGGACATTAACCGCGATGTCGCCGAAGTAGCTGACGTTGGAGGTGTCGCCTTCGTGACGAGGCGATTCCGCACGGGGCGCGGCACTAACGGAATTGAGTTGTTCTAAAAACTCCCGACCGAGCCGATCGACCGCAGGCCGTCGCAACACGTACTCACCGGCGGTGAGAAAGGCGGGAACCTGATCGACGCCGCCGGGCCCGGTCACGAGGCCGCCCGAAGCGAAGCGACGGATCGGACCGCCGAAAGGCAGCGAACCACCGAACCCGCCGAAACCGATCGTCCGGAGAATTGAGACGCGGGCCGTGACGGCTTCGACCGATTGTGCCAACGCGTTTAACGCCCCGAGGGCGGGCCGAATGTTCAATGAGACCGGTATCGCCGACAACTGACGCAGTCGCACGATCAACCGATCGGCAGCGCTGCCGGCGCGCCCGATTCCCTGTTCCACGGCTCCGAATTGTGATGCAAGTCGCCCCAGAGATGCCGACCGGTCGAGCGTCGCGAGTCGATCTTCGAAACGATCGAGTAGCGCGAACGCGCTTTCCATTTCGCCTCGAAATTGCGAGCTGTCACCAAGAATGCGAACGGTGAGTGATTCGGAGAACATGCTTGGATTGAGGGGTGAGAGGTGAGGGGTGAGCGTTTTGGCGGTGATGGATGGGGTGAAGAGTTAGAAGTTAGGAGTTAGGAGTCAGAAGTTGGAGTTTAGAAGTGAGTTGATCGAAGACTTAATATGAGGCCCAGCGTTGAGAAAAATTCCCACATCCTTAAATTCTGCCTTCTGCCTTCTGTCTTCTGTCTCCCAATCACTCACTTCTTTCGATCACCGGCTTCGTTTCAAAGTCTCGTCCGACGAATGAGATCACATTCGCGTCATCGGCTTCGTTCATCGTGAGCTGCTCGCGATAAACTTTGGCGAAGGTGATTGTCTCACTCGCGACCCCGGCGGGATCGACGATGCGAAATTGGAGTTTTAAGCTGTCCTGCTCTCCGGGGTCGCTCGTGCTTTCAAGGCCGGTCCCCGAGGCAAACGTCAGGAACTCATAGAGCTGCAGCGGGTCGGCGGCATTCGCACTCTTGCCGATGAGCTGGGTCCACTTCGCAGAGAATGACAGCGAAATCGACTCTTCGTCGCCCTTCCTGGTGTGGCCAGCGGCGATTGAGCCGCGATCTTTAATTTCGAGCGTGTTTAACCGCTCCGTCCAACTTAAATCGCCCTCGTCGAGGACGACGGTCAGGGAGTTCGGCGTCGGCGTTGTTCCGTCCGACAGAACGAGTTCGCCGTCACGCAGGTTGCGAACGATATTGGAGACTGCCATGGGCATTTAAGTTTAATTAGAGTGATCGGATAACGAAGGTGCTTCAACATTAAGAAGTTGGTTGCGCCGTCGGTTGCCAGGAAATGAGGAGATGAATCAGGTCGTGCCGGGAAAATTCGGATCGTGTTAGATCACGAACCCGGCTTTCATTGAATCGGCACAGCGCGACGATCGGGTCGTCCGAGAGGTCGGTATCGCGGACGGAAACGTCACTGCCGTCAAGAAGCGTTCGTAGCTCGTCGACCAATGCCCTGCCCCGCAACGCATCGTCGCCTCGCTTGACGAACACGTGGATGTCGCAGCGGAACGAGAGAAACTGATTATTTGCCCGCCGGGCGATGTCGTCCGACAGATCGTCGATGGCGAGTTCGACCCATTCGTCGACGGACGATGTATCGAGCGTCCGGCCTGGAAAGGCGACCGGCGTATCGGGGGCGAATTCGTCGTTAAGCAGCGAGGCGATCGCCGCAGTCAGTTGTTGAGTCGAAACCATGTGCAAATGATCGCTTAGTTTAAATATTGACAGGCGAGCCGGAAGCGTCAGCGCCCGGAGTATCAACGTGTTAGATAGAGTTCCAGTCACGAAATTGATCCCACTACTTCAGCGAGCGCTCCACGCACCATGGCGAATTCCGGCGCGTTTGCTGTGCCGTATTCGAGGTGACCGACGTAGGGCACGCCGTTAATGATTTCGATTTCTGTCAGGTCGCCATCGTCGAATTCATGCACTTCGCCAGCGGCGAGGCCTTCCTCGACAGCCCGGCCTTCGGCATTCGAGCCCTGCCAACCGGGCGGGAGCGTGCCGCCGAGTTCGAGGAGGCCCTTCACCCAGGCGGCCCGGCTGCGGGCGGTGTCGACCGGATGACGGGAGATTGTCCGTTCGAGAACCTGACGAGCGACTTCGCGAACGAAGGCACGTCGGTGGTCTCTGAGCATTTCGGCCGGATCGCCTCGACCTGTTCGGTTTCGAGAGACAGTGGCAGTGACTACGAGCATGATTCTTACTTTAGGATCCGAAACTCATCGAGCGGCAACGAAGTAGCACGGTCGCGTCGTCGGCCGATCGGACGACTTCCGTCACGCGATACTCCGACTCATGCGCGGCGACATACGCTGATGGCGGGCGATAGCCCTCCGGTATGTCCGCGGTTCGAACGAGTACCGACAAGTCAGCGATATCGTGCTGCCCTCCGGCAGCGTCGTTCGGGGACCGCTCCGGTCCGCCGAGGATCGCTTGAGTTGCGGTTTCCGTCCGCGTTTCGGTCACTGCACCATCGGCCGGGTCGACGTCACGCTGTTTAACGACGAGCGTCACTGCTTCAGACCAATCGGCGAAAATGAGGTCGAGTTCATTCATGTTTTAATCCTCAAAATTAGCCGTGGCGGCATGAATCGCCGGCTGCTGTTTGAGCAACTCGCTGTAATAGCGTCGGGCGTCGAGCAAGGCGTGCAGGTTCGCCGCCCGATCACCCGCGCGACCGGCGTCGCCGGGGAGTGAGTACTTGAGCGCCGCGAGTTTGCCGTCGCGGAGCAGGTTTGTAATGTCGAGGTCAATTTGAGCGAGGATGCCCTTAATCTGAGCTTCCGTCAGATCGGCACCATTAACGCTCGAGAGATCTTCAAGGTCGGGCATTGCGAGAGGTGAGTGGTTATAGGTGAGAGGTGAGGGATACGTTTAGCCGCGACCGACAGGGAGCGTGGTCTCCTCGGCCTGCCGGATTTGTTCATAAGCCAGCAGTCGCAGTTGGTCGCGATACGGGAGACCTTGGAAGTCAGCCGGTCGCATCGCGAAACGTTCGGCGGCGCGAAGGATCAGGTAGTCGAACGACCGTGCTCCAGCGGGGCGGCGCGGGTCGATTCCTGCCGGGAAAAATCCGAGCGGGCGACCTCCAGATGGGTATCGACGAGGTTACTCATGCGGGCAACTTCATCGCAGATCAGCGTCAAATCGCCCGCCGCGAAACCGGCCGTCACGAGTTCGTCGTAGAGTGCATCCGTGTGAGCGGCGATGTCATCCGAGATTGTCGATTCAAAAGTCAATGAAGGATCCTGCGCGAGTGCCGCTTCGACGACCAATACAGCAACCCGGCGGTGATAGCGTTCGAGTTCATTTAAATAGGCGGAATCTCGCTCATCTCGCGTGAGCACGGCGAGCCCTTGCTCATCGCGAACCGGCCGCCCGCCCGCATCGCGCGCGACCTTCGTCGGAGGTGAAGGCGGCATCAACCCGCGCTCACGCAGCGAACTCTGAAACCCGAGCGGCAACGGACACAGCCGCAGCGGAAGCGAACTTCCGTCAGGGCGCGGCAAAGCGAACTCGCGAGTGTATCGCAGATCGGGAGTGTGGCCGGAGATTTTCATAGGGCGAGAAGTGTGAAGGGAGAAGCGAGAAGCGGACGAAGTAGGGAGGGCTGTGCCCGCCGGCGTTTTATTCAGCTGACGAATGACAGATTTCGAGAGAGCGAGAAGCGAACACGTCGTCCGCTTCTCGCTTCTCGCTTTTCGTTCACCGCTTCTCGCCTATGCTCCATCCACCTTCGTCACGAACGGCGTATCCACCGCGGTGACGCCGCCGAAGTAGCGGACTTTGACGCGGAGGGCGACGTCGCGTTCGAAGGCGGCTTCGCTGTCGGCACTTTGCAGGAACGTCTGGACGGGCCAGATTTCGGTCCACACGAACTGCCGGGGGAAGTCACCGATGTACCAGTCGGCCAGCGCCGCCCCGCCCTGCTCGTCGATGAACGGACTCGACAGGACTTCGAGCGTCCCGGCGATTGGGTTAGCCATCGTGGTCGAACCGTCCGGTGTGGCCACGGTGACCTCGGTCGCGTGGGCGATGCTGCGGGCGGTGCCGCGGAGCGATTCGGGCACGAGCATCTGCCGCGCGGGCATCACCATCGGTCGCGGCGTGCCGTCGATGCGATCGTCGACGACTTCGGTCGCGCGGTAGCTGAGCACCTCATCAATGTCGGTCCAGTCGACGAGCGGCACGGCGGCGTTAAACGCACTGGAGATCGTGTTGCCTGAGCCGACGTAATTGCGGTTCGAGCCGTTTGATGCGTAAAGCGCTTCGCCGCTGCCGCTAGGGCGGTAGACGAACTTACTGTTCGCCGCGTCGGCGTCGGTCACGCCGCGGACGATCGTGCGTTCGCGTTCCTGGCGGAGGTAATAGCCGAGCTGCGTTGCGCGGCGATTGATTTCGCCGGTTTGATCGAGGCCGATCAGCTCCTCCTGAATGCTGAGGATGCGGCCCTGCTTCGATTCTTCCGTGGTTACGTAGCGTTCGCCGAAGGTCGATTCCTCATAGGCGTGACCTTCTTCGACTTCGGTCGGTCCGGTGAGGGCGGTGAAGCCGGCGATACGACTTGAACGTTGCCGCGTCGGCATCACGGTGACGAGTTTGTCGCCGATGAAGCCGGAGTCGTCGTTGTAGCCTTCGAGCACCTTCCGCCCCAGCAGTTCGCCGGTGACGACGCGGAACAGATTGGTGCCGACGCCGGGATTCGATTCGCGGAGCAGCGTGACGGGGCCGCCTGCGTCAGACGATTCCTTCAGTCGAGAGAGTTCCGGCAGCACGCCGCAGGCGTCGGCCAGTTCGCGATAGCTGAAGTCATCGACACAGAGCCGCTGCTCGTTGAGCAGCGAGCAGACTTTGCGATAGAAGCCTTCGGCACCGAGGCTTTCAATGAGCGTTGTAAGGTTTTGACCGTGCATAGTGAGTTGAGAGTCGAGGGTTGAGAGTTGAGAGAAGAAGCGGGAAGCGAGGAGCAGGGAGCGGGACTGTGGAGGACCGGTGGCACGATTGCCGACCTGCTCCTCGCTCCCTGCTCCTTGCTCCTGACGCATAGCGTCATCCGACAGCCGCGTTCGCATTCGCACTGCCGGGGTGGAACGCGGAGGCGAATTGGACGCGAAGTCGGGTCGAGCCGGTGGGGGCGTACTCGGCGGCGCGGGCGATGGCGTGCGTGGCGTCGGTGGCCTTTTCGAGCGTGGTGCTCGTCAGCGTTTCGGTCGCCTCATCGGGGGCGAGTGTGTCGCCCAGTTCGAACGCCGCGGCGGCGGTCTCCAACTCGTAGACCGAGAGCGGGCTGATATCGACGGAGACCGGGTCGGTCTCTCCCGCGATAGATCGCGAATGGGCGACCCCCAGGAACGCGGCGGCGAAGGCAGCCCGTGTCGTGGCGAGGTCGGTATCCCACGCGAAATCGGCAGCGGGCTTGGCAACACCGCTGTCGAGAAACAGCAGGTCACCCGGATCGATCACCGTGTCGGAGCCGACCCGCACCTTGCGGAGCTGCACCTGACCGGAACGAAAACGAAGTTTGTGAGCGGACATGATTTCCTTGTTAGAACTGGAGTGAGGAAGTGGTTTAAGCTTGAGAGATGAGAGACCAGAGGTTCGTTTAGCCGCGCCCGACAGGAAGCGCGCTTTCGTTAAGCGTCACCGCTTCAATGCCCGCACAACGGCATCGTCGTCAGCGCGGTCATCGGGCGGGGTTCGGGAGCGGCTCAGTGGCGGAGAACGACGGCTTTGTTCGAGCAGTCGACGGCGATCCTCGATAAGTTCCTGCCGTTCGCGGCGCGATCGCGACTCGACCAACTGCCGCCGAAACAGCGGCGTGACGGCACTGCCGGGCAGCTCCGACCGATCAATCAGCAATTCGACTTCGCGGTCGCTGTCGAGTTGCTCCCGCAGCCGGCGAAGTTCTTCGCGCAGCTCCTCGGTTTCCGATCGTTCCGAAGCCGCGGAGGAAAGAATTGCAGCCCAGTCGGGCATGATGGGTTCTTCTTCATCGTGCGGACGATGCTCGCCGAGCGTGACTTCGAAGTCTTCCGAATCGGTCGTGCCGACGGACCAGGTGACGCGTAGGAGCTGCGTCTCGCCCTCATCATTTTCCACTTCGACAAGAACAACCTGAGGAAAAAGGCCGGCTCGACCGACGCGGGCGGGGGACGGGTCGAGCCGGCCGGCCAGGCCCGGCAATGCGGCATCGAGCGCAGAGAGAAGAGACTCGATGCTACCGGGCCTGATCGAAACCTCCGGCGAGGAAAGAGTGGAGGTTCCGGCAGCGACGTGATTGGGAACGGCATGTTCGCCGTTCTGATCGGTTTGTTCCGTCAGAGTGGAAGTCGTCGCGGGGAAGGTGACGGCATCGACGCTGACGACTTCGCGGATGCTGGCGATCGTTTTGCCGTCGGCGGTGCGTTCGCCGATGACGACGTGGCTCATGCCGACATTCGGCGATCCGCTTTCGGCGAGAGCGAGAAAGGTCTTGCCCGCCTCGGTGTCGAGCGTGTGAACGTCTCCACGAAGGCGCCCGTCTTCGAAGCGAACGTTTTCCAAATGTCCGACCAGGTCGCGGGTGCTCCGGCGGCGTGGGTTACCGGGCGACTGGGCGTGGTCGAGGAAAACCGGCTTCTCCTCGTACAGCTCGACGGCCTCGCGAAGGGCATCGTCATTGTAGGTGTAACCGTTGAGAGAACGGTTGCCGGTCAGGGCGACGTCGGTCACGCGTCGGCGGCGACGATCGACCCGCAGGCCATCGCTCCGCCAATCAGTAACATGCTCGGTGAAAGTTTCCATTGGGAAAGTTCAGAGTCCAGAGTCGAGGGACGAGAGTCGTAGGGCGGGCTGAGCCCGCCGGGACGTATATCGAGAAGCGGCTAACGAGAAGCGAGAAGCGGCTGTTGGATTTGGTTGGTGTTTTTCATGGTCTCTACCTTTAAGAAGTTGGTTGCGCGGTTTGCGGGATTTCTTTTGACCGATTCTTAATTCGAGTAGTCCGGCCGGTGAGTTCGAGAAGCGACGAGCGAGATTAAACAACGCGTCATTTCTTAGATTTTTTCGGGTGCCGGCGTGCGTGTCGTCCCCGGCACCCGCGCGAAGATATTTAGCCGCGACTGGTAAGGAGCGGATTAGGGCGCGGGTTGAGAAAACAATTAAGGCAACGAAGATTGGGCGAGTCCTCCCTGATCCGCTTCCTTCCGGGCGCGGCTGCATTAATTCTCATGGAAACCATCTGTCACTCTTCGCTCGTCACTTCTCGCGACATCTCTTCGCGCATTGTTTCGGGATCGACGCCGTCGCGCCTCGCGACTTCGGCGCGGCTGAGGATGCCGGCTTCGGCCATGCGTGTGTCGATGTCGCGGTCCTTGGCCCGGTCGCGATTGACGAGTTGGGGGAAAGACCATTTCGGGCGAAGTTGTGTTGAAGTCCCATCGGGCAATTCGCCGCGGCGCTCGGCCTCGAGCAGCACCCACCGCCACAGTCGATTGAACTCGCCGGCGAAGAATTGTTGCTCCGCTTCGAACAGCTTTACTGCGGGGCCTTCGGCGACCATCGTGCTGGAGAAATTGGCGTTCGAAGCGTCGCTCGTCAGCATGAACTCCGGCAGTCCCGCACCCGCAGCGATTGAGAGCAGCAATGAGCGACCGAGCGGCACGGCGTCGCCGAAGTTAGTCTTCGGTTGCAGGAACTCGAGCGTCGTGTCGCGGGAGGTGGTGAGGATCGTGCCCGGCTTAACCCGTTCGCGCCGGCTGCCGCCGGTGGCGGATTCGGACACACTTTCAGCAACATCTCGCACCTGTCCCGGTGAGCCGTGGACCTTGCGCCACAGCACGATGGACGACTGCAATGGGCGGGCGGTGAGTTCAGTGTCGAGCCACTTGTCGTGACGATCGAGCGGATCGATCAGCGGTGCAAAGAGCGACACGCCGCGTTGCTCGTTCGAGTCGACGCCGATCTGCGAGTGCAGGATTTCGTCGGCCGCGATCTCTTCGAGCAGTTCGCCCGAAGTCGCATCGATGCGGAGGTAGGCGATCGGCGATTCGATGTCGTCGGGTGAAGTGATGATGCCGCCGCAGGGGGGATGTCCGGGCACATCGCCGATTGTTTCGGGATCGACGAATCGCACTGTCGGCCCGAAGTCAGACTCCAACCCGGAACCGGCGTACAAGCGTAGGAAGCACTCGCCGTCACGCCACACGCGGCGGGTGAATTCGCGATACGAGAAATGCCGGCAGTTCGCCGCGAGGAACGACTGCCAATGTCGATCCGCCGCGCGGATGACTTCGGCGTCAATGTCGATGCCAGTCATTGCTTCGGGCATCAGCCGAAGCTGCGGCCCGGCGACGTAGATTTCGAGCAGTCGCAGGATGTTCTTAGCGTGCGGATTCTCTCGAACGAGTCGGCGGGCTTCATCGCGAATCTGCCTGCGTTCGATGGACGTCGCCGAGCCTGTGGCGTTGATTGCGTGCCAGCCACGGTCGTCGTCGATCGGTTGCGACTGCCCTTCATCGAGCAGGGTCAGCAGTCGTTCGTTGGCGAGACGTTCGTAACGCGCTCGCAGCGTCGCAGCGGAGAGTTTATCGCGGAGGTAGGAGAGCATGTCGTGCTTTAAAAGCGGATCATTCACTCGGCCATTGATGTCGGCCTTCACCCCTTAAGAGTTGGTTGCGCAGAATTTCTCGTAGGGCGGGCTGTGCCTGCCGAGAAGCGACGAGCGAGAAGCGGTCAGGAGCAGCACATTGTGTCTGGGCTGCCGGGGTGCGTGTCGCCCCCGCAGTGCGATGCTCGCCCTCGCATTGCATCACTCCCCTTGAGCGATGCTGTCGCCGAATCAAACTTTGCAACGTGCGAGCGAACCTATAACCGCGACTGGTAAGGAGCGGTTTAGGGGTCCGGGTGAGGTTCGCTGTGACGCAATGAACATGGGATGAGTCCACCCTGATCCGCTTCCTGCCGGGCGCGGCTGTATTGATTCACAACGCAAATCCGCCATCGAACGTTGGCGGCGTGATCTCGTATACGCTCGATTTGTCTTCGCTGTTCGCCTTCGTTGCGGCGAGCACGGCGGCACCGAGGGCGAAGGCGCGGTCGTCGTGAAAGCCGTGGCGGTGGTCGATGCGGACGCGGCCGGTCGAGGCCTGTTTGAGCAGCAGTGATGCGAGTTCGGTTTCGATGTCGTCGCACTCACTGGTGTCCTCGCGCTGTCCGCAGCCGGGGTACCAGCGGATGCGGCGGGCGGCGATCATATGCCGCAACGTCATCGCTAATTCGTGATTGCCCCTGCCCGCGGCGAATTCGAAGCGTTCGATGTCATGCCGCTGGCTAAGTCGCTGCACTACGCCGGCGAGTTGATACTCGTCGACAACGAACTTCACGCGGCCGAATCGCTCGGCTGTGCGTTCGATCCAGTCTTCGACCCACTGCACCGGCACCGGATTGTTCGGCGTGGGGACGACAACGTCCATGCGATCGACGATGAGCGTTTCACCCTCGGCGTGCAAAACAACGCCGACGGTGAAGTCGTGCTTTTCGCCGTAGTCGACCGCGGCGAAATAGACGTGCGATCCGGCGGCTGAATCCCGCGCAATTAGACCTTCATCGCGGCAGGCTTCGGCCTCGGCGATTGTGACGAACTCGCCGTCGCCGTGTTGCCAGCGATTCTCCCACAGTCGGGCGTAAACAGGGGGAGGCAGCAGACTGCGTTGTTCCTCAAGGTCATTGACGCGGAGCCAACCCGCTCGTGGGCCTTCAAATGTTGAGAAGTACCAGCCGGGATCGTTACGGGCCGATTCGCGGAGTTGCCAGTCCCAGCCGCGGCCAACGCCCGCGTTGGAAAGCACGATCAGCACGCCGTCCGGCTGCTTCGCCGCCGAGCTGAAGACCGACTCCCAGATATCGGGCCCCTTCCAATGGCATAGCTCATCGCAGATGACGAAGTCGGGCAACAGTCCCCACGAACTCGCGACGTGCGAGGAAACGACCCGTACGACCGACTCGGTCTCCTTATTAACTGCCGCATGTTTGAATGTCTTCAGCGGGGTGAGCAGCGTAGGGTTCGCTGACTTCAAACGGGCGATCGCTTCGACGACGAGCGAGCTCTGCTCGACATCGGCCGCGACGACATACCCATTGAGCGGTCGCTCCGCGAACAGCAGTGCCCACGTAATCGACAGCGCGGTGTCGGAGGTCTTCGCATGCCCGCGTGGCCGTTCCAGGTACGCTCGGCGAACAAGGGGATTCGGGGTGGCCCGGACGCTATACGTCCGGGTCGCGGAGCGACAAGAGGTCTCAGTGGGGTCGTGCGATGTACGGCAACGTTCCGATTCACGTGAGCATTTACCGAGACCTCTTGCGGCTGCGCCGCCGGGTTCTGTAGGAACCGGGCCACCCGACGAATCTCCCAGACACAGATTCACCCAGGCCGCGTCCAACGCCGCGAAGTCCTGTTCCTGCCAGGGTTCGATCAATCGGCCGAACGGGTTGCGATCATGTGGTGAGAGACGAATCCAGTGCCGAAACAATTGAGGATCGTCCGCGCAGCGTCGGCGGAGCAGTTCGTCACTGATCCGTATCTTCTCGATCAGTTCTCGCCGGCGGGAGTTCGCCCTTGCTCGGGATGACAACCGACCGGGAGTCGGCGATGCGTTCGAGTTCGTCATTCGTGAGTGCATTCAAATCATCGGGGAGGCCGCCCTCGGAATCTTGGTCGCCGTCGATCCAGCCGAGGGGCGGTCGCGACTTCAGCCAGAACTGCTGAGCCGAGACGCTCCCCTCCATCGCCTGTCGATAGAGGGCCGAGGCGACGTTCTGGCTGAGCGCTGCGGTGACGGCGGCGAGCCTTTCGCGAAACGCCGCGTCTTCGGCCCACGTTGCGAGATACGTCTCGAACGTCACTCCCAGTTGCGAACACGCCGCGGTCGGGCTGCCGCCTCGTGCGAGAACGTCGATCAGAAGTGTTTGTTGATCACTCGTCAGGCAACGGGATTCATTCGGCTGTTCGCCCTGCACTGCGCCGGCGTTCGAATTCGGATCGGTTGTCGAACACGTAGTAGACGGGGGCGGCGAAGCGGCTTTTGATGTGAGACTCTTGCGAGAGGAGCCGCTTTTGTTTCGAGGCCGGGCCATGTCGTTTGGTCGGTGAGCCGTAGATTGCGGAGTGACGTCGCCGATCGCTGTTCGTCGTTGTGGATGAGCCGACTCGCGTGAAGCCGGCTCTTTCGAACAGTGGGTTGATGTTTCCCATCGCGGCAAGTGTTTCGACCCACGGAAACGGGACTGCTTCACAGCTTTGACGAACGAAGGCCGCGGCGAGACCGGCTCCGCGATATGTCGGGTGGAGCACCACGCGGGAGAGGTGGACGAGTTGCCGATTGAGGACACGCAGGCCGAGCCGCGACCATCGCGACTTCCTCCTGAAGAAGCGGTTTCGTTGCGCGAGTGAAAGGGGCGGGCTGGCGAAAACGCAGATGCCGATCGGTCGGTCGTCGTGCCACAGCACCGTCACGAAGCGGACCGAGCCGAGGTTGTGGCTGCGATAATGCCACCGAGTGAAATACGGCCAGTCGAGCCGCGATCCGGTCGTGATCACGCAGCGGTCGGCGAAACTGATTCGCTTGGAGCATCCTGCTCCACGGGGGGCCCGCGTCCGATCTCCTTCGTGAATTGAAGGGCGGGAATGTCGCGAGGCCGTTGCCGCAATGAGTTCTGAATTTGTTTCTAAGTTTGTGCTGATCACCGGCTCGCCGTCGAGGTCGCAGCGGACGTGAAGGTCAGGCGTAAGGTCTTCCGCGATGTCTTCATGCGTGGTCGCGACGAGAAACCCGATGCCCTGTTTCTCTGACAGTCGGCGGACATTGAAGGCGATCACCTTTGCCAGCGTCCGGTCGAGCGTGGCGGTGAACTCGTCGATCACGATCCACTGCGGCTTCTGGGCAAAGGCCGCGGCGATGCGGAAGCGGAACCGCTGCCCGTCGCTCAGTTCCGCAGGCGTCCGCAGCATCAGCCGCGGTTCGCTGAGGCCGACGAGACTCAGCAGTTCGACGGCCTTCTCAAACGGCAGCCCGAGTGCATCGCACACGAGGGTGTCGGGCAGTTCGATCGTCGCCGCATTGATAACGCCGTCCAGTTCCGCAGCCGCGGTCCGCAATAGGCTCGATTTGCCTGATCCGCTCGGCCCGGTGAAGGCGACGATCTGCCCCGGTTCGATCGGCAAGTGTAAATCCCTTGCGACGACATGCTCGGCGGTGTCAAAGGTCAAACCGAAGTGGTCCATCACGAGCGAAGCATGAGAGGACGGCACCTTCGGCAAGGTCGGATACGAAACGTTAATTTGCATGGTGAGAGGTGATTTGGATTTAAGATCGTTTAGCCGCGCCCTATAGGAAGCGCTTCATGCCTCGGACGAATTTGGCATCCGGACGTGGAGTTCCAACGAGTGCGTTGCCACGACTCGGTCAATCTCTGGGCGGATCCGTTCCCACCGCTCAATGGGGATGGTTAATTCCGCCGTGACGGTATCGCTCTCGGTCGAAGGCTCCTCGACCGGCGGGTCCGTTTGCGGGATCATCAGTAATTCGTCCAACTCATCCGCACTGAAGCCGGTGAGCGTGGCGTCGAAGTCGGGCAGTTCTTCGAGGTCGGCCAAGACGTCAATCAGCTTGTCGGGCTCCCAGTCGCCGCCGACGCGTTCGTTGTTGAGCGTGACATTGAGTGCTTTTTCGCGAGCAGGATCGAGGTCGACGATCACGCACGGCGCGATCGCATCTCCGCGCGCCTTCAAAATTGACAATCGCTGATGCCCGCCGACGACATAGCCGGTGCGACGGTTCCATACGATCGGCTGAACGAGCTCAAACTCGGTCAACGACCGCTTCAGCCGCTCGTATTCGGCCATTCCGGGCTTGAGTTCGATACGCGGGTTGTAAGGGGCGGGGACGAGTTGATCGATCGGGATGTCTACGAGTTGCATTGTTTGGAGAGGTGAGAGGTGAGAGGCGAGAGGTGAGAGAACGGGTGGCCCGGTTCCTACAGAACCGGGCGGCGTCAGCCGCAAGAGGTCTCTGGGTGCGGTTGGCAGATCGTTGCCGGGTCGTCGTGCGAGCACGCTTCTGAGACCTCTTGTCGCTGCGCGACCCGGACCTATATGGTTCTGGCCACCCGCCGAAGTTGATTAAACAGGGGCAGCCGCGCGCGGAAGGAAACGGGCAATGTCTTTTGCCGGCCCTGGTGTGATCCGCTCCTTGCCAGTCGCGGCTTTACGAGGTCGAGTGATTAACTTTGAGGTCGATCGGGGTCGCTGAAGCCGTGGTTGTCGTCGAAAGCCGCATCGCAGCCGAGGAAATCGGGCTCGGCTCGGAAGCGTTTTCGGATTTCTTTTTTCGTCCCCTCAATGGAGCGGGAGACGTGGCCCTTATGATGACCGAAGGCGGCGGCGATCAGTTCAATCGGCCAGCCGGCGTTTTCGCGCAAGGCGACCATCGCGAGTCGCTTCCAGGTCAGCTCATCCTCCCCCGCGTAGTGCTGTTGGATCGTCTTCCAGAAATGATCGGGGCCGGTACGTGGCAGCAGGACCTTGGCTTCTTTGGAGTTCATGACCGACACGGCTACATTCCCTGTGTGAGTTTCTTGATCGAACGATTCATGACCGACGCGGATACTCTTTCCGTTTGAATGCCGTTGGGGAACATGCGTTCCGTTCTGTTTGTGATGCGTCGGCGGTTTGTGTGAGAGACGAATACGGAGGACGGAGATGGAGTCGCGGTATGCCAAACAGATTCGCTTTGAAGGGATCGGCGAAACCGGTCAGGAGCGAATCAAGAACTCGTCCGTCACCCTATGCGGGTGTGGTGCGCTGGGGACGGTGCTGGCCGAATCGATGGTCCGGGCCGGCGTCGGCGAATTGCGGATCATCGATCGCGATATCGTCGAGTTGTCCAACTTGCAGCGGCAGGTGTTGTTTGACGAGCGCGATGCTCACGAAGGACGCCCCAAGGCGATCGCGGCGTCGGAGCGGCTGGCGGCAATCAACAGCGAGGTCGTAATCGAACCGATCGTTGCCGATCTTACCTCCGGAAATGTCCGAGAACTCGTGGCCGGTGCCGACTTGATTCTCGATGGCACCGATAATTTCGAGACCCGGCTGCTGATCAACGACCTCGCGCTCGAAGAACAGATCCCCTGGGTCCACGCGGCGGTGCTGGGAGCGGGAGGGCAGACGATGCCGATCGTTCCCGGCGAGACACAATGTCTGAGGTGTCTGGTGCCCGATGACTCTTCGGCGTCGGAAGGCGAAACCTGTGACTCCGTCGGGGTGATCGGCCCAGCCGTGGGAGCAATTGCCTCACTTGCCGCGGCGACGGCGCTGAAAATTTTGTGCGGGACGCTTGAGCCGACGCAGGCGATGCTGAGCGTGATCGATACTTGGCAGCCGCGATTCCACAGCGTTCAGATCGCGAAGACCCAACCCTCCGACTGCCCTGCATGCGATCAGGGTCGGCGGGATTATCTGTCGGGTCGATTGAGCAACGAATCGACGGTTCTTTGCGGGCGCAACGCAGTGCAGATTCGCCGTGGGAGCGTGACCGAAGTCGACTTTGATCGATTGGCTCGTTCGCTCGAAGGCGTCTGCGATGTCACGCGGACCCCCCACTTCCTGCGGGCCGCGCCGGGCGATCCGACGGTTGTGGTCACGCTCTTCCGCGACGGGCGTGCGATCGTTTCAGGGACTGACGAGCCGACGATTGCGCGCACGGCCTACACGCGACTGCTGGGGTGATTTCGGCAAACAGTGTTATGCGTGCGCTCGTGGTGTGAGCGTTCGCCGCTCTTACTCACAAACACGGCGGGCACAGCCGGCCCTATTCGTTGCTCACGTGCTTTCGAGCAGCCATTGAACGGCATGTCGGGTGAGAGCGGCGCCGTTGGGGAGATTCAGTTTGGCTTTGATGTTCTCACGGTACGTCTCGACCGTCTTCGGACTCAGTTCCAACTTCGCCGCGATCTGCCGGGTGGTGATGCCGCGGCCGATCATTTCAAAAACTTCGAGCTCGCGATCGGACAGGGAATCGACGATCGATTCGTTGCCGCTTTCACTGCCGGAGACGATCCGATTGAGCATCTGGTCGGACATTGTCGAGCTAAGGTAGACGCGGCCGTCGAGAACCTGCCGGCAGGCATCGATAATGTCGGACGTTGCCTCCTGCTTGCTCACATAACCTTTCGCCCCGGCTCGCAGAACGCGTTCGGCGAACAGTGATTCGTCGTGCATTGAGGTCACGAGCATTTTGGCCTGATCATTGCGAGCTCGAATCTCTTTAATCAGTTCAATGCCGCTGCCGTCTTTGAGCGACAGGTCGATAATGGCGAGGTCCGGAACCGCTTCCGTGTATCGTTTGAACGCCTCACCGACGGATGCGGCTTCAGCGCATACTTCGAGGTCGGGCTGTTGGTTGATCAGAATTGCCAAGCCCTGCCGGACGACCGGATGGTCGTCCACAATCATGATTCGTCGTTTCCGCATTGGTATTTCATCTTTTCAGTGAACGCGGGGAGCATCCGCCCCACCCGCGGGCAACTTCTGCCGAATTTCGTCAGGAGGCATCAGTTTAGCGAATGCTCATCGTCGAGTCATTCTGCTTCGACACCGTTTCAAGGAACGCGCGATTGACCGCCGATCAGCCGGTCCGGTCGCCAGCCGACCGAACATCCGGGTCGACAGCGGCACGCAGGCGGCTCCCGACGAACTCAAACTGTCGGATGACCTCACGCAAAAGGCGGTCCGTTTTATCGCAGTCTTCCGGATTATCGCCCTCGGTGTCGAGGCAAACCTCAAGCTGCCGGGCGATCGCAGTGGCTGATTCCGCCTTCGCCGAAGCACCCAGACCTTTAAGAGCGTGTGCGGCGCCCTTGGCCGCCTTGCGGTTCGAGGCGGCAATCGCGGACCGCAAGTCGGATAGCAGTTTCTCTGTATCCTCGATGAACCACCCCACGAATTGAGATGCTCGGTCCGGTTTGCTGAACACGCTCAACGCGGGGTGCGGATCGTACGTCTCTAATTCGGCCGGCCCGTCTGTCGTTGCCTCCGGTTCAGTCGGCTGTGTGTTCCGTCCGTCGATAAGGGCGAACAAATCTTCGATGCGGAACGGCTTCGTCAGCACCGCTTCAAATACCTGCTGAAGGTCGCTGTCAAACTCGACTGTCCCGGTAAAGGCGATCAACCGCGGACATGGTCGTCCCTCCGATTCGAAAGTTGACCTCACCTTTCGGGCGACGTCCCTGCCGGAGATGTCAGGAAGATTGACATCAAGGAGCACGACGTCAAATTCCTTGGACTCGAATTCGGCCAGTGCCGCCTCGCCGGAATCGGCGCAAGTGATTTCGTGCGCATGTTCGCTGAGTAACGTTTCAACGAGCAAACGATTTGCGAACACGTCATCGACAACGAGAACACGCATCTGACAATCCGTGCCAAGTCGCTCCACAACACGCCGCAGACTTGGGGACCCAGTTCCCAACAGTCCGAAGGCGGTTATCAGCGAATCATATTAGGTGAGGTGGCGAACGCCCGTTATTGGCTAGTGACAGGATCGATTGAGGGTGATTTCACTTCGGCCTCAGCTTGATCGTCATTGTTACGATAGGGGGCTTTCCTGACCGAACCCCCGTTCGAATGAGAGCGGCAGAGCTTATCCAAAAAATTCCAAATCTGATAAAATTTTGAAGAATTTGAGGCCGAACTGTGCCGCATTAATTTTGACTTCGCCGCCCATCGACTGCCAACTTGATCGCATTGGTGAGGTTCTCGGGGGGGCCGTCTTTGGTGACGTAGTCGGTCGCTCCGGCCGCCAGCATGGAAGCCTGCATGTCGTCTTTTTCGTGCATCGAGAGCCCGATGACAATGAGTTCGGGGAGTTCGCCCTTGAGGATCCGCGTCGCTTCGATTCCGTCGACCTCCGGCATGGAGATATCCATCACGACCACGTCGGGCCGGACTTGCCTGGCGAGTTCGACCGCTTCCTTCCCGTCGGTCGCCTCTCCAACGATGTCAAAGATCGGCTCACGTTCTAACAACCCCGCCAAACTGGCCCGCATCACGCGATGGTCATCGGCGAGAAGAATCCTAATTTCGCTCGTATCGAGCAGGGAGACGGTCTGAGGCTTCGTCTCGCTCCGCGTCGACTCGGTCGCTTGAGGGATGCCGCGGCTCTCCTCGACGTCCGGGGTGAAGCTCGCATGCCCATTGGTCGGCTGTTTGGGTGCGAAGAGTCGAACGGTCGTGCCGACATCGGGCTCGCTTTCGAGCTCCATCCGGCCGCCGATCAACTCCAGTCGCTCTCGAATGCTGAATAAGCCAAACCCGCCGCCGGACGTGTCGTCGGTTTTCGCCTCATCACCGATTAAGAATCCACGCCCGCTGTCGCGAACCGTCAGTACGGTTTGGTCGTTGTTTCCGTTCTCAAGTGACACGCGTGCCTCGACCGCACCGGAATGTTTACGGACATTGAAGAGCAATTCGCGGACGGCCTGATAGAGCAATACCGAGGTGTCTTCCGCCGTCGGTTGCGCTGAATCATCATAGTCGACCGTGACATTCAGGCCATATTTACTGGCCATTTGCCGGCCGACCCATTCCAGCGCCGGACCAAGTCCCGCGTCGTACAGAACCGGCGGGCTGAACTTGAGCGTCAAGTCGCGAGAGACCTTGATCGATTCATCCAACAGCGAATCGATCTCGGTCAAAATTGCGCCGAACTGCTCGGGATTGGGGTCATTTGGCAATGTCGCCAAACGAATTCGAGCACCGACCAGCAATTGCTGAAGGTCATCATGCAGCATTTGAGCCAGTCGCCGGCGCTCCCGTTCTTCCGCCCGGGTCAGTTCCCCGGCAAGTGTCCGCAGTTGGGTGGCTCGTTCTTCGGCGATCCGAGTTCTCTCGGCGACCTGTCGTTCGAGAGATTCGTTGATTTGCCGCAGCTCTTCGTCCTGCTCACTGGAGCGCTGACGGCTCTTATGAAGCTCTCTTTCGACATGGACGCGATGGATCGCGGCATTGATCGCCGCCGGCAAACGCACGAAGTGCCGACGGTCCTTTACGATGTAATCGCTCAGGCCCGATTTCATGGCCTCCGCACAAATCGCCTCGGTACCCGATCCGGTAAACATGACGACCGGCATGTCCGACTTTCGAGAAAGTATTTCTCGAAGCACGGAGAGGCCATCGTTCCAGCGTAATTGATAGTCGGTAATGACGGCATCGAAGTGGAGTTCCTGAAGCACCGCCTTAAATTGCGACTCGCTGCTGACTTCGGTGATTTCGATCGGCTCGAATTCGTCGCGCAGCACTCGGATCGTCAGTTCGCGATCGTGCCGGTCGTCGTCGATCAAGAGAAGCCGTAGGGGCACAGTCATAATTCGCCGAAGCCGTTGTCATTAGGCAATTCGTTCACGTCGATCCAGTAGCTGATCGCTGCGGCAATCAGGTCTTTGAATTCCGTGAATGAAACGGGCTTGTTCAAGTAAGAGTTCGCCCCGAGATCGTATGCTTGGCAGATATCGGTTTGACTGTCCGAATTCGAGAGTACAACGGTGGGGATTCGGTTGCTAAACGAGGACTCTCCGCGCCACTTCAAAAAATCAAATCCCGAGGGACCCGGGAACTTCAGGTCGAGCAAGACCAATTTGATGAATGGCCCGGCATCACTCTCCAAATATTTGCGTGCAGACATGACCGATTGCACGGCGGACAGTTCACCGGTGTATCCGGTATCGGCAATAGCTCTTCTGACAAGCAATGCCTCGTCGTCCTGATCGTCGATCAGTAAAATCGATGCTGGTCCTTGCATAAATCAAACGCCTCGGTCCGTCTCGTTGGCGGTGGACCCCGCCGACTCATCTTCGGAAGCGATCGTTGCAGATTCCGATGTCGATCTCATCTCAGAGCGAGAAAAATCATGTCCATCGGCAATCTGGAGTTCAAGCCAGAATCGACTGCCTCCCGAGATCGATTCGTAGCCGGCCGCCCCGCCTAGCTGGCCGATCGCGCGGCGGCTGGTTGCCAGTCCGAGTCCTGAACCGGCAAAATGCTCTTCGCCATGGAGCCGTTCGAATGGTTCAAAAATGCGGGCCGCTTCTTCATCCGGAATCCCGATTCCGCCGTCATCGACGCAAATTCGGACGACATCGTCACGTTTCTGAAAATGAATTCGGATTCGCGCGACTTTCTCCGCCGCAACGAAATGAACCGCATTTCGCAGCAGCGGACGCAGCGCCGCCGAGAGGGTTCTGCGGTCTGCGATGACCACAACGGATTGGGATTCGATAACAATCTGATCGGGGTCGACCTCTTCGGCTACGCAGAAACGCGAGACCGCATCCCGAACGATGGTTTCGCAATCGACCGGCTCTAACTTCGGATTGATCCGCGCGGCTTCAATAAATTCCCGGACGGCTGCCAGGGAGCGCTCCATCCGCTCCGCCGCGGCGATCATTCGGGTGACGTAATCGGCTGCCGCCGGATTAAGAGAACTGCCGTGATCGGCCAGCAGTGCGTCGGAAAAGCCTAGAACACTGCGGACCGGAGCTCTCAGATCGTGTAATAGCTCGCGAATGAAGGTCTCGAACTCGGCCGTCTGTTCGATCGACGCGTCCTCCAGACGACGCATTCCAACGCCGCGGCTGGACCGAGCAGGCCCGGAGGTCGACAAAGGGGCGTTCATCCGATGGTCCGAGTCAATGTCGTGGGGCATCGACTGAGGCAATGATGATGGTCGTGACAGATTTCGATCGAAGCAGCCAAGCGCGTAAGTAGATTCTAGGCAGAATCATCTGTAACTTCTGCACTCCATCCGACATTTCGCCGGAAAAGAGAAATGATGCTGTACCTGTTCGCCGCCGAAGCCGCCGCCACCGAAGCGGCGACCTCTTCGCTCGTCGGTCAGCCTTGGGTGATGCTGACCTTCGCGATCGGGATGTTGTTCACCTATGTCGGTGTCGCCGTCGATCAACTGCACAAGACCGTCGCGGCGCTGGCGGGAGCGGCCCTGCTGGTGTTGCTCGCGATTTTTCTCGGCCTGTTCGAGTACGAGCAAATCTACAAGATACTGGAGCACGACCTCAATATTTTCGGCGTGATCGTCGGGACGGGGATTTTGGTCGACGTGATCGGCCGAAGCGGTCTGTTCCATCTGCTCGCGATGCGGATCGTTCGCGCCACGGGGGGGAAAGCTTCGACGCTGTATTTCGCGATCTGCGGTTTGACGTTCGTCTTCGTGGCCGTCCTCACGATCGTGCCGGCGATGCTTATCCTTGGCTCGCTCGTGTTCGTGATCTGCCGCTCGCTCGACTACAACCCGAAGCCGTTCCTGCTGTCGGTCGCGATTTGCGCAAACAGTGGTGCGATCGCGACATTCGCCAGCGGCCTGCCGAACATCATGATCGGGACTGCGGCTAACATTCCCTACATTCAATTTCTGGAAGTTTCACTCCCCTTCGCCGTCATCAGCATGTTGACGGCGCTCGGCCTGCTCCGGTTCGCGTTCCGCAATGAAATCGCGTGGACGCAAACTCCCGAAGAGATTGCCGCACTCGATGCGAAGATTCAGGAGTTCGACCCTTGGGCAATGGTCGACGATCGCTGGGTGCTCGTTCGCAGCGGAATCATTCTCACCGCGACGGTCGTCGGCTTCGCCAGTGCAAACGCCTTCGGGATCGGCGTCGATTTCGTCGCGATGGCGGGTGGCACCGCGGCGCTGTTCTTCGCCGGAAAATCGGTCGAAGACACGATCAATAAAGTCAACTGGACCGTGATCCTGTTCTTCCTCGGGCTGTTTCTCGTCATCGGGTGTGTGAAGGCGACGGGGGCTCTCTCATGGCTGGCGAAGCAGGTCGTCGCGATTTCGGGTGGGAACGTCTATCTCCTCGTGCCGCTGCTGACAATCTTCGCCGCCTTTGCCAGCGCGATCGTCGACAACATTCCCGTCGCCGCGACACTGATCCCGATCGTGCAGCAGATCTCGCCTGAAGAAGGGGATGATTTATTCCTCAAAGGGGCGATCCTCGAAAAGGAAGCGACGGACACCGATCCGGAGTCTGAAACTGAGGCCGACGCCGACGCCGACGCCGAAACAGAGAATTCAGAATCGGGCGATGGCAAACCTCCGATTCCGGACGAGCCGCTGTGGTGGACGCTGATCCTGGCTTGCAACCTGGGTGGCAACGGCACGCCGATCGGTTCGATCAGTTGCGTGATCGCGCTCTACACCTTGAAGAAAGAAGGGGGCGTCACCGTTGGCTGGCCGGAGTTCCTCAAGCTCGGCGGAATGATCATGATCGTGCAAATTGTCGAGATCATTGCCTATATCCTCACGTTGCACGCGACTGGATTGTTCCCGAGCGTCTAAGGGCCACGAAAGCCGAAACGGTTCGAACTGGGACAAGAGCGGTAATGGTTGACCTCTGCGGGCAGTTCCTGAATCAAGCCTCCAACAATGAGCGTGCCCGAGACCACCGATGATGCGGCTGGTTCAGATGCTCCAAGTGAGCCCCGATCGCGGTTCCAAAAACTGATCTCGAACAGTTGGATCGTCGTAGGAATCCCGGCGTTGTTCGGCTTAATCGAGCTCAGTTGGACGTTTCAGCCCACGAATGACGCCCTGTGCTATCTGTCGATCGCCCGCTCGATCGCGGAGGGCGGGCCGGCGGCGAATCTCGGCAGTCAGCGGCTCTTTTACAACCCCGGCTATCCGCTTGTAATCGCCCCCTGTTTTCTGACGAGCGAGTTCCCCTTTCTGCTCATCTCATTAGTGCATTGGGGATTGTTCGTCGGTTTTCTGCATCAGACTTTTCGTTGGGCGAAACGAATGCTGCCCGATCTGGCCGGTCCGGTCACGCTGCTGGTCGGTTCGTCCGTAATGCTCAAGATCGGCTGGCAGCATTTCCTGAGCGAAATCGCGTTCATGTTCGTGCTGATGGCCTTGGTTAACGTCGTCGCGACGGCGAGGAGGCAGCGGGGTGCAGGCGATATCTGGATATGGGCCGTGGCGGTAACTCTTGCAGCGGCCCTCGTTTTGATTCGGCCTGCGGGAGCGATCTGTGTTGCGGGCATTGCGTTTGCCGTTGCCTATTTCGACGGTCTGAGGCCGATGCTGCGTCGCAATCGAAACTCGGGCAACGTGTCGGAGGGTGATACCCGGCGGGCCCGACTTTGGGGGCCGGTTGCCGCATCATTTTGCCTCGTTCTCGCGGCGGTCGGTGCGGAACTCGGGGTCATGGCTTACGAGCGATCGCAGCCGGGTGAAGTTCGTAAGTCGTACGCAGAATACTTAATCGACACCGTGACTTCTCCGGGCAGATTCGCGACGGCAGTGGCCGACGGAATCACGTGGCGCTCTCAAGAAATTTGGCAGATGTTGATCCCCGGTCTCTTCAAGGCTGATAACGACCCGAGCCAATGGTGGGGCTTTCCGCTTCTGTGTTTTTATTTGGTCTGGGCGTTTTGCTTGTCCCAAGGATGGTGGTCGCTCGCTCGTCGCGGTGATGTTTTCGCTTGGACTCTGCCGCCGTATCTCGCGCTGCATCTGATTTGGCCGTTCGATGGTGGTGGTCGGTTTATGCTCCCGATGATCGGCCTGCTTGCGGCCTGTTGGGCTCGTAGCGACATCCTGTGGTTGTTGATCCCAAGATATCGCGTCCCGGTTCTCGTGGGATGCGCGGTGCTGCATCTCGCGATCGGGTTCGGTCATTGGATCGCCCGGGATGTCCCGCAACGCATCGAACTGACGCAATCCATGCAGGAACTTGAGCGTCTGATGGATCAGATCGAGCACCCGTCAGACGATCAGACGTTGCTTGTCAGCCGAGGACTACCTTGGCGCGAAGTGATTCAACTGCAGTACCTCCTCGACCGTCCCGTATTGACGGCCGAGGAGGTTGTCAACACTCGAGAGGACAAGTTGGTCTTCGCGGCACTCCCCGTGGAACGCGATCCTCCCATCGGCAAGACCGTGCTTGCGAGAACCGATCGATATGTCGTTTACGCTGAGAGTAAGGACTCGCCTCCGCCTTCACTCCCGGACAAATAGAAGCCGTTTAATTTTTGTGTCATACCAGCCCGAGGCGCAAGCCGTCGGGAAAATCGCCGTTTGATCGACCATCGGCTTGCGCCTCTGGCTGGTATTGAAATCGCTTCTATTCGAATCGGTTTGCCAAGCAATAACGATGCTCAGGACGGCTCAATCTCTCGTCGATTCACGATGCCCCTGCTTATTGTTCGGCCGTGTAAAAGTAGTTCTGAATATCGTGCGGAAGTTCATGAACGGTCACCTTGGTGAAACCGGCTTCATGGAGCATTTCGAGCGCCTTCTCCCGCCCCCACATTGCCCCGAGCCCCATCCCGCCTTGGGCGAGCGAAACCGTCATGCAGTGCAGGCACGAGATCGTGTAGAGGAATGGCGCGATCGGGTGCTCCGTGTTGCAATGCACGCAGCTCGACCCACGAATATCCTGCATGAGGAATCGCCCGCCCGGTGCCAAAGACTTTTGAATGCCGATCAGAACGTGATCGGGCCGCGCTTGATCGTGGATCGCGTCGAACGCCGTGACGAGGTTGAATCGTCGACGGTCGACTGCGGCATCGTTGTGAAAGTCACTCAGGTCACGCATTTCAAAGCGAACATTCCTCAGCCCGGACGAACTCGCCTGCAAATTCGCAGCAGCGACGGCTGCATCGCTTAAGTCAAAGCCGATGAAGGTGCTTCGCGGGTAACGTTCGGCCAAAGCCAGCATCGCCAGTCCGCGCCCGCATCCGACGTCGAGCACGCTGATCCCGCGTTCGAACTGTTCGGTCAAACCATCGACTAGCGGCAGAATGTGCTGCCCCAAGGCACCGACAACGGAGTTCGCACTCTCTTCGGCCATCACTTCGTGAAAGCGAGGATAGGACGAATACGGCACGCCTCCTCCTTGGTGAAAGCAATGCACAATGCTGTCCTCGACGGCTGCGAGGATGGGCAAGAATTGAGCTGTGACCGCGAGATTGTCGGCCCCGGCGGCTCGGGTCAGAACAGCCGCGTGCTCATCGGGCAGCCGATAGCGAACGTCGGCGTTTGTGGTCGGCAGCTCCGTCAACTCGTCATCAAATTCGACGATTCCGCCCGTCGCCATCGCACCAAGCCACTCTCGCACGTACCGCTCATTGAGTCCGGCCGCGGACGCTAGCTCGCTGCTCGTCAACGCAGCCTTTCCGCGTAGCGCGTCGAACAGGCCGGTGCGGTGGCCGACCGAGATCATCAGCGCCAGCGCGCCCCCGTTGAGCCAATCGACCATTCGCTCGGCAAAGGCGTCTGCCTTTGCGCTATCGAACTTTGAGCTGTCGAATTCCGTGCGTTGTGGCTGAACTTCCAATTCCGTCGACATCGTCTCTACATCCTTCCATAATTGCTCCCCCGACGTTTTGTCGGGAGTATTAAGGCCCGCACACTCAGTGAGCGGGAATGCGGCGAGGCTGTTACAAGAATTTTCGCGATCGCTCGAATACGACCGGTCGCCCATGGATTTCCGCAGATGCGGTCTCCAGTCGAAAGCAGCGGTCACCTTCATGAGTTCGTCCTTGATGCATTTCGATAGTCCCCTCCGCGTGGCGCAAGGTTCGCTCGTTGCGGCGATCACGCTTGGACTGGCCGGTGTCGTCCCGGCTGAAGAGAACCGGCTCGCCGGGCACTACGGGTTCGGTGCCATTGAGCCGGTCATTTTGACCGAGCGATCGAGTGACCTCCGCGCGGCCGATCTCGACGGCGACGGGCGAATTGATCTGTTGCTGGCCGACAACAGCAATAATCGACTTGACCTGTTGAGACAGCGAGACCCGGAGAAAGCCGATCAAGAGACTTCGGTCTCGCGCGGCGTCAACGAATTCTCCCCCTCATCGTTATTCGAACACGTCAAGCTGCCGGTCGATCGCGAGGTCATTTCGCTCGCGACCGGAGACTTCAATGCCGACGGTCACGCCGACATTGCCTACGTCGGCTCTCCCGATCGTCTCGTCATGCACCTCGCCAAGCCAGAGGCGAACACGCCGGTCGAACGATTCAGCGATTCGCTGACGATTCGACTTCCCGATCTTCCCGCTGCGGGCCTGATTCTCGCCACAGGCGATTTTGACAATGACGGCCGCGACGAATCGTGCGTGATCGGTAAGCAGAAGACGTTCGTCATTGGAGTCGACGAAAAAGGCGGTCTGGAATCACCGACGGAACTACTCAATACCGCTGATGATCTCGGACTGGCTCAGGCCGCCGACTTGAACGGCGACGAGCTCATCGATCTCTGCTACACCGCATCTGACGGCGATGAAAAATTCTTATGCTTCCGACTGCAAAACCTTGACGGTGAACTCGGCCCGGAGATTCGCTACGACGTCCAGGAACCGCGTTCCGTTACCTTGGCTGATCTCGACCAAACCGGCGGCTCTGAGGTCATGACGATCGACTCTTCGACGGGCCGTTGGTCGGCATGGAAACTCCGCCCCGGCGAACGTGACACCGCCGCAGGCCCGGCAAAGGCCGATACGCTGATCCGGTACGGCTTCGGGGACCAGAATGCCCGGATCAATCGGGGCATCGGCTTCGGCGACTTCAACGGCGACGGACGCACCGACGTCATTGTGACCGATCCGGAGGCGGCTCAGATGATCGTCTTCCTGCAGAAAGCTTCGGGCGGGCTCGATTTGGGGTCGACCTTTCCCGGGCTGCTCGGCGTCGAACAGGTCAGTTGCTCCGACTTCGATCGGGACGGTTCCGACGACGTCGTTGTCCTGAGTGCCAAAGAGGGCGCGGTGGCGATCAGCAAATATGTCGACGGTCGCCTTACGTTTCCGCAACCGATCCGACTGGCCGATGGAGATGGCGATGAGCCGACCGCCTTGGCGATCGACGCCTCCGACGGCAAGTTCGTCGCATTGCTCAAGCCCGAAGATTATCGCAAAGAGGGATATGATCTCGCCCTGTTCGCCAAGAGCCTGACCGGCTGGACCCGTGAGCCGATTACCGACGGTTTGAAGCTGACCGGTGAACCCGATCGCATGTTTGCCCGCGATCTCAACGGCGACGATCGACTCGACTTCTTGTTCTTTCCCGGACGCGGCCGAGCTGCCGAGACGTTTTTGACGGAAGCTGACGGTCAACTAAGCAAAATCGACGAATCGGCCGGGCTTGGGTTGGGTGCGACGACACCGGGTGGAATTTCCTTCGGCGAGATCGGCGATCGACCGGCCGTCCTCGCCGCTCGGGAAAACTTCGCCCGCAGTCTGACGTTGAGCGATCAGTCGCGTTGGCGAGTCGTCGATCAATACAACGCGGGTGAATCGAACGCGCGGATTGTCGGCGCAACTTCGATCGACCTCGATGCGGACGGAGAGCGCGAGGTCGTGCTGATCGATTCGGGCGTCAACAAATTGCGCGTGCTCCGGCGCGAGGGCAGCCTGTTTCGCCCTTGGCGGGAGATCGAAACCGGTCGGCTCAATTATGTGTCGTGCCATGTGGCCGATCTTGATTCGGACCGTCGCGACGACCTCGTGCTGTTCGGTCGGGGGCGAATCGCCGTCCTGTACTCGGGACAATCGACCCCGATGCTCGACCAGCTTGCCGTGTTCGAGACGAAGGTCGAGCAGACGTTCTTGCTCGATTCGGTTGCCGGTGATCTCAATCACGATGGCTTCGCCGACGTCGTGCTGCTTGATGGCCGCTCACACGTTGTGGAACTGCTCGACTACGACCCGGAAACCGGGCCCCGCAGCGCACTCCATTGGCAGCTCTATCAGGAAAAGAGCTTTCGCAACGAAACCGGCTTCGAACTCGAACCGCGCGAAACGCTGATCGCCGATGTCACGGGCGATGGTCGAAACGATTTGATCCTGCTGATCCACGACCGCGTACTGATCTACCCGCAGGACACCGTGGATGAAAACGAAGAAACCGACTCAGCCCCGTAGTGCATCGCATTTCTAATAAGCCGAGGCTCCTGCGAGCCGCGGATCGAGCGTGGGGACACATCGCGAGAACACTTTGCCGCCTCGCCCCGTGTTCGGTCCGCACTTCTCAGGAAGTGCGGCTTGTTTTCCCGGCGCACGATGGCCATTTACACCGCCGAGAAAATACCACCCATCAGCCAGTGGTTCAGGCCCGAGAGGGCTTCGCCAGAAAGCCCGGACCCTTCCTCTGAAGCGAAGGTCTCGATATGGACGTCGGCTCCGCGTTCCGACAGCTTTCGCGAGACGGACGCCATCGTCGCAATCGACGCAAGGTTCGTGACGCCTGAGCGGGCAAGCAGAATCCGGTGGTCTTCAAGTGACAGCCCCCCGACCGCTTCATTTGAAAACGTGCGGAACGAGCCGTTGAACGCCGCGACGCCGCCGTAGGCTTCGGGTCGTGAGAGGAAGACTTCCAGCGCGACGTCGGCACCGCTGCCGATCCCGGCGAGAAAGACCCGCTCGCTGTGTACGTGATACTCCCGCCTCATGTTGCGTGCGATCTCGAGCGTATCATCTTTAAGCCGCTCACGGTCGTTGACGTTGGAGCTCCAGGAGAAACCGTTGCCCGAGATGAAATCTCCGCGCAATCCGAGTCCGAGATAGTTCCGATCGCTCAGCGTCGGCATCACCTGATGAACGATCCGTTCCGATTGTTCGTCGTCATGAAACCAGACTAAGAGCGGATACGCGTATCGATTCTCATATCCCTCGGGCACCCACAGTTCGGTCCGACGACCCGTTGGGCTCAGCGTGCTGTTAGCGGCATCGGCACCAGTCGCCGTTTCGACGGGATACCCCGCGCGATCGAGCCACAGATCAAAGATGTTGGAAGTCGCCGTGCCGAGCAATTTAGCCAGCGAGTCGGACGTATCCGTCGACCAGTTGTAGCGGCGATCATTCATGGGTGGGTTCCAAATTGCTTACGGGGAGGCTTTCGCAGGCATCACGTCGCGCAGGTCGAAGAAGCGTCCGGGGCACTTCGTGGCGCGAATCTGTCCGTGAGTCATGACCGCCGAGGGCGGAATATCGAATTCGTCGACGAGTTCGGCGATCAATTTTCGCAGCGCCGACGTCTGCCGCTCGGTCGGAAGTTCCTGCTCGAAGTTGCCGACCAGCGCGATGCCGATTCCGAGGTTATTGAACTTCTTGCTTCCGGCGTGGGCTCCGGCGAGTTGCTCTTTCCAGCGAAAGGTCGGCAGTACTTCTCCGTCGTCCTCGCCGCGCCCGTTGCCGATCACGAAGTGATAGCCGATACCACGCCAAGGGTTGCCATCCGAGTCGACCCGACGACGGTGCGCGGCATCGATCGTAGCGACACTGCCTCGGACGGTCGCGGTATGATGAATCACGAGATACTGCCAATCGCGTTTCTCGATCTTCGTTTCATCGGGCGGGGTTTGTAACACCCCCTCGATATCCTGAGTCTGCGATTCTGAATCTTCGCTAACCGCAGGATCCGCGGTCTTCACTGAAGGCACGCCCCCGAGGCCCGCACGTACCTGACCGGTCCGAAAACGCTGCATGACGCCCGGGGTCACGAAGAATGCGGTCGGATGCCGCCGGGAGGCTTCGCCGGATGACTCGGACTTAATGGGAAGGCCGAGTGATGGCCCGTCGCTGGCAATCGCATTCGCAGCCCACAGCATAAAAATGCCGGCGGCGAAACTGAAAATTGTGCGGGCGAAGGGGTTCATCAATCCGGACCGGCATTTTGCTGGGTTTGGCAGCGGTATTCCGCTGTCCGGTCCGGACTCTAGTGTCGGTCGGTCGAGGGTGTCAACGTGTTGCGTTTGACCGGCCCGGCGGCACCGTTCCTCGAACGTGCCCCATGTGAAAACAGGGCAAGCTGCGTTGCCTTTAACCCTCTATCGGCCGCCGAAAACCTCAACGCAGACTCTCTAGTCTGCGGATTCAATGCGAACGACCCGATTTCGGGCCGTTTGCGAAGCCGTTTCGCGGAACGGAGTGAATAGAGGTGATCGGCCGAGTTCAGAATGGCCGAATCGGCAACACCGGACGGCTCGACCCGTCGAGTCGATACGGTCCGAGTGGTCCTGCGAAGGCGGGAACAGGTCCCATGAATGTCGGTCGCAGCCCTTGATAGCGGTCATACACGAACGGCGGCACATAGGCGGGAACTTCGGCGACGGTCGACGGAGCGACAGACTCAACGTGCTTGTTGATCGTCATTGGCCGCAACTGGCCGAACATGATCTCCATTGCCGCTTCGTGACGGTAAGAAGGGTTGGCGAGGTACTCCGATCGACGGAACCGCACGCTGCGATAGGCGGTTTCGTAATCAATACCGCACGCTCCGCCTCCGCAACCAAAACTCGAATAAGACGGTTCCGGATCGGAAGGGGGCGGAACGAGCCCGTCTTCGGCTGTCCCGTCCGCGTAAGCAACGCGGAGCGGCTCGCTCTGATCAACCTGCAACGGCATCAGATCGGCTCGCGGCCCCGGAGTGATCGCGATCCCCGAAAAAGAGTTTTCCGCGTTCGACTCGGCGGCCAACGAAAATGTCGACATCCACGGCATCGCAATCGCAATCACAAGTGCGGCAGCGACTTCTCGCAGCCGGACCGGTTGCGCAATTTGACCCAACACTTCAATCTCCCCCTCACAAGAGCAGCGTACTCGACCCCTCGAATCCGCCAGCTCAACCTCGTTGACCCAGTCGTCCCACGTTAGCGAGTCCCCCCGACCGTTCGCAAGGATTTGTTGCGTCGTTGCCACGTCGGCTCCGCAATCGCATACTCTGGGCGACCGAATCAGGAGAGCAAAATGGCTGCAAAGGCATGGGGTGGAAGATTTTCCGGCGAGAGCGACGCGCAGGTGGAGATGTTTACGGAATCCATCAGTTTCGACGCCCGGCTAGCCCCGTATGACGTCCAGGGATCACAGGCACACGCGACAATGCTCGCTGAGGTCGGCCTAATCTCGAACGAAGAGCGGGACCAGATCTGCGGGGCGCTCGACGAGATCTTGGGTGAAATCGAACGGGGGGAGATGCCCTTCTCCGCGTCGCTCGAGGACATCCACATGCACATTGAGCGGGCCCTGATCGACCGACTCGGTGATGTCGGCCGTAAACTGCATACGGGGCGCAGCCGAAACGATCAGGTTGCCACCGATATGAAGCTGTTCGTCCGCGAGGCGATCGATCGTATTGACGGGTTGCTGGCGGACGTGCAGCGGGCGTTCGTCGAACGTTGCGAGGGCGATCAAGATGTCATCCTGCCGGGCTACACGCATCTGCAGCGGGCGATGCCTGTGCTTGCCCCTCATTATTGGCTTGCCTATTGCGAGAAGTTTCAGCGTGACCGGGAACGCCTTGCCGACGGTCGCAAGCGGGTCAATCTCTCACCCCTCGGGGCTGCCGCGTTGGCCGGTTCAAGCCTGCCGATCGATCGTCACCAAACCGCTGAATTGCTCGGGTTCAGCGAACCGGCGGCGAACAGTCTGGACGTTTCCAGTGATCGCGATTACCAGATCGAGTTCGTGCAGAACTTGTCTCTCATCGCGGTCCATCTGTCAGGACTGGCCGAAGAATGGATTCTGTGGTTCAGCACCGAATTCGGGTTCCTCTCGCTACCGGAGTCCTACACGACCGGCAGCAGTATCATGCCGCAGAAGCGGAATCCCGATGTGCTCGAACTCATCCGCGGCAAGACGGCCCGCGTGATCGCAGCCGTCCCGCAAATGCTGGTGCTGCTCAAGGGCCTGCCGATGGCCTACAACCGCGATCTGCAAGAAGACAAGATCGCCCTTTTCGATGCCTACGATACGATCGCGGCCTGCCTGGAATTGATGCCCGGAATGATCTCCGGCGCGGCGCTCAATCGCGACGCGATCGCCGCCCGGCTCGAAGAGGGCTTCCTGGACGCGACCGCACTCATGGAGTACCTCATCAAAAAGGGCGTGCCGATGCGGACCGGGCACGAGACCGTCGGCAAACTCGTCGCCGAATGCGAGAATCGCGGCTGCACACTGAGCGACCTCTCGCTCGAGCAACTGCAGTCCGCCTGCGATCTCATTGACGAAGATGTGCGGAAGGTGCTCGGGACAAAGAACGCAATGGCAGCCCTGGTGAGCTACGGCTCAGGGGGAAAGGAGCCCGTGACGGAGCAGATCGGTCGATGGCGCGAGCGGCTTGACTCATAAGGGAAGTGCGAACCATGTCGTTCAACGAACTCGTCCGAATGCTGGAGCGAGAAGGCTTTCGAATCGTCAAAGAAAAAGGGTCCGTGCGATACTATGGCAAAGAGGATTGGGAAAAGCTGATTCGGGTCGACTATCATGGCTCTAAGCAGGTGCCAACCGGCACATGCAATGCGATTCTCAAAGCGGCCGGACTGAAATAGAGAAGAATATCGGAAGAATACGATGCTGAATTTGCCCTACAGCCTGATCGTCGAAGCAACGATCGACCCGGAGTTTTTCAGCTTTTATTCCCCAGATCTGGAAGGCTTTACCGGCGTGGGACATTCAATTGAGGACTGTCTCTATCGGGCTCGCCATGGAATGAGAGATCACGTCGAAATGCTGCGTGAGAATGCGCTTCCCATTCCGGATGAAGCCTTGCAACCGACGGTACTGATTCAGAACGCATCCGGGGCCAGTCTCGCAGATGCGACTGCCGGTTGATGCCGTGCGAAACATCCGCATTCGCCTCGCCTACGATGGCACCAACTACGCCGGGTGGCAGGTGCAGCCCGATCAGCCGACGATTCAGCAGGCTGTTGAGACGGCGGTCTTCGAGTTAGCCGGCGAGCGGGTGTCGGTCTTCTCCTCCGGTCGCACCGATGCCGGGGTACACGCGATCGGCCAAGTGGCCAACTTTCGCTTTGCCGGAACGCTGCCATTAAAGGCGTTTCAGCCGGGACTCAATCAGCATCTGCCCGATGACATCAGCGTACTCGCGGCCGATCAGGTGCCGCTCGCCTTCCACTCCTCGTATTGGGCGGAGCGAAAAACGTATCGCTATCTCATCTACTTATCGCGAAGCCGACACCCGCTATTGCGTTGTCGCGCATGGCAGGAACGCCGACGGGTCGACGCTGAGCAAATGAGCGAGGCGGCTGCGCTACTCGAAGGGACGCATGACTTCCGGTGCTTTGAAACACAGGGCTCGCCACGCTCCGATACGGTGCGGACGATCTACCGCTGTCGCGTGGCCCGGCTGCCGATGGCTGATATCTGGCAGACCTCCGACCTTGACGATCAATCGCGGCCCGCCGATCTCGAGCCGATGCTCTTGGCGATCGAGGTCACCGGCAACGGCTTCCTCTACAATATGGTCCGGGCGATTGCCGGGACCCTGGTCGACGTCGGGATCGGAAAGCAGGGCCCGGATCATGTCAGCCGACTCATCGCCTCAGGCGATCGGGCGCTGGCCGGCGCCACCGCGTCAGCCGAGGGTCTCTACCTCGTCAGAGTCGAGTACGACGAAGCCAGGATCGAGCGTGAGCTTCGGTCAGAATAGGATTTTGGTATCCCAGGTCTGTTGGGAATAGCCGACTTCAGGAGGCAATGGCCTTTAGAACTGGACCTGTTCGCCGTCGTTGCGAACGAGCAGTCGCCGCCAGACGTTTCGATCCATGTTCACGTTCATCGGGCGTACCGAAGCATCGCCCAGGGCGACAATGATCACGTTCTGGTGCCAGGAGCCGAAGCTGAATGCCGTCTGTCCCGAGCCCGGATACGTGATCTGAGATCCGCCGCCTTGCGAAAAGCTTCCGCAGCAGTTGTAACCGTCTCCCCAGAATCCGACGAGTGATTCGGCCAGCAGCACGGTATTGGTTTCACCGTCACTGATGTCCCGGAACTGCGTCGCGCTGTTCTGACCGAAAATGCCCCCTTCGTAATCGGGGTTACCGTCGCCATCGACGTCGTTAATTCGTTGGCCGGCGCTTCCGATATAGTTCGAATAGCCGAAATCGTTCGGCGCAATCGGAGACATCGACAGAGCGGCGCTCGGGCAGACATAGCTCTCCATTTTGAAGCGCATGGCTTGCCGGTTTGAAGCAGTGAAGCGGTCCTGGTAGTAGGGGATCGCGTAATTGATCAGGTTCTGGGTGTTCTGCTGACCCATCTCGGGCAGGATCGATGCGTGCCAGCCCCAAAATTGTGAGACATCCCGGTTTCGCGTGTCTGAGGGGCTCTGTAACACCACCGGCTGGGCTTGATACATCACCGGCTCGCCGAATGTCGCGACCTGAAACGGTGCGACCATCTGGACCATCGCGCTGCCGGAGCCGTCATCCACAGGGAATAAGTTTTCGACCCAACCCGGCGGGAAGACATTCCAGGAACCCACATACTGGTGATGGGCCAAGGCGATTTGGCGAATGTTGTTCTGGCACTGCGTCTTGCGGGCAGATTCTCTCGCACTCATCACTGCCGGGAGCAGCAAAGAGACCAAGAGTGCGATGATAGCGATCACCACGAGTAATTCGACAAGCGTGAAACCGTGACGGCGAACTGTCATCAATCAATCCGATGAAAGTGCGTTGGGCGGACCGCACGACGACTTCGCCGCGGGATAGGGGGTGAACGTATCTGAACAATGGCGTACCCGATTGTACGCGTCGACACAAGATTTGGGTCAAAAATTCTGTACGTCGGCACAAATCAACTGGTTACTCCGGGAATTTCTTCGCCGTGAGGCGGGAGCTTAACGACTTGGACGCCGGTCACTTCGGCATGTTCGCCGATCTCCTTGACCGCTTCGGCCGGCGGTGCGCTGTCGACATTCAGGATCGCAACACTGTCACCGCCCGGCGTTGCCTGTTTCCGACCCAGCGACATATTAGCGATGTTGACATCGTGCTTGCCGAGGACGGAGCCAACGAACCCGATCAGCCCCGGTACGTCTCGGTGGTGATAAATCAGCAATGTCCCGTCGAGAAACGAATCGAGCGTAAAGTCACCGAGCCGGATCAATCGCAGGTACTGGCGACCGAGCATCGTACCATCGGCGCTCAACTCGCCCTGATCGGTTTCAACGGTCACGCCGACGCGGGTCGCGAAGTCACCCGGGTCTTTGCGGCTCGTCTCGACCAACTCGATGCCGCGTTCCCGCGCGAGCATGTCGGCATTGACGATATTGACCGGGTCCTGCAGGGCATCCTTGAGCAAACCGCAGGCGAATGCGCTTGTGATCAGCTTGTACTTCTTGGACGCGGCTTCGCCGCGATATGTCAGCGTGGCCCGCTTCATATTGCGGCCCTTGTTGAGTTGGGCGATCAGCAATCCGAGGCGGTAGCCCAGTTCGAGGTACACCTTCGTGTCCGCCATCTCCGCGCCGGAGACCGCCGCGGTATTGACCGCTTGCCGAATCTCGCCGCGGGTGAGATAGCCGACCATCAGTTCGGCCGCTTCCAAGGCAACCAGTTCCTGCGCTTCGTCGGTTGAGGCCCCTAAGTGAGGCGTCAACAGAGCATTGTCGATGGTGCGTAATCGGAAGTCTTCCGGCGGCGGTTCCGACGTAAACACGTCAAGCGCCGCGGCGGCGACCTTGCCGCTCTCCAGGGCATCGGCGAGAGCATCTTCATCGATGATTCCACCACGAGCGCAGTTGACCAGCCGGACGCCCGGCTTGGCTTTCTCAAGCATTTCGGCATCGATCAAGCCGCGGGTCTCGTCGGTCAGCGGCGTGTGGACCGTGATGTAGTCAGCCTGCGGCACGAGGTCCGCGACGTTGGAGCAGAATTCGATCCCATGCTCGGCGGCCTTTTCTGCCGTGAGGAACGGATCGTAGCCGATCACGTTCATTTCCATCGCGATGGCTCGCTTCGCCACCGCAAGGCCGATCCGGCCCAATCCGATAATTCCGAGCGTCTTGCCCGCCATTTGCGAGCCGGTGAACTTCTTGCGGTCCCAGCCGCCGCCTTTCATCGTCGTGGCTGCGGGAACCGTGTTGCGGCTCATCGCGTACATCAGCGCGAGGGTTTGCTCCGCCGTGCTGATCGTATTCCCCGCCGGGGTGTTCATCACGACGATGCCCTGACGGGTCGCCGTCGGCAGATCGACATTGTCGACACCCACACCGGCCCGGGCGACCGCTTTAAGCCGGGGCTGTCCATCGAGGACTTCGGCGGTCAGCTTCGTCCCGCTGCGAATGATGATGCCGTCGAAGTTTTTCAACTCTTCGCGAACCTGCTCGGGCGAGAGGTCCGTATTGACGACGACCTCAATGCCCGGGGTCTTCTCCAGAATTTCGATTCCGGCGGGAGAGAGTTTGTCACTAATCAGCACGCGGGGCATTTCGATCCCTCAGTCCAAATTCAGTCGAGAACGCATCGAACGGTCGATCGGGGCGCGCGGTTCGCTCGCGCTTCGGATCGCCAATATCGACAGGATAAAGGGACTTCGGCAAAGAGAGAAGCAACCCGACCACCGGTGCGTCGTTCTCGCCCGAAACTTCGGTGGTCAGCCGCATTCGCAAGGCGGTTTGCCGGTGCCGCTATCGACGGATCGGGGCGGCGCTACCATTTTCGAACGGGACAACCGTCGGTCCGAACTCGAGACCGGGGCCGAACATCTGGCGGGGCGCCTCGGGATTCGTAGGCGGAACTTGGTACGCGCCTCCGTTAAACGTTCCGCCAGTCGGCGTGATTTCGGGGCGGTCGGCGATCGGGCCGCTCGGAGTGGCCGGCGGGGGCAAATTCTCGACTGCTTTTCCAGCCCCCGTTCCGTTGAGCGCGTTCCAAGTCGCCGGTGGGGCCGTGACATACTGCACGGGTCGGCTCGAGGCCATTTGTGAGGAGACGCCCGTTTTGACCCCGTTCAGGCGGGCCATCACGGCGGGCTGATTCCAGTCATACGCCAACGATTGTCGATAGAGCGAGGCCGCTTGTGCGGGCCTGCCGGTGTCTTCGTACAAACCCCCGAGCTGTGCCAACGCGATCGGATGATTCGGGCGGATTGCGACTGCCTGGCGCAGCGTTGCCTCGGCCCCGGTGATGTCGCCCATCTGCTGTTGCAGCCAAGCCATTTCGATCAGCGGCTGCGGTGACGACGGGTCGGCCGATCGCCATGAATGGACCAAATCAACCGCTTCGTTCATTCGACCCTGGTCCGCCAGCGTCGACGCGAGTCCGTGATACGATGGCTGATGCTTCGGGTCCTTTGACAAAGCCTGTCGGTAAAAGGCTTCGGCTCCGGACTTGTCGCCAAGCTTTTGGCTGGCGGAAGCAACGTTGTGCAGATAATCGACGTTCGCGGGATCGTCCACGGCGGCGCGACGGAATTCATCGCGCGCGGCAATATAATTGCCGGACGAATAATGGGCTTTGCCCGATTCGTTGAGCGCCCACGCATTGAGCTGATTGCAGCCCGATACGCAGGTGGTCAGAATCAGGACAGCGCAGCAAACGGCGGGGCCGAGAGGGCGCACGGGGAGCCTCCTCCGGTGTGGGTCAAACGGGTAACTCAATGGTCGATGCGGGTCGGGGTGACCATTGAATCCGCGGCGTTCTAGTTGTCCGCCCCAATCGCCTCAACCCGAATCCCGGTGACGGCGATACACTGCGGCGCTCGCACTTCGTCTTTCGGCATTGAATGTCAGTTTTAGATTATTGAGCAGTGATGGCAGATGAGCATGGCAGACGAGAAATTTGAACCGGGCTCGATGAACGGTCACCGCGCCGTCGTGCTGGTCAGTGGCGGGCTCGATTCGGCGACCGTGCTGGCGATGGCGAAACAAGCCGGCTTCGATGTCTTTGCTCTGTCGTTCGATTACGGGCAGCGACACCGCTTTGAACTTGAAGCGGCCGAGAAAGTCTGCCGGTCAATGGGGGCATCGCGACATGTCACGCTGTCGCTCGACCTCCGTGCGTTCGGCGGCTCAGCACTGACTGCCGATATCGATGTGCCGAAAGACCGCGCCGATGACGAGATGGAGGCAGGCATCCCGATCACCTACGTCCCGGCTCGCAATACCGTTTTCTTATCATTAGCCCTCGGATGGGCCGAGTCGCTCGACGCGTCCGACATCTTTATTGGTGTCAACGCCGTCGATTATAGCGGCTACCCCGACTGCCGAACGGAGTTCATTCAGGCGTTTGAGCAAACGGCGAACCTCGCTACGAAGTCAGGCGTCGAAGGATCGGCCCACTGGAATATCCACACTCCGCTGATCGAACTGACGAAAGCGGAGATCATCCGCGAGGGCGTGGCATTGGGGGTCGATTTCTCGCTGACGCACAGTTGCTACGACCCGGACAAAACAGGGCGCGCCTGCGGACATTGTGATTCGTGTATCCTTCGACGGCGAGGCTTCGAGAGCGCCGGCGTCCCCGATCCGACGCCGTACGTCGATTGACCGCTGATATGTTCGTCTCCGAAATCTTCCATTCGATACAAGGTGAAGGCGGCCTCGCGGGGACGCCTTCCGTGTTCGTTCGCACGAGCGGCTGCAACCTTCGCTGCTGGTTTTGCGATACGCCTTACACGTCGTGGAACCCCGAAGGGTGGCACGAAGAGTGGCAATCCGTGTTGGACAAAGCCCTCTCATTTGAGTGCGAGCACGTTGTCGTCACCGGCGGCGAACCGCTGTTGCAGCCTGATGTCGTCCCACTGACGAAAGCCCTGAGCGAAGCCGGTCGACACATCACAATCGAGACCGCCGGGACGGTTGATCGAGACGTCGCAGCCGACCTGATGTCAATCAGCCCGAAGCTGGAAAACTCGAACCCGCATCGAGATCGTCCGGTCGAACAAGACGCAAAGCTGCGGCGGCGCTGGTCGGACCGGCACGATCGAATCCGCAACCGGCCCGACGTAATTACACGCTTCATTTCCGACTACGGGTACCAATTGAAGTTCGTTGTCGATCAACCGACCGATCTCGACGACGTCGAACATTGGTTGACGCAGCACCCGAGCGCTAAGAGGGAGCACGTCTATTTGATGCCGCAGGCTCGGTCGGAAGACGAACTCGCCGATCGCAGCGACTGGCTTATCGAAGCCGCGGCGGTGCGAGGCTATCAATTCTCACCACGGCTGCACGTCGAATGGTGGGGCAACGTGCGGGGGCGTTAGCGGATTTCTCTTTCGTCGTCAGGCACGGAGTGATAGCCGTCCCACAGTTCGAGAAATTTCGCTCGGACGTATGGATCAAGGGCTTCGGCCAATGTTCGGTCGAGTTTCAGGTATCGGATTAGTTCCTGCACGTCGGCCAAGTCACGCATGCGGCCCGCAGCCGAAATTCCTGAAGCCAACTTCAACTCGATCAGCCTCGGCAGAGACACAACCTGCAGATCGCCCCGTTTTTCGGAGACCGAAGAAGGGGTGGGAAAGACAACCGGCTTCGGCTTACCGTCGCCTGGATAGTCGCCACTCGTAATGAATTCAATTTTAACTTTTGTGTGGGTGTCGCGAAGATGCTTACTCATTTCGAAGGGTGGCAAGTATCCGCGGCCCCTAAGTGCCTCGTGGATTCGTCGTCGATCCTCTTTCGTCACGAGCAGGTCGACATCCTCGGTAAAGCGTCGATACCCGTGGTAAAACAGAGCCATCCCACCGATGACGGCATAGTCGATCTTCAACTCATCCAACCGCGTCGCAATCCGTTTCAATGTTTCATGCACGCGGCCCTTGCCGTCGAGAAAGAGGCTTCCTTCGCTCAAGGCGGTCTCCAGGTCGGCGTCGAGTTCGGCGCTGAAGTCGGTAGCGGCGGTAGCAGACATCGGCTTCTCCTGATCGCGTCGACGGATTGAATTCTATCACTGCCGACAACGTGATCGCCAGATAGAGTTGGCAGTGCTCCACGGTCGTTCGGAATTCTCTCCCGACGCATCTTGCTTCGTTATTTTCTGAATGGAATGCTTCAAATGACTGCCATAGCAGTTGGTCTATAGATCGGGCCTCAGTAGGCTATGCCGATCAGCGCCCGCGCGGGTGCACTATCACGGAGGTCTTTTTGGGGGAGACCGCACGATGCCTGCTGGAAAATTTGAAGTATTCTCGGACAAAAAAGGTGAGTTCCGTTGGCGGCTGAAGGCCAGCAACGGCCGGCAAATCGCCAGTTCGGGCGAAGGCTACAAGGAAAAGAAAGACTGCATGAAGGGAATCGCTTCACTGCAGAAGAACGCACCCGAAGCGAAGATCATTGAAATGGATCCGCCGGAAGCTCCGAAGAAGACCGTTAAAAAGAAGGCGGCCAAGAAGAAGTCCGCTAAGAAGTAATTCTGACGACACGACGGGAGCGCAACCGCGCGGTTCTCATTCGCGAATCGCTTTTGAACTCCTTGTAAAATTTTCAATAGCGTGATGATGCGAAGGCGGGTCGAATTCGGCCCGCCTTCTTCGTTGCGCTCTGCTGTTTTTGCGGTACGCCTATCGGGTCGTCCGACTCACTCGGCACCGATTTTCTCAAATGTGCTTGGTCGATTCGCCTCGCTAGAGGTGGTTCCGAGATGACCACCGAGCGGTAATCGTTCAAAGTCCCCCAAATTACTTCACCGTTAAATCCGGGGAAATCGGCAATATCGCTTCAGGCGCGAACTCTCGTCAGCCGAATAAACAGTCGGGAAGAGGGGTTGTCGCAGCGACGACACCCGACTGTGACGAGCCGTAATGAAGTGGAGACGTTTGATGACCGACCCGTCCGCCGCAGAGTCGAGACCGTACCGATCCGAACCGGAGCAGAGCACGTATCCGTTCGGGCCGACGCCGACTGACTCACGGACCGCGTCTTCGCCGAATACGGCGGAACCGACACCGACACCGCACGCCGGTCCGTCACAAGAACCAAGGCCGACCGGTCACTCGTCATACGGTGCTCGGCCGGAAACGCCGGCCTCAACGCCGACGGTTCCGACCTATCCCTTTCCGCAACAACACATCACTCCGGAGCCGTCGCAGCCGACCGCCTCGGGACATCCGTTGAATGCCGATTCGTCCGAAGAAGCGTACGCCGAGTCGCACATCGCCGGGCGGATTACACCGGAAGCGACCGTTCCGGCTGCACCCGATGCCCCGAGCAGCTTGATCGAAACACTGCTGCGAGTCGGCCATCGCCTCCGCGGGCTGCTCGACAACCGCTTCTCTGAGCTCGGGCTTTCGGACGCACGGTTCGTCGCTTTGAAGATCATTCGCGAAGCGGCCCCTCACGGCTGCACCCAGGCACATTTGGCGTCGAAGCTCGGTCAATGTGAATCGAGTATCAGCACGCTCGTCGAGCGGATGCGGACATCGCAGTTGCTTTATCGCCTGCGTTCGAAAGCGGACCGCCGCAAGCGGGTCTTGATGCTCACCGAAGACGGTCGACGGCTTCTCGAAGACGCCTCCGTCAAGTATGAGCGAGAAGCCCGGCTGCTGTGCGAAGGGCTGACCGAAGAGGAACGCACGAAGCTTGCCGATCTGATGGCCGAACTCAACTCGGGACTGGAACGAGCCGAATCGGGCGTCGATTCCCGCAGCAGCAACGCGGCCTGATCGTTCGGGACTCGTTCGCCGCGTCATCCGATCTCGAAACACGCCCTTCGTTCGGCCTCCGGACGAGGGGCGTTTCCGTAAGCCGCGATTGGTCAACTCCAATAGGCTTCGCACACCGGGAGACCTCCAATGGGTCGACGCTTGCCGCCCGGCCGACTGACTTCGATTGTCATGTTGCTGATCGCTTCCGCGGCGATCGCGGTCTCCGGCTGTTCACGCAGTTATTGGCGCCGCAATGCCGACAAAGAGTCGTACGCGCTCATTCAGGAGAAGACGACCCTCGATCCGCGTTGGACGCCTCCGCGCATTGACGTCACACCGGACCCGCGCAGTCGAAACTTCGATCCCTACGACCCTGATTTCGGGCCGACGCCACCTGACGATGAGGCCGCCCATATTTACATGGAGCGGGTCGGCGATTTCGGCGAAATCAAACAGTCGAAGTATTGGAACAAAATCGGAATGTCGGTCGACGGTGAGAACCCGTTCTGGGTCGAGTCGTTGGCTGCGTCCTCGGGGGGGTTCGAACAGGTCGCCGCTGAGTCCGCCGCCGCGCCACCGGCCCCTGCCGTAATGTCCGATGATGAGTTTGACGGCGGGTTCAATACCGAAGACCCCTACGATGAGCGAGGGCAGACGGTCGATGACGGCGCGAGCGCTGAAGAGTTCACACTACCGCTCCCCGCGCCCTCGATTGAACGACTTCCAACAGAGGATCAGCGATTCGACGATATTGACCCGATTCTCCCGCCGCGGATCGAAGAAACGACCCCCCGGGCAGAGACGTTCGTTGAACCGGGAATGCTCGATCCCGAATCGTACAATGCGATTGCGCCGGAGGGCGGTCTCGACCTGACGCAGGCGAACCCCGATCTGCCGGCGCTGCGGGAGATCACGCTCGCTGATGCGATCGAACTCTCTTACATGAACAACCGCAATTATCAGTCGGTGATTGAGGACCTGTATCTGACCGCATTGGCCCTGTCGTTCGAACGATTTCAATTCGATGTCCGCTTTCTCGGTTTCGGCGGAACGCCGTCGGGAGATATCGACTTTGTCTCGCCACCCGAACCGGGGCGTGACCGCGTTGCGATGAACAACCGGGCCGGAGTCAGTCAGCTTTTGCCGGCGGGTGGGCAGTGGATCATCGAACTGGCGAACAACACCCTTTGGCTGTTCGGCGCCGGCGATCAGGAGCAGACGTTCTCGGCCCTCTCCTACTCCGTCGTACAGCCGCTGCTATTGGGAGCGGGGCGCAAAGTCGTGCTCGAATCGCTCACGCAGGCAGAGCGAAACGTCCTCTATTCCGCCCGCGATCTGGCCCGGTTCCGACAGACGTTCTTCGTCGATACCGTCTCCGGAGGACCGGGGGGCGGTTATCTGCAATTGCTCGCCCAGAAGCAGACAATCGTAAACCTCGAAGGCAATATTCGTCGGCTCGAACAGCAGCTTGACGTGCTGAAGGCCGACACGCTCGAGCAGGATGTCCTCGCCGTAGCGCAGTTGGAATCGTCGTTATTGTCCAACCTCAACCGTTTGCGTTCGGCACGAAGGTCGTTGCAAGACGATTTCGATCAATTCAAAATCCAACTCGGACTTCCGCCCGAAATCTACCTCACACTCGATGATTCGCTGCTCAAGACGTTCGAATTAATCGATAACGAGTTGGCCGATGTCGAAACGCAAATCATGGGTTTCTTCGATTTCTATCGCACGATCGACCCGGACATTCCTGAGCCGGAGCGTCTGCGTCGGTCGATCAGCGATCTTGTCCGGCTCAGGGGACTCGTTCGCCAAAGCGGGATCGAACTGGTTTCCGCGGATATGGAAGAAGTGCTGGAACTACTTCCAGCCCGGTTAGAAAGCCTGCCGGACGAGGCGAGTCGTCGGCGGGTCGAAGAAAACGTCGCCGGTGACCGCACGTTGTTCGACGAGGCGAATTCGCAGCTCGAGCTAGCGTCTGTCGAAGTGGAAGCGCTCCGGGGCATTGACTTCGATGAACCTCGCACCAACGAGCAATACGTGCAGATCTATGGCGAAGTCCGCACCGCGCTCGACCGACTGCTCAAGGTGTCACGAAATCTTCAAGCCGCACAGGCCGGTTTCCGCACGGAGTTGATCGAACTCGTGCCTTACGACATCCCGCTCGAAGAGTCGCTGGGGCTGGGTCTGGCCAATCGGTTCGACCTGATGAACCAACGGGCATTGGCTGTCGATGCACGGCGTCAGGTGGAATTGACTGCCAATGCGCTCAAAGGGGTCGTCAACGTCGTCGTCGAAGGTGATGTGCGTACCCGGCCGTTGTCGCAGAACCGGGGAAATAACCCGTTCGATTTCCGGGCGGACGATAGCACCTTCCGGGCGGGTCTCGAATTCGTCACACCGTTGGATCAGATCGACGAGCGGAACGACTATCGCGCGTCCCTGATCGCCGCACAGCGGGAGCGGCGCAACACGATCTCGTTGACAGATTCCGTAATCGCCGATATTCGCCAGAACTGGCGGCAGATTGAGGTGTTTCAACGGAACTTCGAAGTTGCACGTGACGCACTGCGGGTCGCGGCGCTGCAGTACGATTTGACGGTCGAATTGGTCAGCCCGCCGCCGGGCGAAAATCCGTCGAGCGGTCTGGACATCCTGAACGCATTATCAAACTTGTTAAGTGCGCAAAACGATTTGATCGGCATTTGGGTGTCGTATGAGACTGCAAGACTGAATATCTACTCCGCAATGGGCACGTTACAGGTTGACGAACGCGGGTTATGGACCGATCCTTTCTATCAGAACGGACTCCGCATTCCGGACCCTCCTGTAACAGAGTCGGCTCCGCCGGCACCCCTCCCCGGTCCGGAACTACCTGCCGAAGACGACGACCGCGGCATCTCGGCCCTTCGGCCGGTCCTTCGATTCGAGGATTCCCGCAAGGGCGAATCGGAGTGGAATACGGTGCAGCGCGCCGCAACACAAACATCGCCCCCCATCGGCGACTCAATCCGGTCCGTCAGTTATGAGCAGCCTTCCCGTCGAAACGCCCCCGACACCGCAACGCTCCGCGTCGAGCGCGATCGGATCGCGAAATCTCCCGAACAGAGAACAACCGGCGGCCCGAAACCCCTCTTCCCCGACACATTCGGGCTTGAGAAGCGGCTCGACCGGGGAAACTGATTCCGCTGAGCACAGATCAGGGCGTCGCATCCGTCACGCCGCAATTTGGACCTTCGCAATCGCCCTGCTCGGCGCGGCGGCATTTACGGGGCGCGATTATCTTCCGACGAACCCATCACTTTCGGCATGGTCGTCCGGAGTGGACAACACAAAATTTCTGACCGCTGCCGCCGAGCGGAAGCCGTTCCGAATTACCGTTCGCGAACAAGGTACGCTCGACAGCCTCAACAGTTCCGTGTTGAGAAGCGAAGTCGAAGGCTCAACCGTCATCCTTTCGATCGTGCCTGAGGGGACGCCGGTCGAAGAGGGCGACATCGTGTGCGAACTCGACGTCGCCGGGCTGCGGGAACGCGAAAAAGAACAGCAGATCAAAGTCACGCAGGCCGAGGCAGACCTGACCAAATCGCAGGAAGACCTCGAGATCCAAAAGCGGCAGAACGAAAGCGATTTCGCGGCTGCGAACCTCGCCTATGAGTTAGCCCAGCTTGACCTGCGAAAATATAAAGAAGGGGAATACCTGCAGTCGTTGCGCGAGGTGGAAGGGGAAAGTCAGATCGCTCAAGAGGAACTCACCCGCGCGACCGAAGTCTACGAATTCACCAAGCGGCTGTCGCGAAAAGGCTATAAGAGCCAAAGCGAAGTCGAGGCCGCCCGCATTGCGGTCCTCAAGGCCGAGAACGAACTTGAGACAGCCGACGAAAAGCAGCGGGTTCTCGAAGATTTCGAGTACGAGCGATCGGTTAAGGAACTCGACGAAGTCGCGGCCGAATCAATCCGCGAACTCGACCGCGTCAAACGACAGGCCCGGGCCGCTATCGCTCAATTTAAGGCCGAGTTCGAAGCGAACGAGTTAAAGCTTGAGGTTGAGCAGGAACAACTGGCGAACTTTCGGCGTCAACTTGAGGCCAGCGTCATGCGAGCCCCGCAGCGGGGAGAAGTCGTCTACAGCCAAGAACGAAATTATCGCAGTAATTCGGAACTAATGGGCGAGGGAACCACCGTCCGCGAACGACAGATCATCTGCAAAATTCCCGACCTCACGCGAATGAAAGTCGATGCCCGGGTCCACGAATCGATGATCACGCTGATCAGCAAGGATCTGCCGGTCGATATTCGCATCGACGCCTTTCCCGAATATGTGTTTCGCGGCACGGTGACGAACGTCTCCAGTGTCCCGGTAGCGGCGAGTTGGTATCGGCCTGACCTCAAAGAGTATGAGGTTGAAATCGGACTCGATCCGTCCTCAGTCCCGCCGGAGGTCGAACTCAAGGCCCGGCTCAGCGTCGAAGTCGAGATCATCGTCGAAGCACGCGACGACGTCTTGCAAGTTCCGATGCAATCGGTCGTCGCCATCGGTCCCGAGCACATCATCTATCGGCTGGGGCCGGATGGCCCGGTCCGCCAGGGGGTTGAAGTCGGGGCGGTCAACGATTCGAAAATTGAAATCCTTCAAGGGATCGAGGCGGGCGAACGGGTCATCCTGAATCCTCGAACGCAGTTCGCCGACGAAATCAGCGAACTCGCCGTCGCCGCACGCGAAACCGCTTCGCAACTGCTTGACGAAGAGCGGAACGCCGATGTCGAGCGGCAAAAAAGTGCCGACGTACCCTCAGAAATCCGAACGCGCGCTGGCCCGCGGCAGGAAGTAAAAACCGAGGGTGCCGCGGCCGCCAATACCGACAAGTCGTCGCCTGCCGGCAAACGATCGAAGTCTGAGCCTGCGGAGAAGAAGTCGTGACCGGGACAGCCGATTTCGTCACGACCGAGAATGCAGCCGAAGTTGTCCAACTCGAAAAGACGTACGATCTCGGCGAGGTCAAGGTCCACGCGCTGCGAGGCGTGACGCTCGAATTTCCGCGTGGCGATTTTGTCGCCATCATGGGTACGTCCGGTAGCGGGAAAAGTACTCTCTTAAATCTACTTGGGGCGCTCGACCGGGCGACCTCCGGTCACTATTACCTCGGCGGCACCGATGTTTCGCTCTTAACCGACGACGAACTCTCCGCGATTCGAAACGACCACATCGGGTTTATCTTTCAGTCCTATAATTTAATTCCGCAGTATACCGTCGTTGAAAATATCGAACTCCCATTGACGTATCGGTCTGGCGGCAAAGTCACTCCGGATGACCACGACCGGATCATCGATCTCGCCGGACGCGTCGGGCTGTCTCAGCGACTCGACCACCGCCCGTTCCAACTTTCCGGCGGTCAGCAGCAACGCGTGGCGATCGCACGTGCTCTGGTCAACGATCCCGAGATCATCCTCGCCGATGAACCGACGGGGAACCTCGACTCCGCGACCGAGGAAGACATTTTGCGATTGCTCGAACAACTAAACGCCGAAGGCCGCACCATTATTATGGTGACCCACGAAGACGCGGTCGCCGAGCGAGCTAAGCGACAGATTCACATGAAAGACGGCGTCGTCGCCGGTGAGGGATTGTTTAAAGGGTAGCTGTTAGCTTTCGGCTGTCAGCTGTCAGCATTCTTCTACCAAGCGGTGAGAGCTATTCTAAATTGATTCACGTGGAGCGAAACGTTGTCGGCACGGAGAGAGTACGAGAGCCGTAACCAATTCATTAGCCGATAGCCGATTGCCGAAAGCCGAAAGCCGATCGCCGGTCGCCGATAGCTGATAGCTAAGAGCCGATCGCTGAATACAGAGAGCTAAGAACGTGAGTTTCCTCCGCACCATCCGTCTGGCTATAAAGAGCATCCTGCTGCACAAATTGCGCAGCGGGTTGACGGTGCTGGGTATCGTGTTCGGTGTGTTCAGCGTGATCGCGATGTTGGCGATCGGCGAGGGCGCGAGCCGCGAAGCGCAGCGGCAGGTGCTCGCACTTGGTGCGACGAACGTCATCGTCCGCAGCGTGAAGCCACCGGAAGACGCGGGCGCATCGAATACGTCGCGCGTTCTCGCGTACGGGCTGACGCGAGACGACTATCGGATTCTGCGCGAGACACTGCCCAACCTCTTGGAAGCGGCTCCGATCCGGGAAGCCGCTCAGGAGTTTCGCCATGGCACGAAAGTGATCAACGGACGGCTCGTCGGCTGCACTCCGGCCTATCGTCAGCTCAATAACCTTCAGATCTCGCAGGGGCGTTTTCTGACCGATTCCGACAATGACCTCATGGTCAACGTGGCCGTGATCGCCCACGACGTGGCCGGAAAACTCTACGTCGCGCAAGACCCGATTAATAAGGTGGTCCGTGTCGGCGAGAACCTGTATCGCATCGTCGGCGTCACGAAGCCTCGTGAAGCGACGGCCGCGGTCGGTGGGTCTTTGGCCGGGCAGAGCTATTCGGCCGATGTCTATATCCCGGTCCGGACGTTTCAGGCGCGCGTCGGCGACTTCATCTATAAACGCAGTGCCGGTTCCCGCTCCGCCGAAGAGATTGAACTAAATCAAATCACCCTAAAGGTGCGTCACCGCGACGATGTCGTTCCCACGGCCGAGGTCGTCCGCGAGACACTCGCTTATACGCACGCACGGTCAAAAGACTATTCAGTCGTTGTGCCGCTTGAACTGCTCAAGCAGGCCGATCAGATTCGGCAAATCTTCAATGTCGTGCTCGGCTCGATCGCCGCGATCAGCTTAATCGTTGGTGGCATCGGCATCATGAACATCATGCTCGCGACCGTGACAGAGCGAACCCGCGAGATCGGAATTCGTCGAGCGCTCGGCGCGAAACAGTCCGATATTCTCAGGCAATTTCTGACCGAAACGATCGTGCTGTCCGGTTCGGGGGGAGTCATCGGGATAATTTTTGGTCTCTTAACGCCTTTCGCATTCGGTAGCCTCAGATCGTTCCTTCAAGCCTTCGTGCTGGAAGAATCAGCGGCGGGCACGAACGAATTTGCACGTCTGTTTACGCAAATGACACCGGTGGTCGCGCCTTGGAGCCTGCCGGTCGCGTTTCTGATTTCGGTCGGCATCGGCGTCGTGTTTGGCGTCTGGCCCGCCCGTAACGCGAGTCGCCTTGATCCCATCGAAGCCCTCCGCCACGAATGACGTAATGCTGCTATTCGGGGGGCGCCCCACTTGATGCTGAGCCAAGTGTTCCAATCGCGGAATACAAGAGTGAGGTAGATCTGCCGATGAGGACCGGCTTGCCACCGTTCGTTCAGAACCTATGAAGAACTGGTGGCCAACGTGTTTTCACGAACCCGTGTCGCGAAATTCTTAAGCGGAATTTAACCGATGTGGCGATCGAAGGCGGGGGCGAGCGTCGAATCGCCCATTTGCGTAGGATGGAGAACCGCTCAAAGCGCTTCCAAATAGGTTTCGGCGCGAAACATCGAATCTTGCTGATTCATCCTCAATTGATCTTGCCAAGTTCGCCGATTTTTAATATCGACACATCTGTTACGTGCCGCGTGCCGGCGAACGATTCTACTTCTGACGGAAACTGAAGCCTACAGCCAGACTCACTACAACTTGACGCCGGAAGACGTTCTTCGTCGACACACCGCGTAGCGCTTACGCGGACCTGCAACGAACCCACACAGGGTTGCCAGGATGGCAAACCCAGGGGACAGGTCCCAAGTCACTGCGGAACGAAGGAGCGAACCGTGGCCAAGTTGTTTGCTTTCGGATGCCTGATTGCCGCTCTGTTCGGCCTCGGCACGCTGACCCGGGCGAGTTTCAATCTCAGCCCCGTCTGTCTGATCAATTGGCAATGCCCCGCCTGCTCGTGTTCGAACGTCTCGGACGCTGCATACACGTACTATCCGCGGTGCCTGCACTGCGGCGAGCGATACGGCGTCTCCGACTGGACGCTCACAGCCGACGCAGGCGAATCGTTGTAACTATTACAATCAGAAGAGTTTACGCTTCGCCCGCGTCGTGGCCCCACTGATCAATTTGTGAGCGACTTGCGTGCAGGTTGATTGCATTCCGAGCGCGCGAAATTCGGCAGCGGCCCGCCTCCTACGCAAGTTTCCAAGTCGTAAGCGCAACACTTCAGGGATGTTATGAGAGGACTGCATCGGCAGGCATTTCGGCGGCACAGCGTTCGCATCAACAATTGAGGTTTCTCAATTATTTGCCTTTTGTTAATCAAATCTTCATAATGAAGTGAACTTCGGTGCTCGGCCGCTCCGGTCGAGTCTTCCACACTACCGGAGGCCGTGATCATGTTGAGCAAATTTGTCAGCGGGTTGGCTCTCGTCGCCTCGCTGCTGTTCGTGGGGTCGATCGCTCGTCACGCCCTGATTCCGGCAACAGGACCGATTCTCGCATGGAAGTGCGAAACCTGCGGAGCGGGCAACGCGATCCGCTCCGATGCACTGGCTGACCCGGAGTGTCGCCGCTGCGGTCATTTCGATACCGGCGTTGTCAGTTTCGCAGTGCGGGACACCGACGCGCCCGATTCGACCGGGGAGACGGCCGTCGTCGTTGCCGCATCGGAAAGCGGACCGGCAGCCGTCATTCGATAGGCCGGGCTCGGTGATCAGGCATCGGGTTCGCAGCTACCGGGCCTGCTCTTGGACGCGAACGAACTGTGGCGGGCGACCCCGAGGCGTCTCACGCGGTCGCCATGGCGGACTCGAGTCGGCGGGCCAGCGTTACGTAGGTGTCGCGAGGCGCGTTCATTTTTTGAAGCTCATCTTCGATGACTCCGGCGATCGCCTCGAGATCGAACGCAGGCCACGCCCGGTCGAGTTGGATGAGCTGATTCAATCCGTTCGGCGATTGGCGAATCGCGTCCGGAAGTAACGAGGACACGGCTACCGCCGCTGCCGGGGAGCGGCCAATTTCCTTGTCGGCCATCAATCGCAGTCCGTGGTGGTGATAGGCCACGCAGGCAACGAGTTCTTCCGGAAAATCCCATTGGCGAAGCAGTTGCCCGGCGGCCACGGCATGGTCCCACTTCAGCGACTGCCGCTCCCGTTCGTCGAGCCGCCGCTCCGACGCTTTTGACTGAGCGGCCAACAGATCGACATAGTGATCCGTCATCTCATTGGCGAGCGTGGGCAGCAAAAAGTCCTGAAGCATTCCGCCGGCGAACGCGACATCGGGATCGGCCTTCAGCAGTTTCGCAAATTCGCGGGCGAACAACGCCCGTTCGAGATTTGCGGTCCAAAACGTTTTCAGGTGAATCAGCCGAGACTCTCGCGTTTTCATTGCTTTGTCGACGGCCGCACTTAGGACGAACAGCTTTGTCGTTTTCAGTCCGAGCAGCGCAATCGCCTGCGCGGCGGTCGCGATTTTGCGAGTCAGGCCCGATGCCGCTCCGTTGACCTGCTTGAGCAATTCGCATGTCAGCCCGCCGTCCGACTCGATGATCGAGCCCAATTCCTTCGCGGTGACATCTTCCGATTTCGAACGCTGAGCGAACTCGATCGCGGCATGTGGAAGCACTGGGAGCTTCACATTTGGCGGGATTTTCGATTCCGATGTCGCCCCGAGTACGGAGTCGAGTCGGCTATTCCAGTCGATCATGAAGTTTTTGGCGGGACAGTTTTGGCGGGACGGTACGGTTCAAAAGTCTTGCTCCCCTAGCATAGATTACGAATTCAACTCCGACCGTGAATTGCGTGCGATCGCAGTAGAAATCGCGATCAACTTCATCGACTCACCACTTTCAACTCCCCCGGCCCGACCGAACCGACAATGCGAGCGCTCGTCGTAGGAATCGGGCAGACCCAAAAAGAGGCGGCACCGCGGACGCCATACGCGTCTGGAGCGGCCGAGGCGATCGCCACTGCGTTACGCACCCGCGATGCCGGCATCGCGATCACCCGGCTGATCGACCATGAGGCAACAGGCGACGCACTCTGCAAAGCATTCGGCGAACTGTCTGCTGGAGCGAATGGCAACGAACATGGCATCGTCTACTTCTGCGGTGCCGCCCGGGTGGTCGAGCACGAGATCGAACTGCTGTCGGCCGACGGACGTTGGATTGCGCTCGCAGCGGGACTCAGAAAGCTTTCTGATCAACCCGTCACCCTGTTTCTTGATCTTACCGCAGCAGACGATGCCGATGGGCTGAGCGGATTGCCGACGACCGCGGACGCCATCTGCGTTTTCTCGCCGAAGTGGGTCATTGCGGTGGCCGATGACGGTCAATCGATCTCACACGTGAGCGGTGTGGAGCAGGCACGCATTTGGAGCCATCACGTCGCAGAAGCCATTGTCGGCGATTTGTCCTCCGTAACCGATCGCACAGGATCGCTGACGGCCAAGCGATTTGATTCCGCGATCCGGTCGGCGACCAAGAGATCGCTCCGTGAGGCTTTCACATCGAAACGGATTCAGCATCCCGCCGTCTATCAGGGAAATCCGAAGGCGAAATTATTGCCGCCGCCGGGAGCCGTTGATTCGGCCGAATCGCACGGCGCGACGATTCGCTTGGCGGTGAGCCGCGAACTTTCAATCCGCGATCTGTCGGGCTTCGCACGAAACTACTCCGTGCCGCAAACTTGGAATCGGTCCGGTCGGCAATTTCTTAATGAGTGCGCTGCGGCTGATTTAAAGAACCGCATCGAAGAAGTCACCCGCCGCAGCCGCCGAGCCTTTCGCTGGAAGCGGCAGGATGTCCGGACGCTCGACCCGATAGAAGGTTCGGCATCGGTCGTGACCCCGGACTTCACGTTTTCGGTTACTTGCACACCGATTTCATCGCTGTCGTCCGGCTGCATTTGCTGGCAGGAAACGGTCGAAGAGATTGCCGAACCTGATCTGTGTTTGGGAGAGAAGTTCCAGGGCGTATTCGGCGCGAATTTTCATCGTCTCACGATGAACTTAAGAGAATCAATCTCGGTGCCGGAACTGATCGATAAGATCGAAAACGAAATGCCCCGCTCCGTTCAGAGTTTGGATTATCCACCGGAAGCAGACCGCTGCGAATTTCAATTGCGGGGCTCGAAGCTGACCGCCGGGATCGACGGCAGCTCCATTTCAATCACTGCCGAAACGGAATTCTCAGCCGCTGAATTAATGACGGCACTATTCGAATTTCAAACTGCACTGCAAGCGTGAGCGGCTTGCTCCATTGCTCGCTCTCGACCTCTTTCGGTTAGAACGAAATTTTCTTTAATTAGCGATTGCCGAGTACAAAGTCACGAAGTCCTTGGGGCGATTGCGGAGCCTCGACTGCGGTCAATCCCCCGCTAAGCACGAGTCCGTCGATCTGCACGGCGGCTTGGTTGGCGGCCACGAGTACGTTGACGTATTCGAGGTTGGTCTTGAAGAATTGCTGCCTCGCGGTCAGTACTCGTAAGAAGTTAAATTGTCCCGCCCGGTAGCCCTGATCGATGAGATCGAGCGTGCGATCGACTTTCGGAATTAACACATCCCGATAAGTTTCGGCCTGCTGGCGAGCGCGGTCATAGTTTTGCATCGACACCGCCAATCGATTCGACAGGTTGCGACGAATGCGGTCGACCTCAAATGCGTTACTCGCCAGTTCTGCCTGAGCGGCGGCGATATTCCCCTGATTGCGATTGTGGCAGGGCAACATAACGGTCGCCTGCACGTTCGCGATCGTCACGTCTGCGGCGTCGTCATAGGCAACGCCCGCCTGCGTGGTGACGTTCGGAATTTCCCAGCGTTCCTGTAACGCAACGTTATTCCGCGAGCGTTGAATTCGCGTCGACGCCCGTTGGATTTCCGGGCTGTTCGCTATTAAGCGTTCATAGGCAATTTCGAATTGATGCTCGGGCAACTCCGTCGCCTCGAGACTGCCGTGCAAAATGACGTCACCGAGGGAGTCGACTCCCATGAAGCCGGCGAGCTGACGTTTCGCCGCCTCAAAATCGATTTCTGCATTGCGGAGCAGAATTTGAATTTCGGCAAGTTGCGTTTCGGCTTGAAGTTTGTCGGGTAAGCCGGCTTCTCCCGCTTTCACAATCGCATCGGTGCTTTCGAGACCTTTCAGCGAGATCGCATCGAGTCGTCGGGCGATCTCGACTCGTTTTTGTGCGCCCAGGGCCTGATAGAACGCGGATCGAACGTCATTCAAAACGCGTTGACGCTGCGTCTGGTAAATCCAATTGGCTTCCTGTGCGTCCCACGATCCGACCGATCGGGCCAGCCCCAATTTGTCGGCGGTCACGAACAACTGTGAAAGCATGACCCCCTGCTGCCCGGCGGCCCCATCAATCCCAATTTCGTTGCCGGAATAGATGAGTTGCGTGTTGGGCTTAAGCCCCTGCTGAACAGCCATGCCGTTCGCAGAGCGCTTTTGCCATGCCGCGATTTGCAGCGTGGGGTTTGACGCGAGAGCCGTCGCCTCCGCTTCATCGAGCATTAGCGAGCGATGCTCGGATCGGGAGGCCGGTGGGTCGTCGACAATGAACTCATCCGATTCCCGGTCGGCCGGACTCGGAGGCAGCGCCGCGATGCTGAAGTCTTCGTAAGCGATTGTTCGGATTGAATCGGCTTCAGAAACTTCGCTCGCTGAGCTTTCGGGCGCGAAATTCGATTGATCTGCTGAGGCGACCTCTATGTTAATCTTCGCCAAACCGCTCGTTGATTTCGCGGGACTTTCTGCAAGGTGATTCGCGACTCGATCGTTCGTCGGCTCTACAGAGACGTCAGTTCGCGTCTTCGCCACGTCGACCGTCGTGCATGACACCGCAGCGATCAGCAGTAAGACCGTGGCGGCCATCAGCGGCGTGCGATACATGGCCGTCTCCCCGGAGTTCGTGCGTCGATCCCATCGCGGTCGATGACGGCTCTTCAGCTCGAATCGCATCGACGACTACTGACAGGGAAACCGCTCGAATCGCGGCATTCGCTATCCTTCGTATCATCGTCGAATCACGAACGACCGGCACAGTAGCGCGCGATGAACCGGCGGAACCGATATAGACCTCACAAACGGCCCAATTGGCAGCGATTCGCCAATGCTCGCGGACGGGCTGTTTCAGTCTGCGTCCTTGAGTCGCTCAAGCTCTTGGATCAGAGCGCGTTCGACACGGCGCTCGCCGATCAGTGGTGCAAGGGTCACTTTGCGACCGTCTTTCAGGAGCGCTTCGATCGTGTGTAGTTTTTTGTCGCCCACGGAGGACTTGTTCCCCGAGATCGCAATGCGGGCGATGTCGAAACTTTCAAACTCGACCGGCGAGGTCGGCCATAGGCTCCAGCTCGAGCGGACGCTCCAATAACGGCCGTCAATGCGAATGCGCGATGTCCTGAGCCAAAGTTCGAGTGTGAACCACACAATCAGCAGGCTAAATAGCATTGTGGCCCCACCGATGATCAAGCCGGGGAAAATTCCGCCGAAGAGCAACAAGCCGATCCCGATTCCCGTAAAGATGAGCGACATCAACGACGCTCCGAGTGCCGGGGCGAGATGCCTGGCCGGTGGGATGATCAGGTGCAGTGACTCGTGGTTACTGCGTTCGACACGCAGGCCGTCGCGTCGCATGAGGTCTTCAAACGGCAACTCCGCCTCAGGTGATTCTTCAAAGACCGCATCTTCAGTCACCTCTTCTCGGGAGTCTTCGGTTCTAAAGACTGGAACTACGAATTCGGAGTGGTAGTCGATGCCCGGAGTCTCAGCGGTGGCGGAGAGCTTCCAACTCACACTTCCGCCGGTGAACTCTTCGGTCTGCGGTTCGTCAAAAGGGATTGTGAAGACAACGGGAATCGCCGTCCGTTCGTCATCGGCCCGGCTGAGGGTTTCGGTGATGCTCCTCTCAGACGACCAGACAACGGTCTCCTTCGTACTGTCACCGCTCTTGTGTTTGCGGACGCAGGATAGTTTTAACTGGTAGGCGTCGTCGTCCGGATTGATTCGGGCCGGGCACAGGATCACCCCGGCGAGTCGTCCGCCGATCACGCCGGGATTTGAGGCCATTTCAAAAACCGAACGACCGTACTTACGCAATTGCAGAAATTTATAGCCGGCGAAACCTAAAATCCCGACCCCAACCGCGTTAAATGCGAGGATGATCAACGGCACGAACCAAGGGACATCGTCGTCCATAAATATCATAATCGCGATCGGCGCGCTGATGCTTTCCCACATCAGTCCGAAAACGAGCGCGGCGTACATCGCGACATTGTTGGACGATTGAATAACGCCTTCGGCCCATTCCGGTTTTTGCAGCCAGGGCTTGTCCGGATACGATTCTTCGAGAACTTGTTCTCGCTTGGCTCTCGACATCGAATAGATGGCGAACGCAATCATTCCGAACCCGGCCCCGCCGAATGCACCGACGAAGGCGAGGTGGAAGATGATCATCTCCCAACGCAACGTGCGGTCGAGTACGGAGGCGGTTGGATCGGCCGGGTCGAAATAGGCTGTTGTCGGTTGATCGCTGTTGAGATGCGGCTTTAGTCGCTCGTGCAACTCTTCGTGGAAACGGCCAACATTATCGGAACCGGAGAAGACCGTCACGCGGTCGCCGTGATACTCGCGACCCAGAACCTCGTAATCGTATTCGGCGACGACCTGATAGGTCGTTGAATCATCCCCGCGATGTTCTTCCAGTTCGAGATGAGTGATCCAGGCATCGGTCTCGCGCCACGATTGCATCGTGGAGTAGTCCCACAACCCGGTCGCGACGCGATAAGCCATGAACACGCCGACCGCGGCGAAGGGCAACGCGAATAGCACGAGGCAGCCGACGCCGGCTTTAGATGACTTCGAAGATTTTTGCTTTGATCGATTGCCCAGAAACTTCATGAGACTCTTTCAAAGTCGTGCCGTATCCGTCGGCAAGAACGCACGATTTGCTCTTCGGATCACCGGTTCTTAAGTCTCAACAGGCAGTTCGACAATGCGGGTCTCGATAAAATGAAAAAACGGGTGAGACCGCGGAGGCCTCACCCGTTCTTTGTTCAGTCTTGCGATGCAAAATCGAATCAGGTTCCGATCGTCCACAGCTTGAACGACTTCGCCTTGAGGCCCTTCTCAGCGAGTGCCTGCTTGACGGTCTTGCTGTCGTCTTTGGCGAAGGGCTGAAAGACGAGCACGCCGGCTTCGACGTAGAACGCTTTCATCCGGCCATCGACGATCTTCTCGATGATGTTTTCCGGCTTGCCGGTCGCGCGGGCTTCTTCGGAAAGTCGTTCCCGCTCGGCTTTGACCTCTTCCTCCGGCAAATCTTCAGCGTGCGTGCATTTCGGTCGCAGGGCGGCGATGTGCATCGCGACATCCCGCATGACCTGCTCGTCGGGGCTGTCTCCTTCGGCCTGAAAGAGGACGCCGACCTTGTGGTTGTGATGCACGTAACCGGCGACCGGACCTTCGAGCTTGCAGACGTTTTGGACGACGATCTTCTCGCGGATTTTGCCCGACATCTCGTCGAACAGTTCCTGCAATGTTTTGCCGCTGCCGTCGGGAGCCTGCTGGCCGAGCAGTTCCTCAGGTGTATCGGCACCGGGGCCTTCAACGACCTGCTTCAAGCAGAGTTCGCCGAAACCGACGAGATGCTCCGACCCGGAGACCGGTTCGGACTCGCATTGAATCTCGACCATCGCGGCCGACGAGAGGTCGTCTGCGACGTGCTGGAAGATTCGGCCCTCGGCCGTGACGTTACCGGCACGGTCGGCGAGCTTGCCCTTGGATCGCTCGCGAAGCCACTCCATGGCCTGCTCTTCGTCGCCGTCGGAGGCGACGAGGGCTTTCTTACATTCCATCATCGGGAGGTCGGTGCGCTCCCGGAGTTGCCGCACCGCGGCTGCGGTAATTTCGGCCATAATTCATTCTCCTTCGACTCATGAGACGCCGGTGCTGTGCCGCCGCGTCTGCTTTGATGAAATCCTTAGTTCCGCGAAGTTCGCGAACGCTACTTGATCGACGGGATCGCTCGCGGCTCATCGCCCTGCTCTTCGGCCTGATCCTTATCGGGCACTTGCGTTTTCTCGCCCGAGATCGACTGTGACAGGAAGTCGGCCACCAAACGGATCGACCGGATGCTATCGTCGTTGCCCGGGATCGGGAGCGAAACCTTGTCCGGATCGCAATCGGTATCGATCAGAGCGACAGTGCGAATCCCGAGAATGTTCGCCTCGTTGACCGCGTTGTGCTCTTTGTTCGGGTCGAAGATCACCAGGCATTCGGGCGGCCGCGTCATCGTGCGGATGCCGTTGAGGTTCCGGTGAATCTTGCGATATTCCCGCATCAGCCGCGACTGAGCCTTCTTGGAATAGGTCGCGAACTCGCCGCTTTCCTGCATCTTTTCCAGTTCTTCGAGCCGCTTGAGTCGCTGGCGGATCGTCCGGAAGTTGGTCAGCGTGCCGCCGAGCCAGCGCTCGGTCACATACGGCATTCCACAGGCTTCGGCTGCTTCGCGAACCGGCTCGGCCGCCTGTCGCTTGGTGCCCACGAACAGGGCTTGCCCGCCGCCTTCGGTGACCTGCTGAAGATATCGACGAGCCCGCAGCAGACCGCGAACGGTCTCTTTGATGTCGATAATATGAATCAGGTTTCGGCGACCATAAATGTATGGTCGCATTTTGGGATTCCAGTTGCTCGTGCGGTGCCCGAAGTGGACGCCGGCTTCCAGAATCTCTTGCGCAGAAAGGTCCGCCATTGATCAAATTCCTCGCAGGCACCACAGGGACTCGACCTGCTCCGGCCGGGCGATCGTCGCAAATCATGCGACAGTAACGCCTTGTGCCTTCGCCGTTTTAAGCAGGCCGCGCGGAACGGTTGACCCGTCCCGTAAGGGTTCGCGGATCGTAGTCGACCGCGGTCGAGGGGTCAAACCGTCGCGGTCGGTGGTCGCGGATCAATTTCGAAAGAACTCTGTGCTATTTCTTGGGTGGCCGGGGGCGGCGCTTTCGCCGCCCCCGGAACGCGATATCTCGGATTTCGATGGTCTCACGATGGCGGCGTCAGTGACAAGTTCCCTGTGGGCGTCGTAAAAACGCCGCCCATAGCCACCCTCCGTCACTCCTGATCCGCGCGAACTGATCCACTATCCGGTGGGCTTGTGTTACTCAGTCAGACACGGGCAGTAGAAACCGCGGGAACAGATTTGAAGCCAGGATTCTATGAGGAATGCCGACCCGCCTCGGTGAGCACCGCGTGCACCCGCCGGTCGTGCTCTCCGGTCGGCAAATCCGGGACGATTTGGCACTCGAAGGCGAGGCCGATCAGATGGCACTCCCGTTTCACCTCGGCCAAGAGCCGGTCGTAGTAGCCCTTGCCGTAGCCGAGTCGATCACCGGCGAGCGTGAATGCCACGCCGGGAACCAAAGCGAGATCGACCTCGTGCGGATCGATTCGTCGCTCCGCCCGGGAACGCAATTCGACATCGGGTTCGAGGATTCCGTACTTGCCCGGCTTGAGCTCCGCCATGTCTCGGAGATGAAACAGTGCGAGCGTTCCGTCGTCCCGGCACCACGGTACGGCGATCCGTTTGGGTGACTTCAATGCTATCGGCAGGACATCGCGGGTGCGGACCTCACTGCGGATGTCGACGTAAAACAGGACCGTTCGGGCGTCGCGATATTCGGCCATCGCAAGAGCACGGTTCAGAATCTGACGGCTGACGGGGTCTTTGTTCGGCTGCCGCGTTCTTCGGGCCAGCACTTCGCGTCGGGCAGCCGCCTTTTTGAGACCGATTTCGTTCTGAATTTCGATTTCGATCGGGTCTTGTGCGTCACTCATGTCGGTCTTGGGAGGGTCGGCGGGCGATGCGGCCCGAACGTCTATTTCGAGATTTCTGAGCCGTCGGCCCGTTCTCAGCCTGCCCGAGCTTCCCTAAATAGAATAAATTGATACGAATGCATGTGTCGTCGCGACACGCATCCGGCTATTGAATCGCCCGGTGGCCGAGCCAACCCCGTTAGCCCCGCTGAATCGCCCCGATGTCTTCTCCAGATTTTGTGAAAACCGGCTCCGGATCGACCGGGCAGGATGGACAGTCGAGTTCAGCAGCCGCGGCTGGCTCCGACGGGAGTAACGGTCGCGTGCCCGCCGAAGGAACGAGCGTGCTTAACACCGGAAGTCTATCGTTTCTCGAGCAAATGTATGCGGCCTATCAGGAGGATCCGCAATCGGTTTCTCCCGATTGGCGTGATTACTTCGAAGGCATGTCGGCCGAGGGGAGCGCGTCGGCCCGTCGAGGGGGGACCGAATCCAACGCGGTCATCGCCGGCACCTCCCCGCACGTGCTGAGCGAACTCAAACGAGAACTGCACGAAGCGGTCGCGACGCAAGAACGCGTCGACCAGCTCATTCGCAACTATCGCGTTCGCGGGCACATTGCCGCACAGATCGATCCGCTTGGACGACCACACGAGATGCCGGCGGAGCTCGATCCCGCATTCTACGGCTTTACCGACGCTGATATGGAACGGCAGGTCAACTCGACCTGGATGGGCGGCCCCGAAAAACGCTCGCTCCGCCAGATCATCAGTTGGCTCCAATCGACGTACTGCCGCAGCATCGGCGTGCAGTTCATGCACATCGACAGCCTCCGCGTGCGGGCCTGGCTGCAGGATAAGATGGAGGGGACCGGCAACTATCTGAAGCTCAATCGCGAAGAGCAGCTCCGCATTTACCGGCGGCTCTCCGATGCGGTGCTGTTCGAAGAGTTCATCCAAAAAAAGTACGTCTCCAAAAAACGGTTCTCACTCGAAGGGGCCGAAAGCCTGATCCCACTGCTCGATATGGCGATCGAAAAGGCGGGCACGAAAGGCGTCGACGAGGTCGTCCTCGGGATGGCGCACCGCGGTCGTTTGAACGTGCTCGCCAACATCATGGGAAAAAGCCCGGCTGATATTTTCCGCGAATTTGAAGACAACGACCCCGAGTCGCACCTGTACGGAGGTGACGTCAAATACCACCTCGGCTACAGCTCCGACTGGGAAACGGCGACGGGCAGGAATGTGCATCTTTCCCTGTCCTTCAATCCTAGTCACCTCGAGTTCATCAACCCGATCGTCACCGGTCGCATCCGCGCGAAGCAGGATCGCGTCGGCGATGAGGACCGCAAGCAGAAGATGGCCCTGCTGATCCACGGGGACGCCGCTTTCGCGGGTGAGGGGATCGTTCAGGAAACGCTCAATATGAGCGAACTCGACGGCTACACCGTCGGCGGCACCGTCCACGTGATCGTCAACAACCAGATCGGTTTCACCACTTGCGAGCAGCAGGGCCGCAGCACGCTCTACTCGACCGAAGTCGCGCGGATGCTGCAAAGCCCGATCTTTCACGTCAACGGCGAAGATCCGGAAGCGGTCGCTCAGGTCATCAATCTTTCGCTCGATTTCCGTGAGAAATTCCAGCGAGATGTCGTGATCGACATGTACTGCTACCGTCGCCACGGGCACAACGAAGCGGACGAGCCGTCGTTCACGCAACCGCTCATGTATCAGACAATCGGAAAGCGACCGACCGTCCGCGAGACGTATCTGGAGCGGTTGCTCGAGCGGAAAGAGATGACCGAAGCGGACGCCAAAGAGATATTGAAGGAGAGCCGGAAGAAGCTCGAAGCCGATCTGAAGGCCGCCCGCGCCGACGTGAAAGTGACCAAGCCTAATGCCGGCAAAGGGATCTGGTCCGATTACAAAGGCGGGCACTCCGCTGATGATCCCGAGACCGCGGTTCCCAAAGGACAACTGATCCAACTCCTGCTGCAGCAATGTGATTTGCCCGAGGGCTTCACGCCGCACCCGAAGATCGAGAAGCTGCTGTTGAGTACTCGGCGGGACATGGCCGAGGGCAAGCAGAAGTTGAACTGGGGCACCGCGGAAGCCTTGGCTCTTGCGTCAATCGTGACCGGCATCGGCGGCGATCAGCCGTATCGCATTCGCATGAGTGGTCAGGACGTCGAGCGCGGCACGTTCAGTCATCGCCATTCCGTATTCCACGATTACGTCACCGGCGAACGCTTCATGCCGCTAGCTCACCTTTCGGACGATCAGGCCCCGGTTGAGATCGTCAACAGCCCGCTCTCGGAAGCCGGCGTCCTCGGTTTCGAATACGGCTACAGTCTTGATACGCCGGACGGATTGGTGCTCTGGGAGGCCCAGTTCGGCGACTTCGTCAACGCCGCCCAAGTGATTATCGATCAGTTCATCACTAGTGCAGAAGACAAGTGGCGCCGGCTCAACGGACTTGTGATGCTCCTGCCGCACGGCTTCGAGGGACAGGGCCCGGAGCACTCCAGCGCCCGGCTGGAACGATTTCTGATGGCCGCGGCGGAAGACAATATCGAGGTCTGCTATCCGTCGACCCCGGACCAATACTTTCACATGCTCCGCCGGCAGGTGCTCCGCAAGTGGCGGAAGCCGCTGATCGTGATGACCCCCAAGAGCCTGCTCCGGGCTCCCGTCGCGACCTGCGGACTGGGAGCGCTGGCGACTGGAAAATTCATGCGGGTCATTCCCGACATCACCGACGAGTTGCACGAAGAGGTGAACCGCATCCTGATCTGCAGCGGCAAGGTCTACTACGACCTCGACGAGTATCGCCAAAAATATGAGCGATATGATGTCGCGATCATTCGGATGGAAGAGTTGTATCCCCATCCGATCGAAGAACTGCAGCAGGCGTTTGCGGGCTATCGGGAGGGGACCGAAGTCGTTTGGGTGCAAGAAGAGCCCGAGAACATGGGCGCCTGGCGGTTCGTGTGGTCGCATCATGGGCCGAACTTGCTCGATCGCTTCCCGCTCCGCTGTATCAGCCGACCCCCGTCAGCCAGCCCGGCGACCGGCTCGCATGCCAGCCATGTCTTCGAGCAAGAACGTCTCGTCACCGAGGCCTTCAGCAGCGAAGTCTGGGAAGATACCTGCCCGATCGAACCGGCCGAAGCGGCGCCGGCGTAGGCAAAGTGTCGGCAGACCGTAAAAAGCCGGTCGCCGATATTCTCGCCGCGGTTGGGACAACCGACGTCAATATCGCGATCTCGCGGAGCATTGTGGCCGGTCATCTGATTTGAGGATTGGCTGGTGGAAATTGGTCGAACGTGAGCGTGAATCAACTCGAAGACTCCGACTGGGACGCCGACCCGGACGACTTCGGCGAATACGATGAAGGCGCGGATGAGCCGACAATCGAATGTCCGCACTGCGGTGCGGAAGTCTATGAAGACTCCCCGCGCTGCCCGAGGTGCGAGCAATATCTGTCGCGCGAAGATGCCCCATCTGAACCGAAGCCGACCTGGATCATCGTCGGCGCGCTCGCGGCACTGCTCGGAATCGTTTGGTGGCTGATCGGATAGAGGTTCGCGTAATCATCTCATCCACGTCGTCACAATTTCGGCCACGTCGGCCCCCTCCAACCGCTCGTGGGCCGACAATTCATCCGCGAGTGCCGCGATAGCACTCCAAATGCGATCGTTGCTAAACTGGCGATGAATCAGCCGGGTGACTTCTTCGAGGTATGCCATCCGTCGAGCGTGATCGGAGAGCATATCTTCGGCGACCTGCCACGCCGCAGACCAGTCGGCTGACCATTCGGCAACAGTGGCCGGATGAAACGGCTCGCCGGTGTAAATCATCTCTGCCACCGGTCCGGCCAAAGCGACGGAGACCTCTCGCTCGACCGAAAGTTTCAACTGGGCCGGCGGCCATTGCACACTCAAATCGCCGGTGCGGGCCGGGCGATCGTCGTTGTCGGGATCGACCGTCACCTCCTGAACCCATCCCCCCAATCGCACCGCCATGAACGCGTGGCCGGCTTCGTGGTAGCAGGTGATCTCGTCGGAATCGAACACGGCAGATTTCAGATTGAAACATCAAGGCGCTTGGATCGGTTGACGTGATGCCGCGGCAAGGCACAACCGCGGGAGTCTTGGTAGATTGTAGAAGACAACGAAGGAACAACCGGAGAATTTGATGAATCCGTGGATCGCCGAAGAGGGAACGCTCGACCCACCCGGAGTGTACTGGGACGAAGCTGCGCAGGCTTGGAACTTTACGCTGTATTCGCGGCAGGCTCAGTCATTGACACTCCTGCTTTACGGTGACGAATCCCACAGCACGCCGCTGTTGGAATTTGAGTTCGATCTTTTCAAGAACCGATCAGGTCCGGTCTGGCACTGCCGCATTCCCAAAGCTTCGGCCCCCGGTGCCCGGTTTTACGCCTACCGCGCGAGCGGACCGATCGAGGGCATCGACGTCTGGCATGCGTTCGACGAGAAGAAGCTGCTGCTCGATCCGTACGCGAAAGCCGTTTACTTCCCGCCCCAATTCAATCGGTCCTCTGCCTGTCGTCCCGGTGACAACGCGGGCAAAGCGGCTCTGGGTGTGATCGATGCCGATCGCGAATTTGACTGGCAGGGCGACCAGCCGATCCAGCACGGACACGATCTCGTCGTCTATGAAATGCACGTCCGGGGCTTCACTCGCAATCCGAATTCCGGAGTCGCCGCGCCAAACCGCGGGAAGTTCGAGGGAATCATCGAGAAGATTCCGTACCTGGTGGAACTCGGGGTCACGGCCGTCGAGTTTATGCCAGTCTTTCAGTTCGATCCGCACGAGGGAAATTATTGGGGATATATGCCCCTTAATTTCTTCGCGCCGCACAGTCAGTTTGCCGCGATTCCTGAAGACTACTGCCATCAGCGAAATGAATTTCGCGAGATGGTCCGGCAGCTTCATAAGGCGGGGATCGAAGTCCTGCTCGACGTCGTTTTTAATCATACCTGCGAAGGCGACGAAACCGGCCCGACCTATAGTTTTAAGGGCATCGACAGCGGCTTGTATTACACGTTCTCAGGCGACGAACTGCACCCGTATGCCAATTACACAGGTTGCGGGAATACTCTGAATGCTCACAGCGTGGCAGTGCAGAAACTCGTCGTTGAGAGTTTGAAGTACTGGACGAAGGAGATGCACGTCGACGGGTTCCGTTTCGACCTTGCTTCAATTTTCGCACGTCGATCGGACGGGTCGATTGATAATCAACAGCCGCCGATCTTCGGGCAATTGACGTCCGCCTTCGAAGGCCCCATCACACCCCGTTTAATTGCGGAGCCTTGGGACGCTGCAGGATTGTATCAGTTGGGCCGCAGCTTTCCCGGTTGGTTGTGGATGCAGTGGAACGGGGCTTACCGCGATACGATGCAGCGATTTGTCGCGGGGGAATCGGGCCTGATCACCGAACTAATGACGCGGCTCTACGGCAGTCGAGATCTGTTCCCCGACGATGAATTCAACAGTTGTCGGCCCTGGCAGAGTATTAACTATATTTCATCGCACGACGGGTCTCCGCTGTACGACCTCGCCAGTTTTGAAGAAAAAAGTAACTGGGCCAACGGCGAGGACAATCGCGACGGCCCTCACGAATTTCGATTTAATTGTGGGTGGGAAGGAGATACCAACGTCCCGGCCAAAGTTATGCGACTGCGTCGACAGCAGGTAAAAAATTATTTCACCCTGCTGTTTCTCTCGAACGGAACACCGATGTTCCGAATGGGAGACGAATTTATGCAAACGCAGGACGGAAACAACAATCCGTACAATCAAGATAATGAAACGAGCTGGCTTGATTGGACGAGGCTCGAACAAAACCGTGACGTGTTTCGCTTTGTGAAAGAGTTCATCTCTTTCCGAAAAACTCATAGCACCATCAACCGATCGACCTTCTGGCGTGAAGACATTACGTGGTACGGGACGGGCAAGCACGTCGATATGGGGCCGCATTCGCAGTCACTGGCGTTCTGTCTGCGCGGCGAGCGGTGCGGCGATGAAGATATCTATGTCATGATCAACGGCTGCCCTTCAACCCTGCATTTTCAGGTGCAGGAGGGGTGGGCCGAGACTTGGCGGATCGTCATCGATACCGCGGCCGAATCGCCGGAGGATATTTATCCGCCGGGCGAAGAGCCGACACTGGAGACGCTTAAGATTGATGTCGCCGCCCGTTCGATCGTGGTGCTGATCGGCCAGGGGGATCGTGAATCCGCTGACGATGCGGATGAAGCTGAGATGTTGCCGACGGCTGACTCAGAACCGAACGACGAGATACCTGAGGAAGCGGCCCAAATTTAAGGTGAAATGCTTTCGCGTCTCAGAAAGCCCAACGCCGGCTGAATTTGGTCGATTCATCCTCTTAAGACATTGCACCTATTCATCAGGAATTAAAAGGTCCGCTAGTTTCTCTGCCGCGGGCTGAATGAATTCATCCAGTGGTTGATCTGAGCGAACTTCGAATGACTCATGCTCGAAGCTGAAGATGCCGTCAGCGGCGATTCCCTGCTCATCGATCAAGTATCCCGCCGTGTCGCCGTTGGCGTAGTCGATCACCGGCAAGTAGCGGGACGCCACGTCCGGGTGTGTTTCGGAGACGGCCTCTTGAAAATCGCCGCGTAGTGAGGGCAGTCGTGAGAGCGGCGGGACCAGCCACATCACATCATCGTCCGACCAACCGGGGTACGGCACACCGAAGCCGTTGAATGTGCCGTAGAGGCTGCGGAGTTCGGCTGGAAAACGGACGCCAAGTTCACCCTCAATCCTGGAGATTTCTTCTTCGCTTGCCGGTTGGCCGAAGACGGCGTCGGATTCGGAATCGGTGGGGATTTGCGATGGAAGTTGCGACCAGTCGGTCATGTCGATTCGTCTCTCTTCCCAAGATCGAAATTTAAATGTTAGCCGGAAGAGGCCGTCGACTCCGGCGTCTCGGGTTGAGATCCGATTTTTGCCTCGGTGCCGTTTATGATCCGGCCGATGTTCGGGATGTGGCGAACGACGATCAGGATCGGCACGGCAATGGCGAACGCCGTCGAACTCCAATTGGCCGGGCCGAATGGTTCGGGCGTCATTGCTAGTGCGACAATACTATACGCGACGGCGGCGAAGAGAGACCCGAGTGCCACAAACCGAGATAAGGCAACGCTCACCGCGAAGGTGATCACCGCGGCGAGTAAACCGGGCCATGAGATAGCACCCGCGACGCCAGCCGCCGTCGCCACACCTTTGCCCCCGCGAAATCGCAGATAGATGGGAAAGACATGTCCGACGATTGCGGCGATTCCGCAAAGGACCGTCGCGTGCCCGCGATAAAAGGGGTCTTCAAACAATAATCGAGGAAGGATCAACGCCGGGATCAGCCCTTTGAGGGCATCAAGAAATAGGCAGAACAGACCCCACTTCATCCCGATCACACGCCCGACGTTTGTCGCCCCGATGTTTCGGCTGCCGTGTTCGCGGATGTCGATGCCCCGCACATAGCGGGCGATCCATAATCCGAAAGTCAGCGAGCCGATCAGGTACGAAATGACGGCCGCGACGAAGAGTGAGACGCTTGGCGACATGTGGTGGTCGGCTCGAAGTCGGCTGTGATGCGGAGCCGCATAACCTAAACGGTCGCTGAGCCGGTCTCAACCAGCCCTCAGGCCACAGCACGCCGGTGTCGATTCTTCGTCACGCGGGCATAGAGGGCGAGCATTTCGGTCACGTTCCGAGCGAACGTGTGCCGCTGGGCCAACTGTCGGGCCTTTCGGCCCATGGCCGCTCTCCGATCAGCGTTGAGAAGCTCACGCATTCTCTCCGCTAACACGCGATCATCGCCGGGGTCATCGACCACATATCCGTCGATCGATGAAGAAATCAGCTCGGCGACGCCGTTGCGCGCCGTTGTAATCGCCGGCACGCCGGCCGCCAGTGCTTCCAACACAACGAGACTGCACGGATCATAGAAGGTCGGTTGGACGTAAACGTCGGCCGCTGCATAGAGCGGAGCCGCATCGTCAACCGGGCCGAGGAATTGAACGCGGTCGATGACTCCGAGACTCTCGGCGAGCCTGCGATAAGGTTCCGTCCGCTTGCCCCCGGCGACCACCACTTTTGCCTGCGGAGATGCCGGCGCGATCCTCGCCAATGCGCGGATGAGCGTTGGTAATCCTTTGAGTTGCAGGTTGTGCGCGACGATTAAGAACAAGCAGTCATCATCGTCGGCCAGTAGCCGCGTCCTCCAGCGAGCACCCTGAGAGACTCGCAGGGCGGGCGAGAAGCGTTGTGTATCGACACCGTTATAAATTAAGTCGATTCGCCGGGCATCAACGTCGTAATCGTTAATCAGTTCTGCTTTCACCCGCTTTGAAAGGGCGATGATCCGTGATTGGCCGCGATCGTTTGTTTTAGAACCGTACTGCTTTTCGTTTAATGCATTAAAGTCTCGGTACCTCGGCAGAAGTGAACTGAGACCACGCTTTGCTGGACGGATCCATTTCGGCGCGAGCTCGAGGTTGCGACGTTCCGCAGCCTTTCGCGAACCTCCATGAGGTTGAAGGACGTCGCAATACCACCCCAAGCCCATGTCATGAATGACGTCGAGGCCGATCTGTTGATCAACCGTTCTTAAAAGATCGGCGGCGGCATCCGCCCGATCGACGCGGTTCTTCGTCGTAGGGATTTGGTGAAACCGAATTGTCGATTCTCTGTTCGTCGCAACGTCATTGGTACACGATTCGGCCACGATATGAACTTCGTGTCCTCGTGAGAGCAATTGCCTTGCGAACTGCGCGGTCCATTGCTCGACACCACCGCGACCGGGGTCGAAGCTGTCGAGAACTAAGGCGATATTCATCGATACGACCCCAGGCGCCTCGTCATCCGGTCGGCCCGATGCTCGGCGCCTTTGCGCAGAGCATCCGTTGAAGACGTCATTTGGCTGCGCGAAAAATAGCGGCGGAAGAAACGATCAAATTCGTCGCGACCGAACAGGCGTTGCGGGCAAGAATAAATAAACTGACCAAGGTCTTTCACGATCCATCGCCGCCTTAACAGGCTCGGCCAATGCTGCACGCGTTGCAGGTCGATCAGATGCACGTCGAAGTCAACTTCAGCGTGGTGCTCTTCCCGTTCGCGGACGAAGAAGTGGCAGGTGTAAAAGTCGCGATGATTAAATCCGGCTTGGTGAAATCGCCCGGCGACGTCGGCGACCCGATCGATTAATCGATGAAAGGCGGGGGACTTCCGATCGCCTTCGGCTTGGAAACGTTCCTCAAGAAACAGGTCGAGCTGCTCGAACCCTTTTAATTCCTCGGAGAGAAAGACGCCTTCGGTCGTGCCGTTGCTGAGAACGCGGCTACCGTAGGCGATCACATTCATCGTCGGGATGCCCGCTTCGGACACGATACGATTCATCGTCGCTTCATAAGCAGCCGGACTGGGATGAAGTCCGCCCAAATAAGCGGTGGCGATTCGGCTGATTGACTGCTGGCGATGTTTCTTTAAATACGCGTTGAATTGTCCGTCGGTAGAATTAAGCGTGAGACGCCAGTTCTCGCGGTGGCCGAGGAGCCGCATGGCTTCGCCCGCGTCGGTGTCGATTAAGGCGGCAAATGAGTCGAGCTCCGCGTCGACTAGCACCTCTGCGAACTCAGGGTTCATCCAGAATTGTTGACGGAGAACTCGACCGGTTGCGGACGACCTCTGCTTCTCAATCGGAGCGAGTAATTCGGCGGTAGCCACTATGCAGCCCTCCGAGTTTCCTGCGTGTTCGCCAGCAGTTTGCGGACGGCTTGAAAGACGCGCTCGGGGCCGAGGTCTTTCATGCAGCGGTGATGCACGAGCGGGCAAACGCGTTGCTGGCACGGGCCGCAGTCGAGGTCAAGCTGCACATGAATTGATCGCTCATCGTATGTTTCGCTCCAAGCCTTGTGAGTCGGCCCGAACAGCGTGACGGTCGGTACTCCGAATGGTTTCGCGAAATGTCGGGGACCGGAGTCGGTCGTGACGAGTGCGTCGCTGTCGCGGATCGCGGCTTTTGTCAGCCCGAGGGTCAGCGGTTGATCGGCGAGACTTAAGATGTCGGGCCGGTCGGCCAGTTCGACGATCTGCTCAGCTTCTTTTTTCTCGGCCGGACCGCAAACGACGAGGACCGTCTTATCAAGGTCCGAAGATATCCGGCGAGCCAGCGCCGCAAAGGACTCAGCCGGCCAGTGCTTCGCCGCACCGAACGCGCCGCCGGGATTTAAGGTGACAATGCCCCGCTCGCGAATTGCCGGATGAAACGCTGACCAGAATTCTTCGAGTTCCAATTGATGCAGCGGGGCGACGGCCGCTTCCGTTTGACGTGAGTCGGTTCCGCAGCCGACGGCGTCGGCGAGTCGGCAGTATTCGTCAATCACAGGGTTGGGTGTCGTCCGCGACTTCGGTTGAAGCCGGTCGGTTAGCAGAAAGCCCCGGCCATCGCGAGCGAAGCCGACGCGTCGTTTGATCCGGCCACGCCAGGCGATCACGGCTGAGCGAATCGAGTTGGGGAATAGCACACCCAATTCACAGCGTGCCGCCCGCAATTTACGGACGACGCCGGTCGCTCGCTCATCGTCGTACGGGCCTTTGGGATTCCAGCGAATGACGCGGTCGAACAAATTGGTCCCGTCGACGGCGTCGAGCACATAGGGCCGCAGGATGGCGATAATCTCCGCGTCCGGATATCCGTCGCGAATCGCCCGCAGCGCCGGCGTCGCCATCACGGCGTCACCGATCCAATTGGGAAGGAAAACGGCGATCTTCATGCCGCGCGTCGCTCGGAAGGAGCTTCGTTTGAACCGGTGTCAGTGGAGGAGGGCGTGTTGCGAATTTTCTCGACGAGCGCCGTTGTCGACAGGCCGGGCACAAGTCCGAGTGGGCAGACCTCGCCGCCATAAGCGTCGACGATCTCTCGGCCGACGATTTCGTCCGGTCGATAGGTACCGCCTTTGACCAACACGTCCGGCCGTATGGCTTCGATTAAACTGTGCGGCGTCGACTCGTCGAATAGGACGACGTAATCAACTGATTTGAGGGCAGCGAGCATTCGGGCCCGCTGCTGCTGTTCCACAAGTGGGCGGTCTGCGCCTTTTCCGAGAGAGCGAACGCTGGCGTCGCTGTTGAGTCCGACGACCAAGCGGTCTCCCTTCGCGGCGGCTTCTTCCAGATAGGACACGTGACCGGCATGCATCAGGTCGAAGCAGCCGTTCGTGAAAACGACTCGCTTTCCGTGGCTGCGATCCTGTTCGATCAAACTACACAGTTCATCAAGGGATTCAGCGACATAGCCGCCGCCTGTTCTGGAGTTGGCTCGGCGAACATCCTCAATAATCTCTTCCCGCCCCACCGGAACACAGCCGACCTGTTCGACTTCGAGCCCGCCGGCCACGTTGGCCAGGCGAGCCAAGTCGTGTGGGCCGAGCCCCGCGGCTGCGGCGAGGCCGATCGTGGCGAGGACCATGTCGCCCGCTCCGGTGATGTCGTAGACCTTTCGGCGACGCGTCGGGTGCAGTTCGGCCGCACCGTCGGCGGTGACGACGGCGATTCCGTCGCTGTCGAGAGTGACGAAGATGTAGTCGAGACCGAGGCCCGCCACGAGCGTGCGGCCGGCGGCGAAGGCGTCTTCTGCGGACCGGATCGGCGTTCCGGCCGCTCGACTTGTTTCCAGTCGATTCGGGGTGAGGGCGGTCGCATCGCGGAAGTCGTCACAGCGGCCGGATGACGACGGGTCGACGATCACCGGCAGCGAACGTTTGCGGCACTGCTCGATAATCGTTCTCACGATCCGCGGCGTGCAAACCCCTTTGCCGTAGTCAGAGATAAGGACGAGGTCGACTTGCGAGAGGTAACTGTTGATCGAGCGGACGATTTGGTCGGAAATCTTCTGCGAGGCATTTTCGCGCGACTCGCGATCGACTCGCAATATTTGGTGCGGATGGCGTTGCTGGGCACGACCGAGGAATCGCTGTTTCACCGTGGTCGGGCGACCGGAATCACCGATCAGCGGGGCGTGGTCGACATTCAGGCGATCAAGCTCCGTCCGGACGGAATTGCCTTCTTCATCGGCTCCGACGATTCCCGCGAGAGTGACGTGGGCGTCGAGTCCACGCAGCATGTGGGCCACGTTGGCCGCACCGCCGAGCCGTGACTCTCGCGACTCCTCGCGGAGCAGCAGGACCGGCGCCTCCTGGCTGATGCGTTCGGCGTCGCCCCAGACGTATTGGTCGAGAATCACGTCGCCGACGACGAGAATGCGCGGCGAGCCAATGCCTTCGATCAGGCTGATCAAATCACGCGTCATGCGTCTGCCACTGCTTCCTGCAATTCTGCGGCGTTCTTGCGCGGCTCACATCCTGCCGGGCCGCGATATTGGTTCGGCCGGGGAGAGTAGTTCACGCCTCCCGTTTACGGCAATGCCGGTCCTGACATCGGCGGACAAATTGCCGATCGCCGAATTCGGGGTAAGCCGAGGCGGCGCCTACGTGCAGAAACCCTTGACCGCATCGAACACATGAGCCGCGTACGAAGTAAGCGGATCGATTGCGCAGGAGGTAGCCCGATTTGATCCGCTTACTTCGTGCGCGGCTTGTGTTATGCGCGGCTTGTTGAGATTAGACGCAGCTACCTCGCGCCGCGAAGAATCGGTGTCAATTCCTCGACGAAGTCGGCAGCGTCCTTGAACTCGCGGTAAACCGACGCGAACCGGACGAAGGCCACGTGATCGAGGCTGCGGAGCGCTTCAAAGACACGCTCGCCGACAAACTGCGAAGGTACCTCGCGGTCGAACATCTCGACGACATCGGCTTCAACGGCTGCAACGACTTCATCGATTTGATCTTGCGAAATCGGGCGTTTGTAGCAGGCTCGCTCGATGCCGCGGCGGATTTTTTCCCGCTCGAAGGGCACTCGGGAACCGTCTTTCTTGATAAGGCGAAGAGGTGTTCGCTCAACCTTTTCATAGGTCGTGAAGCGCCGCACACATTTCAAGCACTCTCGCCGACGGCGGATTGCGTTGTCCTGGCTGCCGCGCGAGTCGATCACCTTAGTTTCGTCATGGTGACAAAACGGACACATCATGGCAGCGACCTCACAATCCGTCGTTTTCAGAAATTGCCGATTTCAATGCACCTCCGTGGCGGTCAACGACTCAGAAATCTCAGCACCCGGGGAAATAATACCCGGCAACAACGCAATTTCCTACAGTGAGTTACAGAAAGAAACGGCTGACACCACTAGATGTCGCCGGTACGGTGACGTCGGCCACATTCTGTTGGGGGTCGCGCGGTCGATTGGTTCAGCTGTCGAAGAGTTGCTTCGACAGATGGCTTCGCATATCCTGCTCGACTCGACTGAGCAAGCGGTTCAGGCTGCGCACGGTCGACCGCAACCGCCGTTTCCCCAGCTTATTCTGCCTTCAATCACCAGCGATCTGGTCAGGCAGATCGGAGTATCCAGATGTCAATTGATAAAAGCCTCCGTCGAAAAGGACGCCTCGTTCGGGCTCGAAATGTGTTGAAACGCGAAGAGCGGATCGAGTTTTTGAAGAAGCAGGATCGCTGGACGGATGAGTCCAGCCCGATCGGCCTGCCCAAAGTTCGAATTCCGAAGACGGTTGTGGGGAAAAAGAAAAAGAAAAAGACGACGGAAGACGAAGATAAGAAGGAAGGGAAGAAAAAGTAGTCTGGGGTATTTGGTCGGCTCGCTAGCTGGCTGGTCTCCACAGACCCACTTCCCATCAGGGCGGTGTGGTCGATTCGATCGTCTTACCGCGTGGTCTATCCCCGGTCGTCGTTCGGTTCGATTCGCATGTCGCTCCAAGGTTCGCTTCGTAACGCCGTCGGTTCGGTACCGCGCAAGATCGCCCGCGACGCCGCCGACCGCTATCTGGCGAACGCGGTTGACTCTCAGCTCGCGCAGCAACGAACCTTGCGCCGAGTTGTCGCGCTCAATGCCGGCAGCGACCTTTCCCGTGATCTGCGACTGGATGAACTGCGGACGGTCGACGAACTGAAATCGCGACCGGTCTCATCGTTTGATGCCTTCCAGCCCTATGTGCGACGGGTACTTCAGGGCGAACTGGGGGCCATGCTGGGGCCGAAGAATCAGTTGCTGATGTTCTCCCAAAGCAGCGGGACGACGGCCGATTCGAAGTTCATCCCGGTGACCAAACCTTTTATCACCGACTATCGGGCCGGCTGGCAGATTTGGGGCATTCGAGCACTCGACTCGTATCCGGCGATTTCGCTCGGTTCGATCCTTCAACTCTCCAGCGACCACGATCGCTTTCGAAGTGAAGGCGGGATCCCCTGCGGCAACATCAGCGGGCTGGTCGCGAAGCTGCAAAATCCGCTCGTGCGGACGATGTACTGCGTGCCGAGAATCGTCGCGAAGATCCGTGATCCGGAATTGAAGACGTACGTCACGCTGCGACTGGCTTTGGCTGACTCGAATGTGCGGCTCGTCGCGACCGCGAATCCCAGCACGCTGATCCAACTCGCCAAGGCAGCCGATCGTAATGCGGAGCGTTTGATTCGTGACATTTATGACGGGACCTGCTGGGGCGCCGCCGCTCTTCCGTCCGCGGTTGGTCGTCGGCTCGCATGGCGGATGTCGCGGCCCGACACCGCTCGAGCCCGAAAGCTGGAAGCCATCTTTCGAGCGACCGACGGCCTGGCCCCGAAGTACATCTGGCCTCAACTGCAGTTGGTCGGCGTGTGGACCGGCGGATGTGCGGGGATGTATTTGCCGGAACTTCGAGAGCTCTACGGGCCGTTGCCGATCCGCGATCATGGTCTGCACGCCAGCGAGGGGCGGATGACCATCCCCCTCGACGACAACCGGTCTGACGGCCTGCTCGACGTCGGCAGCCACGTCTTCGAGTTCATTCCTGAGCGGGAATATGAAAGCGAGCAACCGACAACGCTTCAGCCGCACGAATTGGAAGTCGGGCAGGACTACTACATCCTGCTGACGACTGCGTCTGGATTGACTCGCTACGATATCTGCGATGTGGTTCGTTGCACCGGGTTTTTGGGGACCACTCCGCTCTTGGAGTTTCGCCACAAAGGGGCCCATATCTCAAACATCACAGGAGAGAAGCTGACGGAGTCACAGGCTGTCGAGGCGGTCGGCCACGCATCGCGACGGTTGGGGATCGATGTCGGTCAATTTTCGATCGCTCCCGCTTGGGGTGACCCGCCCGGGTACCGATTGGTGCTCGAGGGTGGTACGGCGGTCGAGAAAACGCTGCCGATCGCCGTCGACACCGCGTTGCAGCGGTTGAATACGGAGTATCGCGACAAGCGGCAATCGGGCCGGCTGACCACGCTGCAGGCAGAGACGCTTCCGCCGGGAACGTGGCGACGATTCGCACGACGTCGACAGGACGACACCGGCGCGAGCGTCGAGCAGTACAAGCATCCTTTTCTCTCGCCTGACTTCCGGTTTATCGAGCGCATCCGTGCCTCCGCAGCCGGGGCATTGGCTATCGATCCAGAGTTTCCGCGTCCGCATGTCGGCCCTGCCGAAGTCTCTGCCTGACGGGAATCGCCGATTGGCCTCGGCCCGCTGAGTCGACCTTGCGATGCGGTCGACGGTCGCCCTTCGATTTTTTGCGACGAACTCGCGGGAACTATCTCAGACGCCGCTGCGTCTCTATTGTGATGCTGCCGACCGTCGATCGGCTCCTGCTCTCGAAGTATTCTTCGTAGCGGAGACAAAGGTCGAGGTTTTCGCCTCCTTTGCAGGCCGGCAGTCACTTCTTCGTATACTCATCGCAAGGTTGTTTGATGACCGCCATCCGACGCGTCCTGTTCAGTTTGACGGCCATTGCACTGCTCGGTGTCGGCGCAATCGCACTTGTCGCAGCCGAGCCGAAAGCCGCGGATTCGCTCGCGACCGCCAGGAAATTGATGAAAGACGGCAATTACAAAGAAGCCTTTGAGAAATATCGCACCGGTATTCTCGACTCTGATTCTGGCGGAGCGGAGCTCGGGCAGGATGTCGCAAAGGCCGTTCAGTGCTTGAATCAGCTCAATCGGCAAGCCGAGATCGATGAGTTTCGCGAGGCCGTTGCTGAGAAACACGCCGAGCATCCGCTCGTCCTCAAGTCGGTCGCCGAAACGTATCTCAATCAGATTCACTACGGGTATCTCATCGGTGACGAATTCCACCGCGGCTATCAGGATGCCCGCGGCGAGTGGGTCAACGCGACCGATCGAGATCGCGTTCGGGCCCTGCAACTGCTAATGCAGGCGGTCGACCAAGTGAAGTCGATCCCCAACGACGAGCAGCGTGCCGACGTTTACCGCGCTCTCGCGCAGGGTCTTCTGCAGGGCCGTGGGTACAACATGGCGTGGCAACTGCAGGAGTTGACCGAACTCTCCGAACTGCCCGACTTCGAACGCAATCGATCGCCACGCTACGGATGGCGGCAGAATAATAATCCCGGCGCTCCGGTCGATGCGGATGGAAAGCCGATCTACTACCACCTGCCGGATTCGTTTGAAGCGGCGAAGAACGACGGCGAGCGCTGGCGCTGGGCGTTGAACAAGCAGAAAGAGGCGTTGCCGAGTCGGGCGAATGAAGTCGATCTGTCGTTCGCGGCGTTCCTGCGATCGCAGTTCGGCGTCCCCACGATCCGCTCATGGCAGGGTTTTGAGCGGTTGATCGCCCAGTCGGATGCCGCAGCCGAGGCAGACGATAACGGCGGAAATGACCCGGCCGCTAATCCTTACGCGCTGCACACGCTGTCCGACGACGAAACGATCGCCAAGTTGGCCAGCGGTGTGAAGCGGTTCACACTGCCCGATGAATTCAACTTTATGAAAATCTACCAACGCGTCGCCGCCACGCAGCAGGCGAGTGCGATCGGTGGAATGACCGGATTGGCCGAGGCCTATACGGACCGACGGCAATTTCCGAAAGCTGCCGAACAGTGGCGGGCCACGATCGACCGCTTCGGTAAGGGCCACAACGATTATCGGCAAAAAAAGCTGGAGCAGATCGTCAGCAATTGGGTGATGTTCGAAAACGTTCGCGTGCAGGCCGCGGGCGAACCGTCGACCGTCGATCTTCGCTTCCGCAACGGCGAGAAAATTAAACTGAAAGCCGAGCGAATCGATCTTGAAAAGCTGATCACCGATCTTAAATCACACTTAAAAAGTAACCCCCGGCAGGTCGACTATCAAAAAATCAATCTCAGCAACCTCGGTTACCGCATCGTCCGCGAAGGGCAGAAGAAGTATCTCACCGGCACCGTCGCCGAATGGGACGTCGAACTCTCCCCCCGGCCCGATCACGTCGATACGCGAACGACGATCGAGACGCCGCTCAAAGATGGTGGAGCCTATTTGCTCTCGGGCACCATGGAGAATGGCAATACCTCTCGAATCATCATTTGGGTTACCGATACGGCGATCGTTCGCAAGCAGCTCGACAACGAAATTCTGTACTACGTCGCCGACGCGAGAGCCGGAGAGCCGGTCAGCGGGGCCAACGTCGAGTACTTCGGCTGGCGAAGTAATCGTCGCAACGGCGGTCGACTGGAGACCCTGACCGATAATTTTGCGGCGCGCACCGACGAAGCGGGGCAGGTCGTCCTCGGCAAGAATAAGCTTAAAGAGCGTTATCAATACGCGACCTTCGTCCGAACGGAAGACGGCCGCTTCGGGATGCTCGGCTTTCAGGGTGTGTGGTACGGCCGGTCTTATCAGCAGAAGTATGAGCAGAACAAAGCATACTTAATCACAGACCGGCCGATTTATCGCCCCGAACAAAAAGTGAAATTCAAGTTCTGGGTTCGGCGAGCAGATTACACACTCAGCGAAGATGCCAATCAATTTGCCGGGCAGCAGTTCACCGTGAGGATGAACGACCCGCGTGGCGAGAAGGTCCTCGAAAAAACGATGACCGCCGATGAGTACGGCGGTTTCGAAGGCGATTGGGAAGTTCCCGACGACGCGGCACTCGGCCAATACAATTTCTGGATCGTTAATCGCGGCGACGTGTCCGGCGGCGGGCAATTCCGAATTGAAGAATATAAGAAACCTGAATTCGAGGTGACGGTCGACGCCCCCGACGAGCCGGTCGCGCTCGGTGAGACGATCGAGGCGACCATTAAAGCCAATTACTACTTCGGCGCACCGGTGACTCACGCGACCGTGCACTACAAGGTGACGCGGAAAGAACACGATACCGTCTGGTATCCGCCGACTCCGTGGGACTGGTTCTACGGTAACGGTTATTGGTGGTTCTCGCCCGAGTACGACTGGTATCCGGGATTCGGTCGCTGGGGCTGCCGTGCCCCACTGCCGCCGTGGCACTGGGCCCCGCAGAATCCGCCGGAATTGGTCCTCGAGAATGAGGTCGAAATCGGCGAAGACGGTACCGTCAAAGTCGAGATCGACACCGAACTGGCCAAAGTATTGTTTGGCGATTCCGATCACGAATATGAGATTACGGCCGAAGTCACCGATCAGTCCCGTCGCACGATTGTCGGCACCGGGAGCGTGCTGGCACCCGCGGAACCTTTCAAGGTCTTCGCCTGGGTCGATCGCGGATTCTATCGAGCGGGTGATACCGTCAAAGCTCACTTCAAGGCCCAGACCCCGGACCGCAAACCGGTGGAAGGACAGGGGGAACTGACGCTCCTCTCAGTCGCCTATGACGATGAGGGAAACCCCACTGAAACGCCGATTGAGACGTGGCAACTCAATACCGATGCGCAGGGCGAAGCCTCGCAACAATTGACTGCTGCCGAGCCGGGGCAATATCGACTTAAGTACGTCGTCACAGACGATGAGGGACACGCACAGGAAGGCGGATACCTCTTAAATGTTCTCGGACGGGAAGGCGAACCGGATGATTTCCGTTACAACGCGTTGGAACTGATCGTCGAGCAGAAAACCTATCAACCGGGCGATACGGCGAAACTTTTAATCACGACCGATCGCCCCGGTGCGACGGTCCTCGTCTTTCCGCGACCGACGAACGGCGTGTATTCGAAGCCGGAAGTCCTCAAACTGACCGGCAAGCGGACTGTCTATGAGATGAAGATGGGCACGCAGGATATGCCGAACAGCTTCGTTGAAGTCATGACGGTCGGCGATGGCGAAGTTCACACGGTGGCAAAAGAATTGTTCGTGCCGCCACAGAAGCGGGTGCTTGACGTCTCGATCGAACCGTCGTCTGAGAGCTATCGCCCCGGCGAAGACGCTGAAGTGACAGTCACGGTCAAAGGCCCTGACGGCAACCCGGTGACCGGATCGCTCGCCGCGACGATCTTCGACAAGAGCGTCGAGTACATCTCCGGCGGCCCGAACGTGGGAGATATTAAAGAGCACTTCTGGAAGTGGCGGCGCAATCACAATCCTTCCACTTACGACAACCTCAGCCAATGGTTCTCGCAGGTTCTTAAAAATAATGAAGAAAGCCTGCAGTATCTCGGCACCTTCGGCTACATCGCGATGGAGGAGTCAAAGGACGCGGAAGATCAAATCGGCCAGCGCGAAAATGAACGCTCAGGGGTCAACAAGAATCGTCGCAAACTTCTCGGCGGGCTCGGAGGCGGAGGCGCGTTTGGCGAGGCGGATCGAGCCGGCGCACCGACGAGCATGGCAGTCGCAGCCGACGGGCTTGCTGGTGAATCAAGGTCACTGGAATCTAATTTCCGAAAAGACGAAAAGCAGCAAGCTGGCGGTCAGGCCGGGCCGAAGGTTGAGCCGACCGTGCGAACCAAATTCGCCGACACCGCCTACTGGAACGGCGGCTTGGAGTTAGACGGCGAGGGCCGGGCCAAAATTAAGCTCACGATGCCGGAGAATCTGACCGGTTGGAAGATTCGAACATGGGCCGTGGCCCCCGGCACACGCGTGGGTGAGGCAACCTCCGAAGTCGTCACGCGGAAGAATCTGCTCGTCCGCCTGCAGGCACCGCGGTTCTTCACCGAAACCGACGAGGTCGTCCTCTCGGCGAACGTTCACAATTACCTCGCAACAGCGAAGCAAGCCGAGGTGGTTCTGGAACTGGGCGGTCGAAGCCTGGCTTTATTAGACGGCGATCAAATCTCTCGCACGGTGACGGTTCCCGCCGACGGCGAAGTGCGGGTCGACTGGCGGGTGAAGGCCGTCTATCCGGGCGAAGCGGTCGTCACGATGAAGGCGCTGACCGACGAAGAGTCGGACGCGATGCAGATGAAGTTCCCCGTGCAGGAACACGGCATCGAGCGTCAGGAATCTTACACGGGTATCATGCTCGATGGCGTGAATTCGGAAGCGGTGAACTTCTCGATTCCCGCGCAGCGTCGACCCGAAGACAGTCGCGTCGTGCTGCAATACAGCCCGTCGCTGGCTTCGGCGATGGTCGATGCGTTGCCCTACCTCGCCGACTATCCTTATGGCTGCACCGAGCAGACGCTCAACCGTTTCCTGCCGACCGTCATTACTCAGAGCATCCTGCTGGAGATGGACATTGACCTGGAAGAGGTTCGCAAAAAGCAAACGAACCTCAATCCCGGCGAACTTGGTGACCCGCAGGAGCGGGCAGCGCAGTGGGCGCGAATGCGGCGGCACGATAAGAAGTTAAAAAATCCAGTCTGGGACCGAGGCGAAGTCGACAACATGGTAACCGCCGGAGTCACCCGGCTGACGAACATGCAGGACGAATCCGGCGGCTGGGGTTGGTTCTCCGGCTTCCGCGGCACGGCAAACCCGCACATCACGGCACTCGTCGTGCACGGCTTGCAGATCGCCCGCGAGAACGACGTCGCCATCGTGCCGGGTGTCTTGGAGAAAGGTGTCGACTGGCTCAAACGACATCAGCAGGAGCAGATAAAGAAGCTGCAGAACGCCGAAAAAGATCCGAAGGTCAAACCATATAAATTGAAGGCCGACAACCTTGACGCGTTCGTGCATATGGTTTTGGTCGATGCGGGCGTGCGGAATGAAGTGATGGCGACCTATCTCTATCGCGACCGACTCGACCTCTCCGGCTATTCCCTCGCGATGTACGCGATCTCCCTGCATGAGACCGACTCATCGGAACGGCTGGCAATGGTCCGGCGTAACCTGGAGCAGTATCTCGTCGTGGATGATGAGAACGACACGGCCTATCTTCGCCTCGGCAACTCCGGCTGGTGGTGGTACTGGTACGGCAGTGAAATTGAAGCGAATGCTTACTACCTGAAGCTGCTGTCGCGTCTGGAGCCGAACGGCGACGTCGCTCCCAAGTTGGTCAAGTACTTGCTCAATAATCGCAAGCACGCGACCTATTGGAACAGTACACGCGACAGTGCGATCGCGATCGAAGCTCTCGGCGAATACCTCCGCGCCAGCGGCGAGACTTCGCCTGATATGACCATCGAGGTGTTCTACGACGGAAATAAAGAAAAGGAAGTCCGCGTTACCGGATCGAACCTCTTTACTTACGATGCCGGTTTCGAAATCTTCGGCGATGCCGTCACCACCGGTGATCACACGATCGAACTCCGCCGCAAGGGCGAAGGACCGCTCTACTGGAATGCCTATGTGATTAACTTTGATAAGCGCGACTTCATTCCCGAAGCCGGGTTGGAAATCAAGGTCGAGCGGATCGTTAAGAAATTGATTCCGAAAGACGCCACCGACACGGCCCGCACAACGACCGGGTCATCGGTCGAGCAACGGGTAGAGGCCTATGACCGCGAACCTCTTGACGTGGGGGCGACCCTCGAAAGCGGCGATCTCGTGGAGATCGAACTCATCGTCGAATCGAAGAACGATTACGAGTACATCTTGATCGAAGATATGAAAGCGGCCGGGTTCGAACCGGTCGATGTCCGCAGCGGTTACACCGGCAACAGCCTCGGGGCGTACCAGGAGATGCGTGATGAGAAGGTCGCGTTCTTCATCGAGCGTCTGCCCCGCGGCACCAATAGCTTAAAGTACCGGTTGCGCGCCGAAATCCCCGGTGACTACAGCGCTTTGCCGGCGATCGGCTCAGCGATGTACGCCCCGGAGCTGAAGGCGAATTCGAACGAGTGGAAGGGCACGATCGTCGACGCGAATTAGATGGCAGGGGGCAATCTTCGCTCGACTCGTCGGATCGACCGATTCATCGGCTCTAATGGAAGTTGGAGATAAGGCCCGGCTCGGGAGACCCGCCCGGTCGTCGATGGTCCATTTAAGATTGGCCTCGTTCGAATTCGCTTAAGCGCTCCGATCGCGAGGGCGAGGTTTGGCTCGCAGGCATCTTCGACAGTGCGTCTCGATTCGCGGGCGAAAATGCGTCAGCTCTATCCCTCGTAAACGTCGGGTCCTTGAAATTGATCCTGCTGATGCGTTCGTGCTTGTGGAAGTGCTTTGCTGGTGGGTAACGTGTTGAGACTTGTTCATCCTTCCACGTTGACTCCCGAGATCGATGGCTCGCGATCTCTCACAACTTGGTGACTCGCAGTTGCGGCAAATCGCGGCGCTGGGTCGGCATTTGTCGGCCCGTTCGAAGACGCAGTTGCCACTGCAAATCGACGAAGACCGATCGGCAAGGCTGGGCGCAGCCGGGTTGCGGCTGTTCCGTGCGTTGGATCAGGGAATCTCGCTTCCGGATGCGCTGCAGAAGGCCGGGGCTCCGCCATTGCTCAAAGCCGTTGTGGAAGCGGGGTTGAGCAGCGGCCGACTCGACGAGGCCTTGGAGGCTGTGACCGAAACGGCTGCCGATCTGTTGCGTGTTCGGCGCGAGTTGTCGCTCGCCTGCATTTACCCGGCGGTCACAGTTGTGGTCGCGTGGGGAATTCTCATGTTGATCGGATCGAATTGGTTTCACCTCTTAACCCAGTCTTTTGAAGACTTTGATCAGCCGGTGCCGTGGTTTGTGCAATGGGGCGGTTGGCTGTGCGAGAATCCCGGGGGCTGGCTCTACTGGTTTCCGATCGGCCTGGTCCTGCTGATTTTTTGGCTGGGCGGACCCGGGAGAGTCGCAATGCGTTTTCCGGGGCTCTCTGGCCCAAAGCGCGAGTTTCGCCGATCAGTTTTTCTCAAAGTGGCCGCACTATTAGTCGAGCATGATGTCGCGTTGCCGCGAGCGCTGCGACTGGCCGGGAATGCTTCGGGGTCCGGCCAATTATCGTCTCAAGCTGAGAAGGCGGCGCTTCAGCTCGAATCGGGCTCGGCGGGCGGACATTGGACCGAAGTGCTAACCGGTTTAAGTGATTACACCCGCTGGCTGCTCTTTACGGGAGAATCGAGAAATCAACTGGGCGAAATGTTTGCGGACGCAGCCGTTTCGGCGCAACGTCGCGGGCGGGCAAGTCTCGACTGGTATTGCGCGATCGCGCCGGTCGTGGTTTCGGCCGTGGTGTGTGGCGCGGTCGTCATCCTTTACGCCTGGCTGTTCTTCGGTGGATTCCTGTCGATGCTGAATGCAATGTTGAACTCGTTTCGATAATACAGGCCGCCGGTCGGCCTCGCAGTGATGGTTTCACCCATGCCGGAATTTCGGTATCGAGCTACCAACTCAGAGGGACATCGCGAAGACGGTCGGTTGACCGCCGTCGACGAGTCGGCTGCGCAACAGGAATTAAAAGGTCGCGGATACGCGATCGATGAAATCGCCATCGAAAACGAACAACCGCTCGATGTAACCGAGTTCGACGGCGAGCCAGTTCTGGGCAATGAATCGCTTGGGCTCGACGACTATACGCTCGAAGCCGCGATGCGCATGGTCGCCGAGGAATGGCCCTCCTCTCGCCATCGGCGGGCCATCGAAACAGCCGCAAGCCGACTTGGCCGTGGAGAGCCGCCGGAGCAGGTTTTGAAGTCGCTGGAATACGAGTTGCCTCCGCGACTGACTACCGTAGTGGAGGCAGGACTGGAAACCGGTCATCTTCCTAAAATGCTCACGGCGTTTATCGAGGCGACGCGGGCGCAGCGGGACCGTCGTCGCGGGGTGCTGATCGCGTTTACCTATCCGACGATTCTGATTGCCGTCACGGGATTTATCGCATGGGCGCTGTTGGTCATCGTGGTTCCCATGTTTGCGACGATCTATGAAGGCTTCGGCACACAACTCCCGGCCTCAACGCTCGCGCTACTCAAACTCTCCGAATTGGTGCGAGGGTTCGGATGGTACTTATTAGCAGCAATCGTAGGACTCACATTACTCTGCTGCTTCTGGTTTCGAACGCGTCGGCTCCCCTGGTTCGCCTCATTTTTGGTGCGTCCGTCGGAGTTGGCGACGACATGCCGGCTGCTGGCCGTGCTTGTCGACGCCGATGTGCCGCTGACGAAGTCACTAAGGCTTTTGGCTGATACAACAGCCGATGCGCGCCTTTCGCGAGACCTCGCGCGGTGCGCGAATTTAATAGCGGAAGGTGTCCCTGCCCACAGCGCGGCGGCAGGTTGGCGCTTCCCCGAAATGTTCCGCCAGGCGCTTCATTGGGCCGACCGCCGGGAGTTGTTCATCGTTGCACTGAATACGCAGGCAGATCTACTTGATCGGCGGGCCCGCGTCTTCAGCCTGATCCTGCCGACGATTTTGGAGCCGATCTCGCTGATGATCGTGGGCGGGTTCGTCCTGTTCGCAGTCTTCTCACTCTTCGCCCCGCTGCTCAAGTTCTTGAATTTCTTAAGCTAGGACATTCCAGTTTTTGATCCTGCAAATAATGGTTGATCTCAAATAATGTTTCTGTTCGGCGTATTTTTTGTCTTTGCACTCGTGATGATGACCACGTCAATGGTCGTCGCCACGGTGGTGCTGGCGTGGCAAACGTCGAAATTACGTCGGGCGAATCTGCTCTCCTGTCTAGCGGTCGTGGTCGATCGCGAGTTGCCACTTGCAGGCGAAGTGGGGCCGATCGTTGACGCCCTGTTAAAGCGAAGCCCGCAGAGAGCGCGAAAACTGATCGGTCTGCTCGAGTCGGGCAAGTCACTCTCGGAATCTCTACGAGAAGTCCGGTTGATTAGTGATCGGCAGGCCGTGGCATTACAGGCGGCGGAAGCCTCCGGCAATCTTTCGGCAGCACTAAGGCACGAAGCCGATCGGATGACCCGCGGCCGATTCTTGACATCGACCGGTTCATCATCGCCGACCCTTTCGGTCGTCTATTTATTCGCCGTCCCCTGCACCGCATTATTGATTGTGCTTTTTCTTTGCTATTGGATCGTTCCCAAATATAAAGCCATCTTTGCCGGATTCGGATCGGCACTTCCTCAAGTCTTTGTCATACTGATCAACGCAGTCGATTTACTCGTCAATTATTTCTATCTGTTTTTCGCAATCGCTATCCTCGTCTCCGTTTTTTCTTTTATGAGTTTATCTTATTTCCGGAACCGATTCGGTTTCGGCTGGTCCAATCGCCGATTCGCATCATCAATTTGTCGAGCCATCGCGTATGCCGCCAAAGCGGATCGGCCTTTGCCTGAACTGTTCACGTCAGATCGCCCCTTCAGTCCGTTGCCGCCGAAGTTAATGGCTCGAATCGCAGAACAAATTAGTCAGGGAAAAGACCCTTGGGACGCATTGCACCGCAGACGCATTCTAACCGGGCGGGAGGCGATTGCTTGTCGCACGGCACAGATCGTCGGCAACCTGCCGGAGACTCTGTTCGAACTGGCCGACGTCATCGATGACAATCGGGCTCGCCGCCGGTTGGCGTGCTTGGAATTCGTTCAGCCCATGCTCGTCGTTGCGGTGGGGCTCTTGGTATTCTTTATCAACGTTGGATTCTTCATGCCGCTCGTCAAACTCCTTAACGATCTTTCCTAAAACCAAAACCGTGATTAAGAGATGATACGTCACCAATCCAATATGAACCTGAGTAGGTCATCGACGCGTAATGCCTTCACGTTGATTGAGGTTTTGGTCTCCTGCGCGTTACTCGCCGCGATCCTCACGACCGCGGTTCCATTGATTCAAAACGCGGCTCGGCAATCACAGGCAGCCCAACGGCGGGTGCTCGCGACGCAATGGGTTCTGTCTGAGCTTGATGAAATCATCGATCAACCGGTGCAACAAATTGACGATGGCCCGATTCAGGTGGACCTTGATGAGGCCGTGTCTCGTCGATTACCCGACGCGAGGCTGGAATTTGTTGCGCATCGCGTAACGCAGCCGGCGGACGGATGCCGGATCGATGGGAGCATTTCTTGGACCGGGGCCAATGGCGAGCTCGTACGACCGGTCCGTCTGTCGACGTGGGTCTTCGACGGCGGGCGTCGAACCGGGGGTGACGAATGAATGCCCGACGTGGAGTCTCCTTAATCGAGCTTATGGTCGTACTCGCGGCCCTATCAATTCTAATGACGGTTGCCGTTCGCTTCGTCGTTCAGGTCATGCAATCTAATTCGGAGCTTCGTGACAATGCCGTGGCAATATCGGAGGCGGCGCGGCTCGGTCGCGACCTGCGTCAAGATTCGATCATGGCCCGAAGTTCGGATTGGGCGAGTGATTCCGGCAGCCTTACGTTAAAGTTTGAGCGGGGGCATGTGGTTTATTGGTTCGACGATCACGGCGTTCAGAATGAGCGGTTCTCTGATGGCGATATCGTCGGTCGGGACCGCTTCTCGATCGGCCCGAGTTCATCGCAGTGGCATACGACCGGCGAAGCCAATGAAGTTCGTCTGTATCGCATCGACCCGACCACCGACACTCGCAAGTTGAGCCTGCTTGTGCGAGTCGCCGCACCGAGTGAAGCGAATCCAAGCAGTCACGATCCACTCGAGGCCGTCCGACCGGAGGTCGATTAATGAAGGGCAATGAGCCAACAAGTCTTGCGTTGAAGACATCTTGTCGGCGTGGGGTCGCGGCTATTGTCGTGCTCGTGCTGCTTACGGTTGTGGCGGGGCTGACTGCGTCATGTCTGCAAGTATCATTGCGGGCAAGGCGGAGTGCGATTTCTTACGGGAAACGTGTCCAAGCCGACCTGCTGGCTGAGTCGGGGCTACGACTGGCGTCGGCAAGCGAGGCCGCTTCAGGCGGCGAGTTCGTGTGGAGACTTGATGACGGTGAGTTGAAGGGTAGTGCGGAAGTGACGATCAAGCCGGCGGGATCAAAGGGTGCAACAGCGACCGCACGGTTCCCCCTTTCGGATACTCACCCCGCCAAATCAACCTCGCCAATGCTCGGAAGTGATTCTAATTCGTCTGTCGATAGTGCAGATACAAAATAATAAAACGAGTGCCGCCATGAAAAACCGATTCAACCGACAGCAGTTCCGCAAACGGGCTGAGGGGTTCACGTTAATCGAACTTCTCGTGGTGATCGCCATCATCGCGATTCTGATCGCGCTGCTGCTGCCGGCGATTCAAAGTGCACGGGAGGCGGCCCGCCGGGCGACCTGTCAGGGACACATGGCGCAACTCGGCTTGGCAATCCAAAATTATGAGATGGCTCACGAAGTGCTTCCGCCGGGCAGCGTGAATCGCACCGGTCCCGTTTTCAACGTTCCATTAAAAGGTGCTTACTACTTCGGATGGGCCGCTCAGATTACACCGTTTATTGAGCTCGGCAACGTCTATGATCACTTCGACTTCGATGTCGGCATCTATGCGGAGGCCAATGCGGAGCCGATGTCTGTGACTTGTAGCATCTTTCGCTGTCCCTCTTCGATCTTGCCAGACCAAGGTATTTTGAATCAGGCGCTTGGCGATTATGCGGCGTGCCATAACGAAATCGAGGCACCGATCGATGTCACGAACAACGGGTCATTTCTATTGAACGAGGCATTAAGGATCGATCAAATCAGCGATGGATTGGCCTACACGATCTTTTTGGGTGAAAGCACTTTGCCCGTTCGAAATGGAGTTTCATTCGATTCCGAACTGGGGATATTCGGTGGTACTCGTGGATCGTTGCGAAATACCGGGGCCCCAATCAATCGAGAGCAGGTGAGCCCTGCGGTTTCGGCCGCGCTAAGCAACAGGCCCTATTGGGGAGATGTCGTCGATCGTGATGAACTGGCCAATGCGCTGGGCAAGGATTGGAGGAGCGATCCGTCGGTTACCTACGTGGGCGGCTTCGGCAGCCTTCATAAAGGCGGTAGCCAATTCACGCTCGGAGACGGGTCGGTGCGATTCATCTCGGAACTGATCGACATGCCGGTCTATCGCAGCCTCGGTGCGCGCAACGACGGACGTTTAATTAAGAAGTTTTAAGTGGATCGGTGTCGAGGCGCCCTGCAGATCGCTATCGACATCCCAAGACGCGTGTGATTTCCGCCTCGTCGACCAGTCCTAGAGCGAGTGCATCTTCGGCATTTCGGCGGAGGGGGATCATTCCGGCGGCCTCCGCCCGTCGCCCGATTTCCGACGCGTCCTCTCTGGCGATGATCGCTTTCCCGGTTGATGACTCGTCTGTTGTTAAAACCTCGGCGATCGGACGGCGTCCGACATATCCGGTCCCACGGCAGGACTCGCAGCCGCCCAATTGCCGACCGCGGCATTCGCAAAGTGTTCTCAGCAGTCGTTGACTGAGGATCGCACGAACTCCGCTGCGAACTTGAAACGGTTCAATGCCCATGTCGAGCAATCGCCCAATCGCGCCGGCCGCGGACCCGGCGTGAAACGTGGTCAAGACAAGATGCCCGCTTAGTGCGGCTTGCAGCACAATCTCGGCGGTCGGGCGGTCTCTAATCTCCCCTACAAAGATGACCTCGGGATCTTGCCGCATTAGAGAACGCAGCCCGGTCGGATAATCGAAACCCGACGCCGGACGAATCTGTGACTGGGCGACACCGTGGATGAGCGATTCGACGGGGTCTTCCAAACTGACAACGCTGCGCCGCTCGTCGGATGTCGCCACAATTTCTCTGAGGCAGGCGTAAGCCGTCGTTGTTTTGCCACTACCGGCCGGTCCGGAGATCAGAATGGCCCCGCCGGATTGATTAAGAGAGCGACTTAATTCGTCGGCGACGCTCGGAGTGAGGCCGAGATCATGGAGTCGAAAAAGTTTTCCGGGATCGGCGAAAAGCCGGATCACCGCGCGTTCGCCATGTACGGTGGGAAATGTGCTAACACGGACCTCTCCCGGCCGGCCGTCGCGAATGCGGCCCTCCTGCGGGACATCGGTGCGATAGGTCAAGAGCTCCGAAGCGACCTTAAGTCGGGCCACGATGTTCGGTTTGAGTGATTCGGGAAAGGCGTAGACGTCGTGCAAGACTCCGTCGATTCGCCAATCCATTAAGAGCGCTTCGGCCGATGGCGTTAAGTGCACATCGCTGACGCGACTTTGCCGGGCCTGGGACAGAATCAGGTCGACGATTGCCGGGACGGTTTCGGCACCGTCCGCGGCGAGTCGATCCAATTGCTGCCGGGCATCGCCGGAAAGTGGTGAAGACATTTCGGCACTCGCGACCCGCGAACGATTTCCTGCTACGTCGATCTGCGAGCTTGGTTCCGCCGAAACGATGGGTGCTCAATCTCGCAGATTGATATCCTTGAACTCGACCTTCATAGCGCGGCCCTTCTTCATCGGCCGGTGGAGTTGCAGGCCGATATAGCCTTCCTTAAAGCCCTTCTCGTCGATCTCTTTGTCCTGGTATTTCATCAGCGTGACGCCGTTGAGAACGTGCTTGAAGTTGTTGCCGTAAGCGCTGATGCGGTAGTCGTTCCATTCACCCGGCTTGTAAGGATATTCGCCCTCGTGGGTTCGCTCGCTGAGAATACCGCGGCCAGTTTTCTCTCCATAAAGAATGCCGGTGTATTGGCCGTCGAGATCGATGTCAGCCTGATAGCCTTTCAGGACGTGGCTATCCTCATCGCCGACGATCTGGCTGCGGTACTGCACACCGCTGTTGGCCCATCCGCCGTCTTCGACGGGGATGTCGCCTTGAATGCGGAACTTCAACCGCAGTTCGAAGTTGCCGGGCTGACGGCCCTTCCAGATTAAGAATGTATTCGATTTGATCGGCTTATCGACAGGAAACTGACCGACGATCGCGCCATCCTCTACGGACCACAGACCATCGCCGCCTTCCCATGAAGTTAAATCATGCCCATTAAAGATAGGCCGACCGAAGCCGTGGTCGCCTTGCTGCTTTGCTCGCCGGACTTCTTTCGGCAATTGAGCGATGAGCTCTTCTTTAATGATCTGGTGATGCGGATCATCGACCACATTGTCCCATTCGTTGGGATCGCTCTTGTGGTCGTAGAGTTCCTCGGAACCATCGCTGTAGCGCGTGTAACGCCAGTGCTCATCCCGGATGCTCATATGCTTGCCGGAATTAATCGTAATCGCGGGCGTGTCGTCCTCGGCATTCGGGTCTTCGAGTAATGGCACTAAACTGTCGCCGTCGAGGTCGTTTCGCTTGGGCAAATCGCATAGCTCAATTAATGTCGGATAGATATCGACGAGGCTGACGGGCCGTGACGATTTCTCTCCGCGTTTTTCGTCCATTGATTTCGGGACCGAAACGATGAGCGGCACCCGCGTCGCTTCTTCCCACAGTGTGCTTTTGTGCCAGCGGTCCTTCTCGCCGAGGTGCCAACCGTGGTCGGACCACAGCACGATGATCGTGTTGTCGGCCTGCGTTGAACTGTCGAGTGCGTCGAGCAGTTGGCCGACCATCGTATCGACAAATTGAATGTTCGCGAGGTAAGCCCGCACGGCCTCTTTCCACTTCCCGGCCCGCGTCACCTGACCGTGCAAGCCGCCGTTGTTGCGGGCGTAGCCTGTGGCGATCTTGGGAATGTCGCTCAGGTCATTTTCGCGGTAGGGCGGCAGTTCGATATCGCTCTCGGCGGGCTGCTGGTCGAAGAATTCTGTCGGGCAATACCACGGGCCGTGCGGCTTATAGAGGCCTACCGCCAAGAAGAACGGCTGGTCGCGATCCTGCTTCAACTGTTCAACGGCCCACGCGGTGTCCTGACCGTCTTCGGTCTTTTCCGCGGGGACGTCGATGCCGCCCCAATCCCAGTGCCAGATGTCGAGGCCGTTGAAGTTCTGCCCCGTCGGCACCGGCAAGGCTGGAAGTTGCTGATCATGCGACGGGAAGCGCGCGGTCCATGACTCGGGGTGGTTCTTACCGCGTAGCCCGCCGTGACCGCCTCCCATCGCGCTGCATTCGCCGCCGTGATTGGCGTGAAAAATCTTGCCCGCCGCGCCGGTCCAGTAGCCGTGCTCCCGGAAGTATTGCCCCATCGGGGCTTTTCCTTCGAGGTATTCGGACGCCCGCCAATCCTGCTGGTTGCCATGCACGCCGTTGGTGCTGGGCAGCAGTCCGGTCATCACGCTCGCCCGACTCGGATTGCACAGCGGGGCCGTGCAATGGGCATTGGTGAAGAGCGTTCCACGGGCGGCGAGCCGATCCATATTCGGCGTGTTTGCCTGCGGATGCCCGCCCATGCAGCCGATCCAGTCGTTGAGATCGTCGACCGCGATGAACAGCACATTTGGTTTCTCCGCCGCGGCGGCGAAGTTCATGGTCATCGCCGTAGCGGCAAGAAGGGCGAGCAATCGAAGTCGCATCGTGGTCCTCAAATTTGTCGTCAAAATGTATGCAAGGTGGCTGATGGGAGCTTACCCCACGGACCGGGCGGAGGAAAGGATTCGCGTCGCAATGCCGCACGAGGTTCACACACACTTTTACTTGGTGATCGAGCATGGATGGCGGTGGGGAGATCGAGGCGGCGCTCGGTACGCGGTTCTTTCGAACGCGCGGCTTGTTGGGAGTATCTAGAACTCGCCGACGATTTCTCCGTCGTTCCGCAAAATGAGGCGACGCAAAGTCTCAGGTTCAAGATGATCGCCTATGAAGTGGACCGATCCGTCAGCCAATGCGCAGGGAGCCCAACTCTTTCCGGGCACGTGTTCGCTGCGCGTGCCGATCGATTCAAGCGGGTCGCCCGGCAGCCGCGCCTCGTCGAAGGTCAAGTCGGTCGGCTTCATCCAATGGATGCCGCTGTTCGATCGTTCGACGATCATGATGGTGTTGGATGCTCCGTCGGGAACATCTCGGAGAGAGACGACACCGCGTTGGGGAAACATTGTATCAGGGCCGGTGACGGCGAAGTAGCTCGTGTGAACCTCTTGGTTCTCGTCGGGATAGGCATGCGCGTCCGACGGGCAGCGATAGAAGTTAAACTTCGTACTGTGCAGTTTTCGATTGTGTGGGCCGTCCCATGGCTCGTCGAAGCGGTAATCGAATTCTGCGTTTTCAACAAGGTGTGGCAGAATTAAGACTCGCCAACTGTGCCGCGGTTTCCCGTCGGGACCGTATGTGACGGCGGGCGGGAGGCTGTCCCACTTGTCGTGATAGTTGTGTAGGGCGATCGCGATCCTTTTGAGATTATTCTTGCACGCCGACCGCCTAGACACCTCCATGGGTGTCCCGAGGTTCGGCAGACTCAGAAGGACGAGAATAGCCAGGCCACCGAAGGCCACGAGCCAGTACTTGACGATCTGCCGCCGTGTCGGTTCGACCGGCTCGGCGTATTGGACGTCGAGATCGTCTGCCATCGTTTTCCCCGTGCTCGGTCCGCGGTTCTTTCGAACGCGCGGCTTGTTCGGCACGCACTTTATTTATTGCGGAGTAATAGATTGCGAAGCGATTCTTCGCGGATGTTTTTCGAGAGGCACTGCGCCGAGCCGTCTGCCATCAGGACGTTGATGCCCTCGGCGTGATAGCTTCGCATTCCTTTTCCGTCACGCTTGGGAATCAGATCGCTGTCATTCAGATCGAACGGTTGCATCCAATGGACGCGGCTATCGAATCGCTCGACGAGGAGGATTGTCTCGGTGAGATCGTCATGCGCTGCAGAGACGGACTCCGCTGCGTCGGGCGGGAACATCGTGCCCGGTCCGACCACGGCGAGATAGCTTGCGTCCGATTGATGACCGGGCTCGGGTTGGCGAGGTGGATCCTCCGGGCAGCGAAAATCGCGAACCTCGATCGCATGAAGTTCGCGGTTGTGCGGGCCGTCCCAAGGCTCGTCGAAGCGATAGGCTTCGGCCACCTCATCTAATTGCGAGCTAGCCGCGCCGTGCATATTTTGCCCGGTCATCTGAGGCAGGATCAGCGCACGCCAACTGTGCCACGGCTGGCCGTCAGGTCCGTACGTGGCGGCCGGCGGAAGCGATCCCCACTCCTGATTATAGTAATGCAGGGCGAGGCCGATTCGTTTGAGATTATTCCGGCACATCGAATGGCGTGCAGCACCGCGCGATTGCTCGATCGGCGGCAGGAAGACGATCAGGCAGACCAACGAAACACCGGTGAGAAGGGCGACCGCGTAACAGCCGATCGGGCGGCCGTCCGCTGATTCACTTCGTTCGTGTTTCATGGTTCCCACCCCATCAGAGGGGCTGGAAGGCGACGCCTTCCACAAGGCGTTATCGCTGTCGAATAACCGGGCCGTCGCGTTTGGAGACGGCGTCGGGATCAGCCCCGCGTTTGGTGGCTTCGTCGAGCCGCTTCCGCAAGGTCGCGAACGATTTTTTCACGACGGCGGGCCGATAGTTGGCCAGCGAAAGCATCGCGTCACGGACCTGAACTTCGGTGTCGCCGTAAAGGTCTTCGAACTTCGTCACGGTCGTCGGGTCGACCCGGACGAGGAGTGAGAATTGGTAGACTTCTTCCATCGACTTGAGTTGCTCTTCGACCGATCCTTCGGGGTCTTCGATCCATTCAAACGGGACTCCGACCTGCGGCTTCTTGGCGTTCGGATTCCAATCGCGATAAGCGACGGCGAATGCCCAAGCGAGTTGGCGCGAACCGTCGTAATCGTAGATTTGCTCTTGGCCGACGTTGCAGATTTCTTCCATCACGCGCTGGCCGTAGGCCTCATCCATATCGGCCTGTTCGAGGTCGGCGGCGAGCTGATCGCACCAAGCTCGAATGGCGGTGCCGGCTTCGACCATGTCGTCCGGCTGTCCGAACGGCTGGCGCGCCAGAGCGGCGTACAATTTTTGGATCGTCGATTGGTACTCGTCGCCTCGATCTTCGAGCCGAGCCGCGACCGTGACGAGGGCGTTCGGCCATTCGTGGAGCGTGGGCCGACCGGCGCCGGCCGGTTGCGGACGTTCCTGACGCCAGCTCGGCTGGTAAAGCTCATGATGGCAGGCGTAGCAATTGAAGCTCGACAGTTCGGGCCATTCAGCACTCGGCTTTTCGAGCGGACTGCTGACGGAGGGATCGCAAATGTCGGCGGCGAGCCCCACCGTTTCACGGAGCGACATCACGGCCCCGATCAGCATCTGGCGGGTCTGATGCTTCTGGTTCACGTCGAAAGTCAGGTTCAGCTTTTTGAGGTAATCGTCGCGAACATCTGCCGGCTTTTCCTCCATTTCCTTCCAGTGCCGCGGTTCCTGATTGATGAAGGTCCGCAGTTCGAAACCGGGCAGCGGCGGATGGCCGGCGGCGTACATTTCGTGCGTGACGATCTTGCCCTGCCGCACGTTGCCGACGTGACACGACAGGCAGATGCGCGCCTGCATCTTGCGATCTCGCACGTCCCAGTAACCATACTTTGAGAGCTTTTCTTCAGATGAGAGGTTGCGCCACTTCGGATCGAGGTGCGGCTGATACCACGAAGATGCGGTACTTCCTTCGGCGGGGCTGCTCGGCCCGTGACATCCTTCGCAACTGACGCCCATCCCGAACAGCGCAGCTTTCACGCTGCCCTCTTCGACCGTGCCGAAGTCTTCAATCACGAAGCGGCAGGCATCGCTACGCTCCGCAGCTTGCTGATCGAGGGTGAGTTGACTGACCGGGAACGAGGCGTGGCAGGCAAGGCAACGCTGATCGCGATGGATGAGCGAAGCCCCGTTCTCGTCGACGACGCCCATGCGTCGGGCCATTGTCTGTGACCGCTCCGACTTTAAGGCCAGCGATGCTTTTGCGTGCTTATCGAGTTGGACCCAGATCGCCTGTGAATTCCCCTGAATCCACCCGCCGGTTTGATTCACCAGCAGGCTGGCTCCCGGAGGGGCCGGTCCAACCGATTTCGTCGGCACCGGCAATTGCGAGTGACAGCGGGCACACAATCCGTAGCCGACCACCTGCCGACCCTTAATTGCATCGTGATACCATTCCGCCTCGAATTTGCCGCCCGTGCCATAGCGCGTCGGCGCGGGATCAGACTCCTGAGCCTCTTGTGCCGGAGCGATGCCGCAACAGGTCAGAGTGACGAACAGAGCCGTGCAGCAGGAGAATCGCGAGGAATAGGACTTCACGAAATCGACCAATCGAAAGGAGTGAAATGACAGAAGGGCGTCCGGTCCTGACGTGCTTTTCCTACAGATTCAGAAGTGTACTGCTTTAGAAGTGTACTGCGACGACAATCGCAATCACGAACCGCTACAACGTCGGCCCCGGAGGCGAACGCCGCCGGATGACTTCGGGATCACCAAGCGGCGCCGGTGCCGCACTTCGAAGATTCTCAAGCACGATCTCGGCATCGCGTGGCCGGAAGGACACCGGACTGGTGGCCTGTCGACGACTCCCAAGGTAAATCGACGGAGTCCGGAACGCGAGAATCGATCGGGCCGATCGCAAAGAATCTCGAGAAGCGATCCATTGCTCGGGTGTGTAGAGCGTCGGGCCTGTCCGCAGAGCTGCGGCTGCCAGATAGAGCTGCGCCGTCAGTTCCCAGTTCGGATCGCCGCTCGCGAGCCGGTTGAGCGTTTCATCCTGCGAGAGATGGTCCATCAGGGCCGCAATTTCGGCCTTTGCTAACGGCTGCGATGCGGCGGTCTCCAGCATCGTAGCGTATTCATCAGCCAGACGACCGACCTCGGCCCCGGTCCCTCGTCGCACTACGAAACTGCTCATCTTGTCGGCCAATTCGGACCGGAGCGCTATCGTCTCGTCGGATGCCAATGGCAGTTCGGTGGCGAGTACGCCGCTCCACGTTCCCCATTGCGGCTGACCGGTGCTGCCCGGTTTGAGCAAGCTGCCCTCGGGATTGAGCAGGTCTTGGTGGCATGAGTAGCAGTTGTATTCGCTGAATTCCGGCCAAGGTGCGTCGGGGTTGCCGGCCCGATGGGCCGTCAACCGGGCGGTTGACTCGGCGGACACGAGCTGTCCGATCCGCCACAACTCGGCTTTCAACGTCGAAGCGCGGGCAATGTCGCCGCGCGACAGCGATCCTTCAAATTCCGAGCGATCGACGTACTTCCGTTGGTCTTTGCTACGGTCCCAGTGTGCCGGATATCGCTCATGGTACGAGGCGAGTTCGAAGAACAGCCGGGGGTGACCGGCGGCGATCAGATCGTGATTCACTTCGCGGCTGTCATCGCCGACATGACATGAGGCACACATTCGGGCTCGCGTGACGAGATCTTCGGTATTCTGAAATCCCGCAGCTTCTTTGCGATCGGCAGTCCAAATGGAAGGGTTTTGCCAGGCGGAGGTCGCGTGTGCCGAAATCCAGTCCCGGGCCGGTCCGTGGCACGACTCGCAGCCGACACCGTAAGACATCCTCGTCTGCAGGTCGGACCCGGTCACCGCCAACTGGCTTTTCGGAATCGACGTCCCCGGCGGGTCGGCGTGACACACGATGCACGCCCGCGATTCGTAAGCGTATTTCGGCTGGAGTTCAGCATCCGGCAGTGTCGCCCGGTAGTTCGTCCAGATCTTCTGCGAGCGATCGCCATACAGCACTCGAAAGGCCCCCGCATGAGGGTCGTTGTTCCAGATGCGAAAGCTGTGCGCGATGATGCCGTCCGCGGCGACGTCGCTACCGTGACATGCGACCGCCGAACAGGAAGGCACGCCGAGATAGCGGTTGGTCCGCTCCGCCGATACCACACGTTCCTGAGCCAAGGCGAGCCCGTCGAAGCCGACCAAGATGACGACCGCGAGCGCGAGACCGATTTGAGATATTTTTTGATTCACGGTGACTCGCTTCTCCGAAAGTGTCGACGGACATCCGATAGGACAAGTACTCGCGTTCGAGTGCCACGAGCCGAGCAAAGGTCATCGACCGCAGCCCTTATCTCACATGGCCCGAGGCCATCGTGTCAAAGGCGGACTTTACGATCCCGAGGAAAAGACCTAAAAGCCGCAGTTCCTCCAACGTCTGTGCCTGTCGTCTCCGCCAGCTGAATTGTCGTGGAGCCGGATGCCGTGAGCGCGAACTCGATACCGATCGTCGAAGATCGCCCACTTCCGGTCCGGGGTCGTCGTGACCTTCGGTTCGAGCAGGTTCGCTTCGCGGGCGAAGTATCCTGGATCGTCAGCGATCCGGTCTCCGGCGACTATCATAGGATTTCGCCCGTTCAGTATCTGCTGCTCCAATCTCTCGACGGCTTAACCTCGCTTGCCGCATTAGCGCGGACGATTGAGCGGGTTTTCCCGTTTATGACCGTGTCATCGGGGGACGTGCAGCGAGATATTCAGGATTTGCACACCAAAAATTTCTGTGTCGTCGACCGTACCGGTCAGCACGCCGTCATCGATGAGCGGGCGACCAAGCGAGAGAAGCGACAGCGATTTTCATGGCTCCGCAATCCGTTGTTCATCAGCCTCAGTCTGGTCGATGTGTCGGGATTGCTCAGCGCTCTCGCCCCAGTCGGTCGCCTGATCTTCACTCGCGACGTGTTTGCTCTCACGGCTGCACTCATTGCCGTCGCCACATTCGGGTTGGTGGCACAGGTCGAACAACTGGCCTTGGAGACGACGGCTTTGCTCGCCGGCGGATCGTGGTCGACGCTCGCGCTGTTTTGGGTGACCATTGGGCTGGCCAAGGTCTGCCACGAGTTCGGACACGCCCTGGCCTGCCGGAGATTCGGCGCTTATTGCAGCGACATCGGCGTCGCCCTGCTGCTGTTCAGTCCGTGCCTCTATTGCGATGTCTCCGACGCGTGGCGACTTCCGAATAAGACGCACCGACTGATCATCGGAGCGGCCGGTGTGTGGTTTGAACTGACCCTCATGTCGATCGGTTTCTTCGTGTGGTCGATCACGCTGCCCGGCCCGATTCATACGATCGCACTGTGCTGGCTGATCGTGACGTCGGTCGGAGCTGTCCTGTTCAATTTGAACCCGCTGCTCCGGTACGACGGCTATCACCTCCTCGCCGACTATTTCGAGACGCCGAACCTGCGGCAGCGTGCTCGCACCGCGGTGCGGAAAATGTTCGGCCGAATGCTGTTCCGCGGTGAGTCGGGACGCGCGTCGACGCCCGAGCCGCTCTGGATTCCGATTTACGGGATGCTGTCCGGTCTCTATCAGATGCTCATGCTGCTGTTTATCGCGCAGATGTTTTTCCGATGGTCGTCCGGCTACGGATTGGGCGCAGTCGCGACATTGGCTGTGGCAGGGATGGTTTGGGGCCAAATGCGAAACTGGGGAAATGCAATGCGGTTGACGTTTCGAGAGCAGTCCCGCAGCGGGTTCCGCCCGGCCGGAGCGATGCTCATGCTGATGCTGTTCGGTGGTGTTGGCTACGCTTTCGTCGCGGTGCCGATTCCGCGGTTCGCCGTCGTTCCTTCGGAACTCGAGCCGACTTCCGCACCGCTCGTTTTCTCCGCGATTCCCGGACAACTCATTGATCTGCACGTTGCCGTCGGCGAGCGCGTCGAGCAGGGACAACTCATCGCGACCGTCCGGTCACGTCCGCTGGAAGACTCGGCGATCACTCAGCAGACGAGAATTGGTCGACTCAGGACAGAGCAGGCTCGCCGGATCGCGATGCGTGATCACGCCGGCCTGATTCTCGCGTCGGCTGCCTTTGAAAACGCGGCCGAGGTGCGTGAACAACTGACCGAGCACCAACGGAAGTGTGAGGTCCGCGCTCCCCGCGCGGGCATCATTGGTCCGGTCCCCGACTCGGATCGACGTTCGAAAACCGAAATCGACGTGCTCGCGGACGGGGCGATCGGCGCGTTCATCGATCGCGGCACACCGTTGTGCAGCGTGAATGACGAGTCTCAATGGCGACTGGCCGGTCTGCTCAACGCCGAAGAGCGTGACGCAGTCGGCGAGCAGGACGAAATCGAATTCCGCTTCGTTGCGGAACCTGAGACGGTTTATCGGGGACGAATCATCCGCATTCTGCCGTTCGTCACCGATGACGGTCGGGAAGAGATGACTCGCGCGGAGCGGCTCGCCGATGCGGTCGGGCTGCAAGGCGGAGCAAAACATCGGCGGCGGTATCGCATTGAAGTGGTGCCGCACGAGTTGCCGGAGTTCGCGACCCGCGGATTGACTGCCGAGATTCGCATCCCCCTGCGATCACGCACCGCATTCGAATTTTCGCGCCGCTGGTTTCATGAGAGTTTCGTCGCCCCGGAACTGCATTGAGGAGCAACAGGTCGCTGTGTCTGGGATGCTCGATTTCATTCGCCGAACAAGTGACGCGGTATGCCTCACCGCCGCGGGCCGGATTGCGCGACGTGCGAAATCGTTTGCGGCGCGGGCCAGTTCATGGTCAGCCGATCGTTTGCTCGAAGAAAGCCGGGAATTGAAGGCGGAAGCGACCGCCGGAGCGCCGAGCGCATCGCTCATCGTGCCGGCCTTCGGTCTCGTATGCGAAGCATCGCGCCGCGTGACCGGTTTGTCTCATCGGCGTCCGCAATTTGTCGGGGGGGCGGAATTGGCGAAGGGCCGAATCCTTGAAATGGATACGGGGGAAGGCAAGACGCTCACTGCTTTGTTGCCGACGTACGTGTTCGCACTCACCGGCAAAGGTTGTCACGTCGTCACGGCGAACGACTATCTCTCCTCGCGCGATGCCGAACACGCTCGAAAAATCTTCGAACTACTCGGGTTGACGGTCGGCTTTCTCGAACCCGATTCCGAATTCGATGATCGCAAAGCGGCCTATTTGTGCGACGTCACGTTTGGCACTGAAAAGGAATTCGGATTCGACTACCTGCGTGACCAATTGCGAATCGCCGACGCCCGCGCAAAGGGCATTAGGCCGGAAGTCGTGCAGCGTGGTCAGCACTTTGCAATCCTCGACGAGGCCGACAGCATCCTGATTGATCAGGCACGTACACCTCTTGTGATCGCCGTTCCGCGGGCGGAGCAACGTCGTGACGACCGTCTTGCCCGCTGGGCCTGGGCTGCGGCCTGCGAACTCGATCCGCAAGCTGACTTCGAAAACTCGAATCGCTCGCGTGAAGTTCGGCTAACTCGCAACGGGCTTTCAAAGGTCGTGTCGCGGGTCAAGCCGACCGCATTGGAAGAACTTCGTTTTGAACGGCTTGTTCGGCAGGTGGAAAGCTCTGTCGAAGCCCGCCGCCATGTCGAACGCGATCGCGACTACGTCGTGCTCGACGGGCGGATCGAGATCATCGATGAGTCGACCGGTCGCATTCTGACGGGGCGTCGTTGGCGGAACGGGCTGCACCAAGCGATCGAAGTAAAAGAACGGCTCGACCCGAGTCCGGACGATGGAACCGCCGCAGAAATCACCGTTCAGTCGTACTTCCGAAAATATGAGTTTCTCGCGGGGCTGACAGGAACGGCCCGCGATGTCGCCGGCGAAATTCGGCTAGTCTTCAACAGAGACGTCGTGAGGGTGCCTCCGTTTCTGCCGTGTCAGCGCAAGAGGCATCCAACGATAGTGACGCGAACTATTGCGGAGAAATTTACCGCGATCGTCCGCGAAACCGCTCGCGTGAGCGAAGCCGGTCGATCTGTGCTGATCGGGACGGGCACGGTCGAAGATTCGGAAAGGCTGTCGGCCGAATTTGAACGCGACGGAATCGCCCACGAGCTTCTGCACGCCCGCCATGACGCCCGTGAAGCGGAGATCGTGGCGCAGGCCGGTCAGGCCGGACAAATCACAGTGGCCACCAACATGGCCGGTCGCGGGACCGACATCCGCCTCGCACCGCAAGTGAAAAACGCCGGCGGTCTGCACGTGATTATCGCCACTTTTCACCGCTCGCGCCGCTACGACCGGCAACTCGTCGGTCGCGCGGCCAGACAGGGCGACCCGGGCAGCTATCGCATCATCCTCTCTCGTGAGGAGATCGAACTGGCGCGAAACAAGGAACCGGGGCTGACGGTGCGTAGGTTCGCGAACTTGCAACGAGCCCTCGAACGTCGTGACCGCAAGAGTCGTGCGGAGTTACTGAAGTCCGAAGAGACACGTTTCGAAGCGGCCGAGGATCTCGGCCTCGATCCCGTTCTTGAATGGCCGACCGCGGCGTGACGCCTGTGAGCCTCCGTCTTGACCGGTGGGACACGCAAAAACTACAAGCCGGGCGGTCCCTGTCGGAGTGACGACGATTTTTCGAATTGTCATTCGTCGTGGATCATCGAGTTTATTCAATCGTTTCCTTAATCGTCGGCAATATGCGACCTCACATCGTTTGCAGTGCAGTGCTCGCGACTTATTTCGTTGGGGCGATCGCTTCCGCTGAGGGAGGTTCGCTGGTCATTGATCGCTGTCGTATCGAACCATGGCGAACGACGACGCTGTCTTCTGCGGTCAACGGAGTGCTCCAGACGATCGACGTCGAAGAGGGCGACACCGTTCAAGCCGGAAGTGTCCTCGCCCGGCTCGACGCCAAAGCGGTGCGGGCCTCGCTGACGTACCTGGCCAAACAGGCCGAAAACGATATCGATCTACGCTTCGCTCGCAAGGCCGCCGAACTGGCCGAAGCGGAGTACCTCGCCGCGCGCGAACTCAACAAAGAGTTTGCTGGGGCGCGGCCGGAGTTCGATCTCAAAAAACTTCGTCTTGCCGCCGAACGCTCCATTCTGCAAATCGAACAGGCTGAGCACGCCCGACATCTGGCGCAGCTCAGGGTGAGAGAACTCGAACTGACACTGGCCGACTACTCGATCGTGGCCCCGCGTCGCGGTCTGGTCACCAAAGTTGAGAACCGTGCCGGCGAATTCGCCCGGTCGGGTAATGCGATCATCGAAATTGCCGAACTCGACCGCGTCGAGGTCACCGGCGACGTCCCCGCGGCGGTCCGCTACCGGCTTGCCGTCGGGACGCCGGTCCGGTTCACCGTGACGGGAGACGTCGGTGATGGTCCCCTTCGTAACCGTGTTTTCGCCGGGACGTTGAGCCTGATTGGTTCGCGCGTCGAACCGGTCTCGCAAACGGTGACGATTCGAGCCGTGGTCGATAATGCCGACGGGCTCCTGCTTCCCGGATTGGACGGACGAATGATCGTTGACGAACAGCCGTTCGCCAATCGCCGGGCAGCCCGGCGGCGTTAATTCGGGAAGCCGAAACGTGGCCCGGCGAATTGATCCGGAATCACGAAGATCGCAGTCGTGCTTCGAGGTTGAAATCGGATGCAAACCGAGAGCGAAATTCGACCATTTTCCGAACGCCTCGGCGATGCCGCGCGCGATGATTTCGTCCGTCTGGCCGACGATGCCTCCGACGCGCGACGTTTCTTCGCAGACCTCTTGCCGCGTCTGACCGAGCTGTTGGGCGGCCGCGCGGCCGGCGTCTGGATCGGAGAAGGGGGCAATCTCGGATTGCTCGCCGACTATCAACTCGCGCAGGTGCAGATCGGACAGGATGTCCGCGTTACCCGCGGGGCCGAAGCCTGCGTGCGTTCCGCACTGGGCAAAACCCTGCCGTCTAATCGTACTCTGACGCTGCCGGGCGGCGAACCTCTCGACTTGCTGCTGATTCCGTTCTCGCCGGATCGGTCCTTGCCGGGCGTACTGAAAATTGCCGGGCCGGCAGGTTCGCTCACGCTCGCAGACGACTCCGATCGGTCGGCTGCGGAAGAGATCGGCACACTGATCGAGCGATTCTTCGACCGCGCTGCCGAGGCGGCCCGGTCGACCGATCCCAGTTGGGTGACCGCTCAATTCGCCCCCTTTTGCGAACAGTTGCACGCGACGCTCAACGCGAAAACCGTGTGCCGTGTCGCCGTCGATGAAGGCCGTCATCTACTCAATTGCGATCGTTTGATGATCGTGCGACGGCGCGGGGGTCGTTGGCGCGTTAGCGCGGTCTCCGGTCAGGGCACAATCAGTCGACGCTCGCCGTTGGTGAAACAAGTTGAAAAACTGGCGCAGGTGATTGGTCGCCGGACAGAGCCGCTGCGCTACCGGGGTAATCTCGACGACTTCCCCAAACAGCCGGGGCGTTTGTTGGCCCAGTATGTTGATGCTCACGACGTCCGCCTCCTGGATTTAATTCCGCTCATACCTGAAGAACCGAAGGGTGATGGCCCCAAGCGCCGGCGGAGAAAGCCGCGGGCAATTCTCATGTGCGAGAATTTTCGCTCCAATGCCCCTTCGACCGAATACGAACACTGGGGCGCCGAATGCACCGGTCAAATTGCGACCGCTTTAACGAACGCCGAGCGTTTCGAACGCCTTCGACGAATCGCTCCTTTGGAATCGCTCGGCGCGGCGGTCGAGAGTCTGTGTTCTCGCCGCATCGCGATCGTCGCGCTGGTCATCTCATTGGTGCTCGGGGCGGGTAAGGTCGCTTCGCTGGTGCCGGTGCCCGATCGTGTCCGCTGTTCCGGAAATCTGTGGCCGACTGTCCGGCGCTCGGTCTTCGCCCCGGCAGAAGGTGAGGTTGTTGCCCTTCATGTTGGTGAGGGTGCCCGCGTTACGCCGGGAATGCCATTAATCCAACTCGAAAGCGACCTGCTGAAGACACGGGAAGTAAAGCTGAAAGGAACGATCAGCGAGAAAGAACTGTTGGCTCATGCGCTCGAAATCTCAGCGACCTCGGACACCAACCTCGATCAGCAGCGGCGAATCGAATTAAAGAGCGACTTGGCAGCGCTGCACGTCGAACTAATCGGTTTGCGACAGCAACTCGAACTCGTTCAAGAGTCGCAGGCTGAGTTGTCGATTGTGGCACCAATTCGAGGTGTGATCGTCGAGCGAGACCTGTCGCGGCGACTTCTCGGCAAGCCGGTCGGCATCGGCGAAACATTCCTGACGGTCGCCGATGATCAAGGCGATTGGAAAGTGGAAGCCGACTTACCGGAGCGACGTTGGCGAAAATTTGATGACGCGAATAGCCGTGGAGACGTCACCATTCGATATCGCTTCGCGGATGGTTCCGGCGAGTGGGCAGAGGCGCAATTCGTAAGCTATGCGACTGGTGCAGAAAGAGCCGACCTCGGTCAGGTCATTAAGATCGATGCGGAACTCGAACTAAAAGATCAAAAGCTGCCGCCGATCGGCTCTGCGGTCGAAGTGGAAATTGATTGTGGCCAAGTCGACCTGTTAAGTTTTCTGTTCGAAGACGCGATTGCCTTCGCCCGGCGGACGCTCTGGCTGTGATGAGAACAGTTTGCGTTCTCACTGAATTTCGAGAGCGGCGATCCCCCGGTCTTTACGGATTTCCTCAAGCAATTCGGACCCCCTCATACGATGGGCGGCATCATGCGGGCAGGCGTAAACACAAGCCGGCTCTCGCTTTTTAAGCTTCTTGATCAAAGTGTTGTCGACGTTTTCACTGGTATCGTCTGCCGATCGACCGCCCGGGGACTGGCACAGGTCACAGATGGTCGCCCGAACCTGAAGTTCGGCTTTGCCGTCGCGGCCTTGGATCGGAGCATCGCGTGAACTGCCCCCGCCACGGAGCCAACCGAGCGCCGTCGTGGCGTTGGCTTTGACCTCATGCATGTTGATATTGCCGTAAGGGCAATTATCCGCGCACTCCCCGCAACCGATGCACCAGTTTTCGATTTTCATCTCGCCACTATCGCCGCGGTGAATCGCGTCGACGGGGCAACCCACCATGCAGGTCGGGTCGAGACAGGCTCTGCAGGAACTGGCGACGAGAAACTTGTCGAATCTCATCCCATCGCGAATTAAGCGCGTAACTCCTTCGTGAGCATCCGCGCACGCGCGGACGCACTCATCGCAGCGCGTGCATTTATGAAGATCGAGAACGAGCAAGCTGCGCGCATTTTGCAGGCCCTGTTCGAGGAACTCACCGAGCCCCATCGATTCAGGGTTAAAATTGACGGTGTCGTCCGCCTGCAACCGCTTAATCGCGACCTTGTCGATCTGTTCCCGGAAATCGGAGTTGGAGCGATATAACTCGGCAAACTTGTCGGCCGGTATTCGTAGTAGTTCGACATGATCAACCGCGGTGCAAGTTGCGGTGCGTCGACCTCGGACGGCCTCAGGTAAGAGCTGCTTAATCTCCTCGCCGGCGTCCGGAAATCCGCTGATGCAGGCCAGTTCGCCAATGCAACTGTTCGGTCCGACGTAACTGCGGACGAACTCTTCCCCGTTTGCGGTCGTCGTTGACACCTTGACGAATCCGATCCGGACCAGATCGACCGAATCGGCTGGGCCGCCTTGCTGGTAAATCGTTTGGCCGGGGTTGACCTCGATGAGTTGAACTCGATCGCGCAGATATTCTGTAATCTCATTGAATTTCTGGCCGTCATTCTTCAACGGCCGAAGGATATCAATTTGCCCGAGGAAGCTGCTAATCGCGCTGCGGCGGAAGCGTTCATCGAGAATGCGTCGCGTCTTCAGGTTTCGCTTCAATGCTTGAAGCAAGTTTCGCCGGATCTCGATCACCGAGCAATCGTCGTCAAGAGCGACGACGGTGGCCGAACGGGGGTAATTGCTCAGGCAGGTCATTTCACCGAAGAGCAGGTCTTTTTCATCGAGAATCGTGCGACCATTCTCATCGTGGCCAGCGACCGCCTCGCCGACACCGCCCGAATTCTCGCCTTGGGAATCGCGTACGACCGTCTTAAAACTGTTGAATAAACCGAAAAAACTTTCGGGCTTTGATTCGGTCTTGCCACGTTCACGTCGCTTGACCTCGAATCGCCCTGATTCGATTAAAAACGCAGTTGAACCATGCTCACCCTCTTCGAAGACAGTATCACCTTTCTTTAGGCTTCGTCGCCAAAATGCCCGTTCATTAAACTGCAATAGGCGTGGAGGAAGGTCGCGGACGAGCGGAAAGCTCTTCCGCAGTTCGACAAACGAGATGTCCTCGGCGTAATCCGGAAGTTGATGCTTAGAACCTTCCTTAAAGGACAGCGCATCGGTGGGGCAACTGATCGCGCACTCGCCGCACGAGACGCAATTTGATTGACCCATCGGATCATTCAAATCAAACGATATTTTGGCGGCGTAGCCCCTTCCCGTCCGGGAAATAATATCGTTCTTCACGACTGTCTGGCAGGCCCGGACGCATCGGTCGCACAAGATGCACGCCGAGTGGTCGACATCGATCATTGAGGAGGAGCGGTCCTGCCCGCGATTCGCTGAACTGCGACCGAACCGAGGGACGCCTACGCCGACCTCACGGGCGATACTCGACAGTTCCTGCGTAATGTCGGACTCGCGGGTTGGATTCAGATGCTCTCGGGGATCCGGTTGGTCGGACGAAAGCAACTCAGTCACCATGCCGACGACCGACTTCACTTTGTCGCTGGTTTTCGCCGTGAAGATGTCGGTCTTGTCGTCGACCAGCCGGTGACATGCCGGTGCGAGCGATCCTTCCGACCTTCCCTCGGACCGAACCTCAACCATGCACACGCGGCAGACCGCGGCCGGCTCCATATGCTCGCGATGGCACAGCACATGAATCGGATTTTGCTCGTGCAGCTTCGAATAGGCCTCGTTTGCCGCGTCGTAAATTGTGGTGTAGCGATACTGCGCATTCCCGGCGGCATCCCGGATCGGTTCGGCGTTGGCATCGCGCGCGATCTGCACCCGCGGCACGGTGATCGCGCGACCGTCGATCGTCACGGAGACGAACTGATTGATCATCTGCTCGTCGGCCGGTTCAAGCGAGACGAGCTGGCCCTCGACCGTATATTGAAGAATCTCATCCCCGGTCGTGGGGTTTAAATCGAGAGCCATGTTATAGATCCCTTGGCTGGACGGTTCGCATCATCATATCTTTTGCACCGTCTTCGCTGGTGTATTCCGGGAAGAACTCCAGGAACGACGCGATGGGTACTGAGGCGACCTGCCCGAGACCGCAAATCGAGGCCTCTCGCATCGTCTGCTGTAAGGCTTCAAATAAATTCGAGTCAGGGGCCTTGCCTTCTCGAATGCCGTCGCTGATTTCGACAAGTTTCTGTCCGCCGACTCGGCACGGCACGCACTTGCCGCACGATTCGTTGCGATAGAACTCGGTCGCATTTTTAATAAGTGAATACATGTCGGTTTGCTCGCCGACAAAAATGATGGCGGCTCCAACGGCAAAGCGACCTTCGAGTGTTCTTCGGAAGAAATTATTATCGACTGGCAATTTCAAGATGTCGAAATGATCTTCATCTTTCGACATGTATTTGTCTTGAAAGCCGGACGGGAGCACGCGACGCGAAAGGCGAGGCGGCAGGAATCCTCCGGAAGGTCCCGATAAGCCGACCGCTTGCATCGCCCGGCCCCCCGCGATCCCGCCGCACAACTCAAGCATGTCGCCGACGGTGCAACCCAGAGGGACTTCATGCACGCCCGGTTTTTCGACGTCGCCGCTGACCGAGATGAATCGCCGGCCGGTGCAGCCGTTAGCGCCTTGGTCAAGATACCACTGCGGCCCTTTTCTTAAGATTGCGGGGATCCAAGCGAATGTCTCGACGTTGTTAACCAATGTCGGCTTTTGAAATAGCCCCTTGATTTCGAGGTTCGGTGGCCGCTGCCTCGGTTCCGGGCGTTTCAATTCCATCGCTTCGATCAGAGCAGTCTGCTCACCGCAAATATAATTGCCGGGGCTTACAAATACGTCGATATCGCAATCGAGCCTGGAACCGAGAATGTTTCGGCCGCAAACACCCATTTCGCGTGCCCGGGTGATCGCCTTTCGCAACGTTTCGATTTGCTGCGGGTATTCGTGACGAACGTAAATCCAGCACTCTCGGGCACCCAAAGTTAAGCCCGCAATGAGAACTCCTTCAATCACCAAGTGCGGTGCTTTGGAAAAGAGTTCGCGATCTTTAAACGTACCCGGTTCGCTTTCATCGCCATTGCAAACGACATAGCGAACATCTTGTTTTTGCGACCCGACGGTCCGCCATTTCTTCCCTGTCCGTGCACCGGGGCCACCCTTGCCGACCAGCTTTGACTCTTCGAGTGATTTCAGGACCAATTCCTGCTGGCCGCTCAAGTCATCTTTATTTGAGATGAAATCCTTAAGTGCCTCGTAAGTTTCCTCTCCCTGATACGGATCAATCTTCCACTCGGGCGGAATCGGACCTTCGTAGAGATCGTCCTGTTCAGCATTTCCTTTCAGAGCGGCTTCTATATTGCTGATGCACTGGTCCGGATTGGTGGCTTGATAAAAGTGGTGGCCGATACCAAAGGCGACCGGTTGATCGCAGCGCCCCAGGCAGGACGCACCAACGACTTTCACCCGACTTTCATCGTCGCCGAAGTGCCGCTCGACCGCTCCCCTCAATTGCGCCGAACCTCGCATGTGGCACGCCATGTCGCGGCACACCCGCACCTCGACGTCGGCGGGTTTTTCGAGATGGTACGAATTGTAAAAACTCGCCACCTCCTGAAGACGGTACAGCGGCATTCCTCGCTGTAACGCCAGCGTTCTGAGTTCTTCTTTCGGCAACCAGCCGCACCGCTGCTCGATCTCGTCGAGCATATCGAAAAGCGTTCGTTGAACCGTCGGCATCTCGCTATCTCGGCTTGACGTTCAGCATTTCGTCTGCACGTCGGAAGGTTTCTGTTCCGGGGGCGGGCAGAGAAAGGCCGGCGGGAATGTGGTCGGAACTATGATAATTGTGACAAAGCGAACAATTGTGATTAATGCCGCCAGAAACGGTGCCCGATGCGCTAGTGGTCCTTGGGGCGTGGCAACCGACGCAATTGTTAATTCCGGGAATGAGCTTTTCGTTGGCCATCGTCACGAGCCAAGTACCCTGTGTGACACTCTTCGGTCGAGTATCATCGCCGGTGACGGCACCGTCATGGCACCCGAGGCAATCGATCGTGCGGTGAGAAACGTGGTCGAACTTTGCGCTCTTAAACCAGACGGTGGGTACGTTGGTCGCCGCAATTTTAATTTGTTCGTAAGGGTTGGTGTCGTTTGACGTCTCGCCAATCAACTGCTCGCCGTTTTCCGCAACATCGCCGGCGGCTTCATAGAAGTGACACTGCGCACAAGATTGATCGGAATTGAGCATGGCATCTCGGATGCGGGCCACGCCTGCTGCCGTGGCGACAGCGTCAGAATCGTTCTTCGGCCCGGATTCAACGCGAAACCCGCGTAAAATATCTCGGACATCGGCCGAGGGAGATCGCAAATCGTATTGCCGTAATTGTTCGATGAGGCTGGTCGATTCGGTCAGCGCATTCTTGGTGACAAAAGCGGAGACCCAGTCGAGCGTTGTATCCAGCGAAAGCCCGTGAGGCACCGGCACGATCACCGGGTCAGCGCCGCTTCCCTTCGGACCCGCGGTTGCCGGTACCGCAAGATCCTGTTGATGGCAGGCGACACAATGCCGCTCGAAATTGATCGCGGAGAAATATCGCCCCGACGTTAATTCAGTCGCGGAGGCGTTGTTTGAGCCGGATTCATGACAGGAGTTACAGTTCAGCTCGACGAGCGTATCAAGGTCTGCTCGGTTCGAACCGGCATGATGAGTAAGGTATGTCGTCCGCAATGCCGCGTCCTCAATGTTTCGGTAGCGGAAATAGGCGTCGGTCTGACCGGGAATACCGGCGGCCATGTGCATTTGATGATTGAATTTCAATTTGCCTGGGTCTTCAAAATCTTTCTGCTCAGTCGAGAAGTTCGGATGCCCCTGCGTGCTGAACGACGCGATCTTCAGCCAGCCATCAGCGTGGTTTGACCCCGGGGGAGGCTCCGTCTTTAGGAACGGAGTTAAATCTGCATGGCAAACAATACATTTTGAATCTGCCACTGCGACTAAGTCAGCCTCCCGTCCGCGATGGTCGATATGACAGGAAGCGCAGGCGGCTTTTGCCCCGTAGGCTTTCAATGTCGCAATGACATGCGGATCGGGCTGATCGGCCACGTCTGGCGAATCCAAATCTTGAAGCGTGATCAGGTTTGCGTGATGGGTCGTGCCGAGGTGGCAGCGATTGCATTTCGCGTTGGTCCGCTCGATCGCACCGGTCATCAGTAAGTGAGCTGCGCTCTCGGGGCGAATCGGCGCGAAGGGCACGTGGCAGGCATCGCAGTCGTTATCCCACGCTGCATGAACCGACGATAAGACGCCATGATTCGCCCCGGCTTTAAGCAGAGGTAGCAGCGCCGCATCGATCGACGTGTCTTCGTCTCCCGAAACCGCCCTGGCAGCTTCGGGCCAATTGATCATTAACCCAATCAAAATGATAGAGGCGATCGCACCAAACCATGCCAGCCGCGTTTTCCATCGCGTCAGGCGATCGGGACGTCGAAAATAATCGTGCTCGATGTCCGCAGGAATGTCGCCGATCCGTTGACGGCTTCCGGCCATCTGCTGGCTGCGCGCCTGCAGCGACGAGGATGAGTCAGTTTCGGCACGATTAGAGGACATGGCAGGTGACGAAATCCTTCCTACCAGTACAAGATTGAGACGACGATGTGGACCGCGAGCAATACCATTACGACGACGGAGATCGGAAGGTGCAATAACAGCCAGACGTGCAGCCAGAAATGAATTTTCTTCTGTCGAATCAAATCTCGGCGACGGCCGCAAAGAGCTTCAAGCATGTCGACCGGTTTGAGCATCTCCGGCTCGACGTGTGATTTGAGAGTGCGGAACAAGGCCTGAGACTTTTTGGCGTCGGCCAGCGGGTGTGCATCATCGATCTCCGGTCGCAAAAAGGAATCGACGTAGTCTTTGCCGAACTGCTCAATCTCTTTGGTCTCGCCGGCCGACATTCCGGGAAGATCGATCACGGCAACACGGCCGGTCGCCAAGCCGGCTGACCGGACGACACCCGATACGCGATAGTTCTGCCGTTTCTGTTCGAGCTGTGCACGTTCTTCAGAGAGTTGGTCGTGGAAGGTCGGGTCGAACTTAAATTTGCTGTTTAACTGATGGAATACTCTCAACGCATCGGCTCGGATGAGTGCGGTCATGCGGTCGATTTGCGAGTAGACGGTTTCGCTTTGGACCTGTTCGAACATCAGCGTCGGCAGAATGGTCTGCAGCAGCGCCCCGATGATCCCGCTGAACCAGACGACCAGGAACAGCCACATCAACGTCTGGTTGAGCCAGCCGCCCCAACTGAATCCCGCGTGGCAAAGGGTGAGCGGGAGAATCAGGATGCCGAGCCAGATGTGAGCGGCCAGCCACATTCGTGCGGAACCGATCCGCCAGACGCGAAGCCACTTCTTGCGGACGCCCAGCAGCGCTTCGAACACCATGAGCGCGGCGGCAGCAATTCCCAGTGAAAGGCAGATGCCGCTACTGCCGCTCGGCCACCCTTGCGAAGCGAACACGCTGTAGCAAAACAGCCCGAGGCAGACCACCACGCCGATCACCAGCGCGATAATCCACGGCCGATGCTGCGGCCACGTTTGCCGAGTAAACAGTGCCACCGATGATTATCCCAGGGAGTCGACCGTGATTGGCGGGCGGTTCCAAAGTCGGATCGAGGCAAACATCAGATTGAGTTCGTCGCGGTGATCCAACTTCGACTGTCACCCGTGCCGCCAGCGTGCCTGCTCCGAACCGATTCGGCGTTGGATCGATTCGGTGATCCTGCGTGTCGCCCTTCCGCGATTAAGAAGAAGTCAACCCGATCGGACGTGATGCGTGCAGGCTGACCTTCCCTGATCAAAGCAATCGCGCCGAATTCACTTTTGCGAATCGCAGCCGGGACGATAGGCTGCGAAAAGTGAGGTGTCAACGAAATACGGATCGGATGTTCGCAGGCATTACGTTCGGTCGATCCGTCCCCATCTGAAGTGAGTTGATGATCCTGTCCAATTTGCCTGACGATCCACAGAACTTTCCAAGGTGTGTCCCCGTGACGAGTGACGCCCCTCTGTCCCATTGTCGGCGGCTCGTAGCATCCGTCGCGCTGAGCTTACTGTTTGTCACGCCGCAATTAGCAACGGCAGAGAATGCGCAAGTTTCGACTGGCAGCCCGGAAGCGGAGAACTCGAACCCGAAGAGCAGTGAAGACCACCGTCATTCCGAACTGCTAAGCGCGGCGAGTTCATGCAGCGGGCGAGGCTGTCATGGCAGAGCCCGGCCGACTGAAGGAGAGGGAGCAGGGCTCAACGAGTTTACGCTGTGGCAATACCGCGACCCTCACACGACGGCGTACGCGGTTCTCAAGAGTGCGGAGAGCGTCCGCATTTCCGAATTGCTCTATGCTGACCGGCTTTCAAAGGATGGTCGTCTACCAGATGAACTGAAACCGTGGAACGACGTCACCTGCGTTGCCTGTCACGGCTCGATTGCCAAAGTGAAAACCGAGCGGCCGGATCGGCAGGCAAACTTCACGGCGACCGGCAGAGGAATCAGTTGTGACAGTTGCCACGTCGAGCCTGCGAAGTGGATGGGAGGACATGTCGAGCTGGCCTCGTATCAAGCTGAAGCCGACCGGCGAGCCGCTTACAAGAATGTCGGGATGCCGTATCTTTCCGATCCCTACGTGGCCGGGGAAACGTGTGCGGCGTGTCATGTCGGCTCTGCGGCGACTGCTGAATTTCCCGCCCGCGACGTCAATCACGACCTGATCGCCGCCGGACATCCGCGGCTGCTGTTCGACCTGCCGACGTTTCTCGACGCCATACCGCCTCACTGGCGTGGCAAAGGGCCCGCAACCAATCGACTGGAATGCTGGGCGGCGGGGCAAGTGACCGGCTCTCGAGCTTGGATCGGACTGATGAAAGACCGTGCTCAGTTGACGCGGGCGGACCGTGACCGACCCTGGCCCGAGTTCGCCGAATCTTCCTGCTACGGGTGTCACCAAGATCTCGTCCCGCTGATGTGGAAGAGATCGGAGAGCAACGGTCGACCCCAATGGGGGAATCACTTCGCCGATTTAACGGGGGAAGCGGCCATTGTCAGCGGGATCGCAGGGAAAGATGTCCGCCGACTAGAAGAGGTGTTGGGCGAATTGACCGGCGAGATGAGTCGCTTTCGCCCGGAGCCTGATCGTGTGATCGAATTGGGGAACCAAGCGGATGGCTTGCTAGCAAAGTGCCGGATCGCAAAGCGCCCGTCGAATCAGAACGTGATCCGAGAGAAGATCGCCAGCTCCGTCCTCGATCGGCTCCCGCAGTTCGAGGCGTGGGATGGCGTCGTCAAAGCCTATTTTCTGATCGATGCACTCAACCAGGATCGCTCCGGCGGTTCACAATCGACAGAGCTCAGCGAGCTGTTTCAGAGGATCGAAATTAACAAGACGACTGGCAAGTTCGGTCGGGAGCTGAGTCCGGTCCGATTTCGGTTCGACCGTCGTGATCGTGCGATCGAGACGATGCGCGAGCTTTTGGAACGTCAGTTGAAAACACCCGGCGAACCACTTTCCGAACGGGCGGAGCCTTCTGGGCAGATCGTTGCCAACTGATAGAAGTCATCAGTTGGGCCTCACCGTCGTGACTACTCAACAGGCAGCGCATCGTACGTTCGGGCCGGCTGGCGCGAGAGTTCGGGCTGCGTCGACTCTTCAAGAACCGACTCGTTGAGAGAGGAATCTTCGAGTAACGCCGGTGCCGGTGGGGGCGAATCGATGCCCCGAGGTGGAACGCCGCCGCTCGGAGGACGCTGATTGACGAGCGTCCCGGTTGAAGCGAACCAATCGGTGACCGCGTTGGCCAGATCGACTTCCGCCGAGAATCTTGCTTGGACGGCGACGCCCCATTCGCGGCGTGCCCGTACAAGCCGGTCGACATCGCATTGCCCGTGGCGATGTAGTGACGTGATCGCATCGAGGTGTGTTTTCGCGGCACTTTCCGCTGTCCGGCTGCGATCGACCAATTCCCGCCGATAGCGAACGTCATCAGCGGCCTGGCGGACTTCGTCTTCGACCTGCCGTTTTAACTGTTGAAGCCGTAACGTCTCCTGATGCAGGTCCACTTCGGCTTGGCGGACCGACGCGTTCGCGGCTCGCTGACCGACCCAGTGCTGGTACCGGATGCCCGCGGACAAGCTCCCGAATTCTCCGCTGGAAAACGCGTCGAGGCTTCCCGGAATGTCTTCGGCCAAGCCATTCAGACCCGCACCGGCGAATAGTGACAGATCGGGCTCCAGGCCATCGCGCGCTTGCTTCAGGCGGAGGTGAGCCGACCGCACTCGGTAACGCTGCGAGTTTAGGTCAGGGCGACGCAAGCTCGACTCGGCCAATCCCCAATCGACGTCAATTTCAGCCGATTGCACCGACGGGCGATCGGCGATCAGCAATGGTTCGACCGCATCGTCCGGAAGCTCGAGCAGGCGCCGCAGTTGTCGTGATGCGGCCGCTTGCCGCCGGAATGCTTCGGTCTGCTCGCGACGAAGCTGCGCCCAATTCGACTCGGCTTGGGCTAACCCACTGGCCGACCCGTTGCCGACCTGCAGTCGCTTCCGCTCCAAATCGACGGTCCATGAAGCCTGTTCAATTAACAGTTCCAGTTGGGCAACCTCTTCCTGAGCGAGGAATGCCTGCCAGTATTGGCGATGGACCGTCAGGATCGTCTCGTTGACGGCGGCTTCCGATTCCTCGATCGAAGCGGCATGTGTTTGTCGCGCGAGGAGGATCGGAATCCGGTTGATGTCACTGCCGCGTCCCCTCATCAGCGGTTGTTCGGCGGTGACGGCTACCGCCGATCGCCAAGCCGGATTGAGGATCAGCAGCGAGCCGGTCGGATCGGACTGCTGAAAGCCGTTCGAATAACCGATTCGTGTTCGCGTTCCATACTCCCAAAGTTTGGTCGCTTCCAGCTGATCGCCTAACCCGTTGGGGGCGTCGGCATTAGTCGTCTGGATGCGATCGATGCCGGTGCCGAACGACTCGACCGCCGACGCGACCTGCTCGTTCGCCGTGCTCAGAGCCAAGCCAGCTGCGAGTCGAACATCGAAGACCGATTCCGCCGCGGTGATTTCCGGGCGCGTTCGCTGCGGGAGATACCCTGCGATCCGAATGCCGAGGTTTCGCTCCAAGGCCAGGTAAATCGCGTGGTCGAGTTCCAGCAGATCGTCGTCGGATAGCGGGGACTCGAATGAGGCTGGAATGACCTCTCGATCAACCACTTCCGATTCCTGCCCGTCAGTGAATACGGCGCTTGCGACCAGTTCGGAGGCCTTTTTGCCTGTCCCGGACGCCTCCATCGGATGGTCCGGTTGGGTCTGGCCGCGTCCTGTGAAGGAAGTCACATTCTCTCGAAATCGTTCCCACGCGGCCCGCTCGGAGGATTCCGGGACCGAAAGCGAGGCGCAACCCACTGGTATGAATAACGTTATCGCAATCGATATGGCCGCGAGCGCAGCGCGGACCGCTCCCGATGTTGAACGACGGCACGGCGGAGGTAATGTGGGCGCGCTCATGGTTGATACCAAAAGAATCGGCTCAACCGGTGTACGCCCTCTAGTGGAAATATTCCGCGCGCTTCGAATATTCGGAAATATTGATGACGCTCAATGCCGCGGTCCCACCGTCCTTTGCAACAGGTCGTCCAAGCGGTTATCGCAGATCCGAAATGGTCGGACCGGCTCGGCGATTCCTTTCAGGCGGGTTTCTTCAAGTTCTTCGAATCGAAATTTGTCGCCGAGCAATGTCCGCGTGGCTGGACTGACGACAATTTGTCCCGGTCGGGCGACCTTCGATTCGAGCCGGCTCGCGACGTTGACGGTGTCTCCGATGACGGTGAAATTTCGGGCCTTCGGAGTGCCGATATCCCCGTAGACGACGGGCCCGCTATTGACGCCGACCCGGATTCGGAGCGTCACCTCAGGGGCATCGGGGACCTTGAGACCGTCGATCGCCAGCATCATATCGATCCCCGCCGCGACCGCCCGTTCTGCATGATCTGGTTGAGCAAGAGGAGCTCCAAAGTAGGCGAGCAATCCGTCACCCATGAACTTGTCGAGCGTGCCTCCGTGTTCGAAGATTGCTTCGATTAGATGTTCGTAGAGCGTGTTGAGCACGCTGACGACTTGGTGAGGCTCCATATTCGAAGACATCGCGGTGAAGCCGGAGAGATCGGCAAACATAACTGTGACGTCTGCCCGCTTGGAGCTCATCTGCCCGACATTTTGTTCCTCGAGCACCTGTTCCATCACCGCCGGTGGCAGGTAACCCTCGAGTCTGCGGCGCTTCCGGCGTTCTTCCTTCACCCGCGCCCGGGCCTCGAACATATTCATCGCGACAGCCGCATACAGGCTGAGTGAAAGCAGGTATTCGAGGTGATTTCGTTCGAAGGCGTCTCCACTCGTTTTCGTATCGGCATAGCAGAGCCCGACCGTTCGCCCATCGCGGTACATCGGGGCGCAGATCAGGGACGAGAGCTTCTGCCGGAGAATACTGACGGCGACCTCCGCTTCTTCCTCCACATTTCCAATCAGAACTGCCTGATTCTTTTCGATCACGTCGCGGATGACGGTTCGGCTCAGATCGATTTCATCATTATCTGTGCCGAGTCCTCGGAAGACGCAAGGTTGAAGCTGGCCCTCTGCGTCCAACAGAAAGAAGGCCGCCCGCTCGGCCGGGCAAAACATGAACAGCAGATTGAGAACGCACTCGAAGAACTCGTCGAGGTCAGTCGCGGTGATCAGTGCCTTGCCCAATTCTCCAAACGATTGCACGTAGAGCTGCAGCAAGTCGACCGTGGTCGACTGCTTCAGTCGATCACTGCTCGACAGCGCGATCGAATTCAAAATCGAGCTTGGGTCGTCCGCCAATTCGGCATGGGAGTCGCCGCCGCCCAAGGCTCTCGCGTATGAGCGGGCATTGAGTGACAAACTGGCTGACATGTCGGTGTCGTTGACCGCAAGCCGCCCAGAGGACTCGAAAAAAACCTTGCCTTGTTGCGCGACCGTCGAATTGGGATCTTCGAAGAGCAGGGTCGTCCCGCCGAGTCGCACGACATCGCGAGATCGCAATTGCGATTCTTCGACCTTTCTGTCGTTGACGTAGACGCCGTTGAGGCTCTTCTGGTCACGGATCGTCCAGACGCGGTTCTCCCGCGTCAGGACCGCATGGACCCGAGAGATATCCCGATCGGTCGGGATCGACAGGTCGACGTTCGTCGTTTGGCGACCGATGACGAAGCGATCGCGATTCAACTCGAAGACGTGCCCGGTCGCCTCGTTTTTTAGGTAGGGAGTCGAACTGGCCATGGTCTTCGCGGGACGCCGCCGTACTCGTCGATTTCAAATCGGCACCGTGCGGCGCCGGGCATAGGCTACGAGATTACCGCGGCTGCCCACATTGCTCTAGCGCTTCCGCGATTCGGTCGGCGTTTCCGACTGATATTCCCTTTGACAACGCCCCCAGTTGATCCCTATTCGGTCGCGCCGCTACACAGAATATCGACACCGAATTGTCCCGATAGAGCATGTTTCGAGATCAGACTCAAAACGATTGATCGGCCGGCAAACGGATCACCAACCGTGTTCCGGGCTGCCGAGAAATTTGACGGCCAGCAAGGTGCGATCGTCGGCGGACGACGCTCCGGAGTATGAGTCGACCGCTCCCAAGATTGCCGCGGTCAGTTCTGATGAGGGGAAGCCGGAATGCTTGCTGACCAGTTTCTCCAAACCTGCCGGGGTCAACATCTCGCCCTCAAGTCCGAAAGCTTCGGTAATTCCGTCGCTAAAGAGTAGCAGTCCTTCACCAGGTTTGAGTTGTCCCTCGAAGGTGGGAATTGGAGCCGTCCCGGCCGGGGTCGACGGTGCGATCCCGATCGGAGGAATGCCGTCGAATTCAAGCTGCCGTGTCTCGCCCTTGGCGTCAAACAGGATCGGCGCCGGGTGCCCCGCTAACGAGACAGAATACTCGCCGCTTTCGTGATCAATCAGTAAATAGACTAGCGTAAAAAACATGGCCGTCTCGTTCATCGCGAACCGCCGCGTGAGCCTTGAGAGCACTGCCGCAGGATCGGCGGCTCTGACTGGGGGCCGATCCGAGTTGAGAAGATTCCACCAATTTTTCGGGGATTCTTCGGTAATAATGCATGAGTCGTCGAACGTGACCTGCAACAGTTGATGCGCGGAGACCGCCTGAAGTGCGGAGGCGATGCCGTGGCCGGTCGCGTCGAGCACGAAGAACGCCGATTTCGTTTCATCGACCTGGCAGGCTCCGAGTAAATCTCCGCCGAGAATATCGCACGGATCGAATGACCATCCGACATCGAGATTTGAGAAGGTCGTGTCTTCGGCCGGGAGCCGGGAACGCTGCAAACTGGCAGCCGCCCGAAAGTCGGTATTGATCGATGCCTGCCGCTCCGCCAGCAGCGTGTTCGCCTGTCGCAGCGCGACGGTCGAGTTGCGGAGTTCGAGTGCCTGCCTGACGCGGGCATTCAAAATCTCGGCGTCAGTCCCCTTCGTCACAAAGTCATTCGCCCCGGCATGAAGAGCCTTCACGATCGAGTCGGTATCGGCACTTGCCGAATAGACGACGATCGGCAATTCGCCAATGCTGAAGCGCTGCCGGAACTGACGGACCAACTCGAAGCCCGAAATCTCTGGCATCGTCAGGTCGATGATCGCAAGATCAAATTCACCGTGTTCGATCAACTCCAGAGCTTCGGAGGTGGTGGATGCTTCGACAAATTTTCGATCGCCCTGATCAAGGAGCACTCGAACGAAACCCCGCTGATCGGCGGAGTCGTCAACCAGTAGGATTCTTTTCTGCCCGACATCGGACGAAGTTTCGGTAGCGACGATCAATTGAAGTTCTCCGAAGCGGACCGGCCTTCGGCCGACAGTCGCGGTATTGCGGGAGAGGGTAGGACCGAAAACGCAGTGCGAGGTCCGAGTTGCAAACCTGTTGTTGTTGATTGCCACTCTGAGCAACCGCCGCGGCGGCGGCAAACCAAACTCTCACTACATTGTGCGACCGACGGACGAAAAGTTCTTTGACGAGCAGGGGCGAGAACCACGAAGTATTTTGGAAAAGCCGATGAATGCTGGCCATTTTAATTTACAGACGGCTGGACTTGAACGTATGAACCCACGAGAATACGGTCTTTGCCGACATGTCTTTCAGGGATTGCCGGGGGCGAAATGGCAAAGCTTTTCATCTGTCGCAAGTGCGGACAGCGGATTCGCACTTCAGGTTACGCCCAGGTCCGGCCGGAACGATGCAGTCGATGTCGGGCGTTGCTCGAAGGCGACGGAATCGAGTGTCCGGATCACGATGTATTCATCAGCTTTTCGTCAGTTGATCTGGAGGATGCAACGCAGATTTCCCAGTTGCTGCAACGAGAAGGCTTCCCCAGTTTTTTCTCCCAAACCGGCATCAGTGCCGGCGATGACTGGCAGGAAAAATTGGTCTCTGCGCTCGAAGAAGTCCGTGCAGTCGTACTGGTGCTATCCCGCGATGCCGATCAATCAGTGCATGTTCAGCGGGAAATTAAAATTGCGGTCGAGGAAAAACTCCCGATTGTCACGTATAAACTCAAGAGCTTTCGCGAAAAGAAATTAAGGTATGCTGTTACCGGCCTTCACTTCATTGAGGCTTACAGATTAGGTAAGAAAGAGTCCCGCAGGCGCTTAGTTAAAGACGTTGAAGAAGCGGTTAAGCGTGGCAGGTCGAGAAAGACTTTCGTCGTTCAGGTTTCCCAGTGGGCTCAAGAACGATGGCGCGGCATTCGAAAGACGTCAAAGTATTTAACTCTTGCTGCGACTGTGGCCATTGTGACGCTCTGCGCGACGGTATGGAGCATGTCGACGACATCGGCTGCACGTACTGAGCAATTGGCCGAATCGATCCAAACGTCGCTTCCTTCGACGTGGGGACGACGGGAACCTTCGGACGCTTCGTTCTCCGTTGAGCCGGGAGAACACGAATTAATCGTCACCGGAACTCTCGATCAACAGATCGCGGTGATGAAAGATCTGAACGGCCGCCGGAGAAGCAGTGATGTCGAACCTTTGAAGGCGCTGGTGGAGGGGGAGATGTGTCGGGGGTTTTGTGATCCCGCCGACCGGCCGGTCTACGAAAAGCTGTTTCAGTTGGTTCGGACGAATTTCGACGGGATGCCGCTCAGGCAAAGCCTTGACGCGTTCGACGACGTTTTGCGCCTCGGGCTCGATATCGACGAAGCCGCGTTGAAGAGGGAGGGTGTCTATTCCGGAGTCGAGATCGAACTAAAATTGCCGCCACGACCGCTGCACGAAATTTTCCGACGGGTGCTGCATCAGCATGGGTGGGGGTACTTTGTTGATCGCGGTGTGTTAAGGATCGTTCCAAAAGGGGACGCCGCAAAAAGGCGGTATCGCGTTTTTTTCGATGTGCGTGATCTCGTCGGTATCGAAATTCCAGAGGAGGATTTAGCAGCGATCTCGCCCTCGCTCACGACGACGTCGAATGCCTCGGACGTAACGACGTCGGAAATCCCCGTTGTGCCGCCGGAAGTCGTACTCGACTCCGATATCGCGGAGCAACGGCAGACGGTGCCGATCTACCGGGAGAAGGTTGAGATTAAGTTGACCGGCCCCTCAACGATTCGGGCCGCTTTCGTCGACGATAACGCGGAGACAAGTCATTTCTTTCGTCCCCCCGAGCATCTCGTTTACGAGGCTGAAGCTTTCTCTAACATAGCAAGAGCTGCATCGGACGCTCGTGAAACATCATTGACGGAATTCAAAATTCGGTTTGCCGACCTGAGTCGTACAGAGGGGAAAGAGATCGTCGGCCGGTTTGTTGCCTATGGAAATCGGGAGCGGCTCAGCAACGACCCGTTCCATCTGAAGTCGAATGACGACGACCTGGGCGGGCTCCCGCTGCCCCTGAAAATCACCGATCGGATCGCCAGTTTTGTCGCGTCCGGATGTCAGGTTGATGTGGTGTGGTACCGACCCGCTCCCGACTCTGTCGCGATGCTGCTTGAGCCCGAAGTCAGCGTGACCGATTCGACCGATCACGAGTTGAGCCAATTGTCGGAAAGCTGCGCGTCTGGGGCGTCACCACCGGCGGGCGCTCAAACGGCACTCGAATGGGCCCACGCACGGGGGCTTGTCATCGGACGGATGACACTATCGAAGGCCGAGTGACAGGCCGAAGGCGGCGGTCAAATTTGCGATCGCTATAACGACACACAAGTGTAGTGGTGTCGATCTTAATAGCACTTTGCGGCAATCGCAGCAGCGAGGCCTTTAGCGATTGCCAAGGCCCAAGTCTTTGTCATCGACCGTGAATTGAAATAGCTCTGTGAATTCGGCTCCGACGTCAACATTAATGTTGGGCGGGATCACGCCGAGTTCGACGACATAGCGTTTGTAGTCATATGGAAGAATTTTCGCGCCGATGACATGGGTGGCGCCGTCCTCCCTCAATGTGTTGACTAATTTAACTTCGTCGGTCCCGATCGACCGACGTCCTACGGACGAACGGCCCGAATTGTTACCGCCACGGTTGGGGTCCGGGACACGTCGATACCGGATACCGAGTTTGTCGAAGCGGCCTCCGAAGATCGACGTCAACTGGCCGCTGGCCGCGACGGTCGTCTGGCGAACTCGATTCACAAAGTCAAAGAACTTCTGTTTCTTAACTTCGAAGTTTTCCGCTCCCGGCCTTGGATCGAGTCGATTCGCCCGGAGATAGATTGGGTAGGTCGGCAGCGGGTCGTAGTAGATCGGAGGAATGAATCCGAGGATCGTCGTTGAATAGTCGCGTGTGACAACGATGTCTTCGGGGCGAATTTCGTCGGGCTGCCAGAATGCCTCAAGCCCATTTGGTTCCACTGTAACAATGGCGTGACGGTCCTGAATTTCTTTTACCTTTAACAAGGTTGCCAGGTAGCGGCCGGGTAGTCCGCTGCTGTCGCTTCCCAGCGACTGAAAACTGTCTGCGTCCGCACGCGCGGCCCCGGAGGGACGAAAGACGCGGAGCCGATCGCCGATCTGAATTTTGTCACTGCGTCCGAGGTCGACGACGTACTCTCCCTCCCGAATAAATCGAGCCCGACTGGCTCGCGGCAGCGTCTTCCGCAGGAGCTGGTTCATCACATATCGCAGCGCGAGATCTTTATCATCATCATGTCGGCGACTCGTAATCAGAAATCGGTCGAGCGCGTTTTCGATCGACTCGATTTCCGCGATTTGATCGCGGGGGACACGGTGGTTTTCCTTATCGAGAGAGTAAAACGGAGTGCGGTACCACATTTCGGTTCCACGTTCTGCGTCGCCCTCTTCTTCAACGTAGACGAGATGCCGGGCCGGGGCCTCCGGAGTTCGGGCATAACCGAGCAGCGGCGGCACTTCTGCGCCGCGGAAATCTTCACGAAATTCTTCTTTAACTGTCGCGATCGAGAGATTGCCGGAGTCGAGATGAAATTGAACCGGGAGACTGGGCGGAGGCATACACCGATCGGCCGCTCCCTGCCAAACGACCTCCCCGGTCGTCGTTTTAATCAGCCGAAAACTAAGGTGGTAGGGCGCTCCACCCGATGACGGACTTACGGCGACCGACAAGACGTGTGAGGCCGAGGCGAGAAAGCCTTCGGTCTGATTGGCGGAATCACGGTGGGTGCCGGTTGCGTCGCGAATCGCGGTGACTCCCTCCTCCTGCAGCAAGTCGTGCAGAGAATCGGACGGCGTAGCGCGAGGAATCCCGAGTCGCGCCAAACGCTCGCCGACCGTGTCGCGGATTTCCTGAATTGCACTCACCAGAGGAAGACTCCGACGGAAGAGGAATGTCGCGAGCATTGCCTTACGAAATTGAACGTCGCGAGCTCGCGGCGAATTGGCAATTTCGTCAATCGCTTCTTTCGACCAGTCTTTCTCGGCCCCGCCTGCAGAGTTGATGCTGACCTCGGTCAACACGCGGACGTGCCCCGGAGCAGTGCGTCGCAACCGGTGGGCGACATTCAATAGGGCGTAATCGACAAAGTCTGTGAATGTGGCGGAATCGAGGATGTTCTCCCCTTCGGCTTTTCGAGCCGAGCCGACGTCGACATCGCGACGGCTGACAGTTTTGACCTCCCCGCGGGACGTCAGCATGCTCAACGAATTGTCATCGGCCCCGAGAAAAATCCCCAATTCGGAACGATCCGACAGCGACCGCTTCAGCACCGCAAATTCGATGGCGTCATCGCTCAGCAACTTGATAAAGCTCCAGGACTTCCAAAGTTGAGCCAGTTCCCGTGCGAATTCATCGGGGACGTCTTCATCTTCTCGCAAGGTGGCGAGACCGTCGCGGAATTCCCGCCGAGGGTCACGGATGACCGGAATGCGATTTCGATAACCGGCGAGGATCGCCCAGCGGGCCTGATCGTCGCTGACGGCACGGGCCACGAAACGGCCTGAACGGTCACCCTCGCGTCCGGTCGGATCCCATGCGATCCCGACCGCCGAGTTCCCGCCGGTGACGATTACAAAATCCGATCGCTGGACACGGTCGAGCATCTCGGCCATTTGGACGAGCCGTTCCACGCTCGCCTGAACGTCCCGTAACTCGCGCTCCAGGTCGGAACGAATCCCGCCGAGCCGGAGCATGAGTTGTCGACCCTCCGCCAGCATTGCGGCGCCCTCGGCCGGTCCCGATATCGTGCCCGAAAACGACTCGAACTTGTTGCTTGCCGTCCCGGCGGCAATCCCGGCCGTCTGTTGCTGACCAGCGGTGAGCTCGCCGCTGCCTGCCAATGTCGTGTTTCCCACCGGGCCTCCGACTGCGCCCGTTATTCCAGTTGTTTGTTGATTCTGAGCAATGCCGACGGTGGCATCGAAGTCGGATGTCCGGGCGAAGTATTGGAAGTGTTTCGTTTCCCGAAACAGCTCATCCATCTCCGCGGTGTAACGTGATTTTGTCAGCCCGGAAGAAAGGGCGACCTCGACGCGTGGATGCAGCCCGGCACGTGTTTCGATGAGATTGGCCTGATCGGTCCAATTCCGACGCGCCTGGTCTTTCTTCTGTTCCAGCCGGTCGATTTCCGCAACGATTGCGTCGACCCGCTTGAACATCGATTGGAACGCATCGTCCTTTTCGTCGGCCGTCCCCTCCGGATCCGAGGTCAGTACATCTTCGATCTGATCCAGCGGCCCGGTGCGAAGACTGTCGCGGGCGTCGCCGCCGGACCACGAAACGATTCCCCACCCGGCAACTCCGAGCCCGAGCAGCACGGCAGCGGCAAGGCCGCCCGTGATGAGCCAATCCTTTGACGTACTCGGAGGCCAATCGATCATCGGCCCGTTGCCCCCGGCCGTTGAAATCTGGCCGGGCTGAATTTCCGCTGCGAGTTCGCTTTGCCGGATCGCCTCTTCGGCTTCATGCCGCGAGATTTCCTGCTCTGATTCAGAGCGGGCGTCGCCTGACGAAGACGTGTCGATGTGATGCGTCGATGGGTCAGAACCGCCGAGATCGCCGGTGTTTGTCTCGCTCGGACCTTCGGCGGTGCTCGGTTTCAGTGACTCCGGGTCGACCGGGACGTTCGCGGCTGAGCCGGCTGCTTCGGTTGAGACAGCTCCGCCGTTGGTCGCGATCGACTTTTTCTTTCGCTTTGCCGCCTGAGAAAGGCGCGCAAAAAGCTGTTGGAGCTCCGGCACATCGTGAGCAGGCACCCATTGCTCAGTCCCTTTCCGCAACACGTAGGTCGACTTCTTCAGCGAAATCTGCCCCGTCCGATGCAAGGCCGGAAGTGCATCGACTTCAAAGGGGCCGGCCGGTTTGCCGTCGACCGCCACGTAGAAAAGGTCGCTCATGTCGGGCCCGCTGAATTATCAAGAACGATCGCCAAATTTCTGGGAGATTCGAAGTTACCAGACAGTGACTTAATTTCCAGTAGTGGCGGATCGTTTCCGGCAAATTCGGCCAATTTGAAAAGTCGAACCGCACCTGCCGGCATCGACCATTCGCATTCGGTCCCAAAAACTTATACAAAGGCGATGCGCTCGTTCGATCGATTCTGCAGCGACAGTCTGGTCCGACGAATATCGTCGACGCAGGCGGAGTTCGCTTTGACCGTCCGATTCTCTTCCCGCCGCGTTCCTGAATGGCGGAATGTCGGGAAATCGTTGACGGCACGGCGGTGCCGATCGAAATTTGTTGTGTCAAAGTCCCTACAGTGGCGTTCTCGGTTCTGTGCGGAACATCGTCTGCACAGGTTCGGCCCTACGATGACTGTTCTGGTATGCTTTGGCGAAGCAGGACTCGACGGCGGGCGATCGCTCAGTGGCGTGGCAGACTTGCCTGCCGTTTCAGCTTTCGGCTTGGTTCCTCCACGTGCCCGGCGCAATCACCCACGATTAACAGAGCACGCGGATCTGACTGCATCGCGCGGAATTGATTGACAGGAGAGCGTCATTTACCGGTCTGATAGCTACGACGAAATTTTCGGCGATGACGGGAACCCTCGCGGTATTTGCGAGGAGTTCGTTGATCGCCTGCGGACGATCTCGCGCGACGAACTGCTGGAGCGGCAGAAGGCCGCCGAGCTTGACCTGCAGAACCTGGGCATCACATTCAACGTTTACGGCCACGAGGACGGGACGGAAAAGGTCTGGCCGTTCGACATCATCCCCCGCATCATCGACGGAACGCAGTGGGAGCAGGTCGAAGCCGGAATCGAGCAGCGCATTCGTGCCCTCAACATGTTCGTCGACGACCTCTACAACGACCAGAAAATCCTGAAAGACAAAGTCGTCCCGCGCGAGGTGATCGACAGCGGAAAAAGCCTTCGCGACCAGATGCGGGGCTTCAGCCCGCCGCAGGGTGTGTGGTGTCACATCAGCGGGATCGATCTGATCCGCCATTCCGATGGCGAGTTCTACGTTCTCGAAGACAACCTGCGGTGTCCCTCCGGCGTCTCATACGTGCTGGAGAATCGCGAGATCATGAAGCGGTCGCTCGCCAAGGTATTTGGCGGGATGACCGTCACGCCGGTGGAGGAATATCCGGAACGCCTGTTAGAGATGATGATCGACTGCGCTCCGTCGAAGGTGCAAAATCCTCTCGCCGTCGTGCTGACGCCAGGCATCTACAATTCCGCTTACTTCGAACACACGTTCCTGGCCCAGCAGATGGGCGTCGAACTGGTGCAGGGTTCGGACCTCGTCGTCGAAAACGATCACGTTTATATGCGGACGACCCGCGGACTGCGGCGGGTCGACGTGATCTATCGGCGGATCGATGACGACTTCCTCGACCCTGAGTGCTTCCGGCCCGATTCGACGCTCGGCGTGCCCGGCATTATGCGGGCCTACCATGCCGGCAACGTGACGATCGCCAACGCTCCGGGTGCCGGCGTCGCCGACGACAAGGCGGTTTACGCCTTTGTCCCCGAGGTGATCCGCTACTACCTCAGTGAAGATCCGATCCTCAACAACGTGCCGACGTATCTTTGCGACGACCCCGAGCAGCGACAGTACGTGCTGGAACATATCCATGAGCTTGTGGTCAAACCGACCGGCGAGTCGGGCGGCTACGGGATCGTGATCGGCCCGCACTCATCCAAGAGCGAATTGGCCGAATGTGCCGAGCAAATTAAGGCGCACCCCCGCAAGTTCGTCGCCCAACCGATGCTAAATCTTTCGACCGTCCCCACGATGTTCGACGGCGTGATGAAGCCGCGACATGTCGATCTGCGATCGTTCGTGCTGTCGGGGAAAGAGGTTTACGTGATGCCCGGCGGATTGACTCGCGTGGCGTTGCGGGAGGGTTCGATGGTCGTCAATTCCTCTCAGGGTGGCGGCAGTAAAGATACGTGGGTGCTCAAGCCGCCGAAGAATTCGTCCGGTAAAACAATGGGCCAGTCGCAGGCTCAGTCCCAATCACAGTCTGGGTCCGGGTCCCAAACGCAGTCACAGTCTACTGGCCCGGTCGGAGGGAATGCCTGATGCTCAGTCGCGTGGCAGACTCAATCTACTGGCTTAGCCGATATGTCGAGCGGGCCGAGAATTACTCCCGATTTATCGACGTCAATTACAACCTCGCGCTCAATGAGCACGGGGACGAGACGTCGAATCAATGGTGGCCGCTCATTTACACGACCGGCGATCAGGACCTGTTTCGGGAATTGCATCAGGAAGCGGATCGCGAAACCGTCTTGCAGTTTCTCGCGTTCGAAAAGGAAAACCCCAACTCCATCGTTTCATGCGTCGCCTCCGCTCGTGAGAACGCCCGCAGCGTGCGCGAGTCGATCCCGACGCCATTGTGGGAGCAGATCAATACGTTCTATCTGCTGGTGAAATCGGCGGCCCGGCAGGACGGCCCCTTCACCGACCCCCAGAGCTTCTGCCGCAGTGTGCGGATCGCCAGTCACACCATCATCGGCCAGACTTACGGCACGATGTCGCACAACGAGGCGTGGCACTTCAATCGCATCGGGCGCTTATTGGAGCGGGCCGACAAGACCTCGCGGATCGTCGACGTTCAGTACTTTCACCTGTTGCCCTCGGCCGCCGACGTCGGTTCGTCGATCGACATCGTTCGCTGGTCGGCGCTACTTCGCTCCGCCGATGCCCTGACGATGTATCGCAAAAGTCACGGGCGGATCACGCCGAACGAGGTCGCCGAATTTCTGCTGCTCGATCGCGAGTTCCCGCGATCGTTCCACTTCTGTCTGATGAACGTGCAGGAGTCGATGTCGGAGATCACCGGCAGCAAGCCCGGCACCTTTCAGTGTGAATCGGAGAAGTTAGTCGGTCGGCTCCGGACGGAATTGGACTACACATCGGTCGAAGACGTCGTTCGGATCGGGCTGCACGAGTACATCGACAGCCTCCAAACGCGTTTGAACGATATAGGCGGTGCAATCGGCGACGATTTCTTCTCGCCTCAGAGTCGAGTGACTTCTTCGCAATTTCAAAGTCAGGGATGAGCGCAATATCCAGTAGGACTTACCCTCTTTCGCCCGGTAGATGTCGGAACGCCGTTTCGCATCCTCCCACTCCCCCTGATGATCTCCAGTTAAAATTATGAGTATTCGCGTCGCCCTGAATCACCGTACGCATTACACCTACGACCGGCCGGTCAGCCTCGGGCCGCAGGTGATCCGCCTGCGACCGGCCGTCCACAGCCGAACGCCGATCGACAGCTATTCGCTGACCGTCAAACCGGATGGCCACTTTCTGAACTGGCAGCAGGATCCGTACGGGAACTTTCTGGCCCGGTGCGTCTTCTCTGAGCCGACGACCGAATTCAGTATCGAAGTCGATCTCGTCGCTAACATGACGACCATCAACCCGTTCGACTTCTTTCTGGAACCGCAGGCGACGGACTACCCGTTTGACTACTCCACCGGAAATATTCACGACCTCGGGCCGTATCTGGCGGAGGTTCCGGTCGGACCGAAGTTCGAAAAGATCCTCGCCGACGTCGACCGCACGCCCCGCCGCACCATCGACTTCCTTGTCGACCTCAACCAAACCGTGCAGAACCACGTCGGGTATATCGTCCGCATGGAGCCGGGCGTCCAGACACCGGAGCAAACGCTGGAGTTGGGCTCCGGCTCGTGTCGTGATTCCGCTTGGCTGCTCGTCGCACTGCTCCGCCGACTCGGATTCGCCGCCCGATTCGTGTCGGGCTATCTGATTCAACTCGTTGCCGACCAGAAGCCGCTCGATGGGCCGGAAGGGCCTGTTGCGGACTTCACCGATCTGCACGCGTGGACCGAAGTCTTCCTGCCCGGGGCGGGTTGGGTCGGACTCGACCCCACGTCGGGGTTACTCACCGGCGAAGGTCACATTCCGCTCGCCTGCACGCCGGAGCCGACCTCGGCTGCGCCGATTAGCGGAGGGGTCAGTCAGGCGGAAGTCGAATTCGGCTTCTCGATGTCGGTCTCGCGGATCTTCGAAGACCCGCGCGTGACCAAGCCATACACCGAAGAACAGTGGGAACGGATCGAAAAGCTCGGGCACGTCGTTGACGAGCACCTCAAGAACCACGATTGCCGTCTCACGATGGGAGGCGAACCGACGTTCGTCGCGATCGATGACCAGGACGGCGATGAATGGAACACCGCGGCCGTCGGCCCGACCAAGCGGAAACTCGGTCACGAACTGATGGAGCGGCTCAAGCAACGCTTTTCGACCGGCGGCCTACTGCACAATGGTCAGGGCAAATGGTATCCCGGCGAGCCACTGCCGCGGTGGGCTTTTCAGTGCTTCTGGCGCAAAGACGGTGAGCCGATCTGGGAGAACGAAGAACTCTTCGCCAAAGAGGGTGTGAACTACGGACACACCGCCGACGATGCCGATCGCTTCGCGAAAGCTCTGGCGGCCCGGCTCGGCGTGAACCCCGAGCACGCGATCAACGGCTATGAAGATGTCTTTTATTACGCCTGGCGTGAGCGACGGCTGCCCGCAGACGTCGACCTGAGCGATTCGAAGCTGGAAAGCAAAGAAGAACGAACCCGCTTCGCGAAGGTCGTCGAGCAGGGCCTGACAGCGCCGGTCGGTGTCGCGCTTCCGCTGCAATTCGGTTGGTGGAATCAGCAACCGGCGTGGCGCTCGGGGAAATGGGTGGTGCGATCGGACGAAATGTTCCTCCTGCCCGGCGACTCGCCGATGGGCTACCGCCTGCCGCTCGAATCGTTGCTCTATGAGGGCGGCTCAGCCGACTCGCCGCGGCATTACGAACTTGATCAGATGAACGCCGTCGAGGAACTGCCGACACGGTCGGAATTGCAGCGGCAAACAGCATTCGACAGCGTTAGTTCGGGCGGCGTTACCGCGACGAATCGGCTCTCGCAGGCTCAGACGCCGGCTCAACTGCGACAACTCGTGGGCGTCGGTTCCGGCGATGCGGCTCCCGGGTCGGACGTCCGCCCCGGCGACTCGAACGGTCACCAACAACCGGTCGGCCGCGAAAATGGGCAGCATTCTTCACCCGGCGACGGTCGCGCGGGGTCGAGCCAGTTCGACGACGAGGTTATCCGCACGGCCCTGTGCATTGAGCCGCGTGACGGCAAATTGCACCTCTTCCTACCGCCGCTCGATCGGCTCGAGCCCTTCCTCGACCTGATCGCATCGATCGAAGATACCGCGGCCGAATTGGACCTGCCCGTCGTTTTGGAAGGCTATCTTCCGCCCCGAGACAGCCGCATCGAACATATTAAGGTCACGCCCGACCCCGGCGTGCTCGAAGTCAACGTTCACCCGGCGAACGATTGGAACGAACTCGTTGAGATCACGCAGGGCGTCTACGACGAAGCCCGGCAAACGCGGCTCGGGACTGAGAAGTTCGACACCGACGGCTCACACACCGGCACCGGGGGTGGCAATCACGTCGTGCTGGGCGGGCCGACCGTTGCGGACAGCCCCTTCCTGCGTCGCCCCGATTTGCTCAAAAGTCTGGTCGGGTATTGGCAGAATCACCCGTCGCTGTCCTACTTGTTCAGCGGCAAGTTTATCGGCCCGACCAGTCAGGCTCCGCGGGTTGACGAAACTCGTGGCGATGCCATCAGCGAACTTCGAATCGCCTTTGAGCAAATTAAGTCGGGCCGCGAGTATCCGTCCTGGCTTGTCGATCGCGTCTTTCGGCATTTGCTGGTTGACCTGACCGGCAACACGCACCGCGCCGAATTCTGCATCGATAAGCTTTTCTCACCCGACACCGCGACGGGTCGGCTCGGGCTCGTTGAGTTCCGCGCGTTCGAAATGCCCCCGCACGCCCGGATGAGCCTGACGCAACAACTCCTGCTGCGTTCGATGGTCGTCCGGTTCTGGGAACAACCTTACGAGGTTCCGCTCGTCGATTGGGATACTTCGCTGCACGATCGCTTCATGCTGCCGCACTTCGTGTGGCGCGACTTCGAAGACGTTATCGATGACTGCCGGCGCTCGGGCTTTCCGCTCGAGAAAGAGTGGTTCGCCGCGCATCAGGAATTCCGCTTCCCCCGGCTTGGCGAGTTCTCTCAGCGTGACGTGCATGTCGAACTGAGAAAGGCGATTGAGCCGTGGTACGTCCTTGGTGAAGAGCCGGCCGGCGGAGCAACGGCCCGTTACGTCGATTCCTCGAATGAGCGGATGCAGGTCAAACTCCGCGGAATGACCGACGGCCGACACATCCTGACCTGCAACGGACGCCGCGTGCCGCTGCATCCGACCGGGACCGAAGGCGAATACGTCGCCGGAATCCGCTATCGTGCGTATCAACCGCCGAGTTGCCTGCACCCGACGATTCCCGCGACCGGCCCCCTAGTGTTCGACCTGATCGACACGTGGAACGGACGCTCGATCGGCGGCGGACGCTATTACGTTGGGCATCCGGGCGGGTTGAATCCCGATTCCTTCCCGATCAACGCCTTGGAAGCGGAAAGCCGGCGGGGGACGCGATTCCACAACTTCGGCCATACGGGCGGAGCGGTTGAAATTCCCCCTGTCGAAGCGAATCCTGATTACCCCATGACGCTCGATCTCAGACGTGAAGCGATTCGATGACAGAGCAGCGGCAGACTCAGGCGGCCTCCTCCGCCCCGGCTGATGCTGCGTCGCCGGAGGCGCTGTCATCACCGCCACCGGTTCCGCTCTCCAATTCGAATCCGGCGACCGCGGCTTCGGCGCTGTCCGCCTACCGGGCACCGGCGGGGCGTTATGACGAGATGATCGATAACGCCGGGCATATTCGCTCGGCGTGGACCGGTTTCCGCTCGATCGTCGACCGCCTCGGCGAACGGGTTCTGTCACGTCGCTGGGATCGGTCGCAGCGGCTGATCTACGAAAACGGCATCACCTTCGCCGCCTACGGCGACCCGTCCGACACACCCCGACCCTGGCGTGTGGACGCGCTTCCGATTTTGGTCGGCGAAGATGAATGGGGGGCGATCGCGGAGGGCCTTAAGCAACGGGCTCGCTTGATGTCGGCGCTCCTGGCCGATCTGTACGGACCTCGAACGATCCTCGCCGCGGGCGTGATGCCTGCCGAGGCGATCTATCGAAATCCGGGATACCGGCTGCCCTATCACGCTCACCTCAACGCGGAATCGAACTGGCTGCCGTTCTTCTCCAGTGATCTGGGACGAAGCCCCGACGGGCGGTGGTGGGTGTTGGCCGATCGGACCGAAGCGGCCTCCGGGCTCGGCTTCGCGCTGGAAAACCGGATCGTCGTCTCGCGAATGCTTCCCGAACCATTCCGCGATTGCCAAGTGCAGCGGCTCGCGTCGTTCTTCATGAACATGCGGAAAACGCTCGGCGAACTGGCCCCCCGCAACCGCGAGAATCCTCGGGTCGTGCTGCTGACAAACGGGCCTTCGCACCGGAATTATTTCGAAGATGCCTACCTCGCCCGCTATCTCGGTTACCCGCTCGCCGAAGGGGGCGACCTGACCGTACGCGGCGATGCGGTTTACCTCAAAACGCTCGACGGCCTGCGGATGGTCGACGTCATCTTCCGCCGACCGACCAGCCACGACTGCGACCCTTTGGAATTGGGTGGGAATTCCAGCAGCGGCATCGCCGGGTTGCTCAGCGCGGTGCGGCGCGGCGGTGTTTCGGTCGCCAATCCGCTCGGGTCAGGCTTGGTCGAGTCGCCCGCGATCATGGCGTTCCTGCCCCGGTTGTGCCGCTTTCTGTTCGGCGAGGAATTAAAGCTACCGGGTGTTGCCTCGTGGTGGTGCGGTGAAGCGGCATCGAAGGACTACGTACTGAAGAATCTGGATCGCCTCGACATCAAACCGGCATTTCGTCTTCGAGGCCGAGATGCCTCGCTGATTGAAGAAATTAAGCATCTCGATAAGGCCGCGCTCGCCGAACGGATTAAAGCCGAGCCGACGGCGTTCGTTGCTCAGGAGAAAGTCGATCGCTCGACGGCGCCTCTCTGGAACGCCAATTCGATCACTCCGACTCGTATAGCGGTCCGGACCTATCTGGTGGCGACCGGCGACGACTATGACGTGATGCCCGGAGGTTTGGCCCGCACTTCGGTCGAAACCGATCAGCTTGAAGTTTCGCTGCTTTCCGGCGAAGGGAGCAAAGATACCTGGGTCGTCGGCAGCAGCCCGGTCGAGCACACCTCGCTGTTGCCCCGCGGCGACGAATCGATCGCGCTGTTGCGCGACGGCGTCGACGTGCCGAGCCGTGTCGCCGGAAACATTTTCTGGTTCGGACGTCAGCTCGAACGGCTCGACGCGGCCGCCCGGCTCGTCCGGACGGCGATCTCGCGACTCTCCGGCGAGCGATCGGATGACCAGCTTCCCGAACTTCCGGCCATTTACCGCGCGCTGTCGGAACTCGGATTGGTGCGGTCGGATATGATGTATGAGTCGGTGCCCGATTTGGTGCCTCAACTGGCCGATGCCCTCTCGTCCGGGCTGTTCGATGTCCGTCGGCCCGGGACGCTTCGAGGGATATTCAACCGGCTGCAACGCGTGGCGACCATCACTCGAGACCGCCTTTCGCCCGATACCTGGCGGAGCGTCATCCGGATCGAAGAACGTCTTCACCGCGCTGAGAAAGCCGCGACCGACCCGGCTGACCTGCTCGATTTGTCCAACGCGCTCATTATCGACGTGGCCGCGATCAGCGGGATGGTCATCGAGAGTACCACCCGCACGACGTTGTTCGCGTTCCTCGAACTGGGCCGCCGCATGGAACGCTCGGTGCAGGGGCTGAACATCATTCGGAACTGCCTTGTCGAGCCCGAATATGTAGGCGGCGAATTGCTCGAGGTGTGCTTGGAGTTGTCTGACAGCCTGATGACCTATCGCTCCCGATACCTCGCTCGCCTGCAACTCGAAGCCGTGTTCGACCTCGTGATGACCGATGAATCGAATCCAAGGAGTGTGGCGTACCAACTCGCCGACATCTGTCGGCAGGTCGATCGGCTGCCGCGGGAGAAGTCGGCCAGCGGCTACTCGTCCGATCAGCGACTGGCGATGTCGATGTTGCACGCGGTCCGCATGGCCGATGTGGAAAAGATTTGTGACCAACGTCGGCTCGGCGACAAGGCTCCTCTGGAGAAACTGGTCGACGAAATCGACGAATCGCTACCGAAGTTGAACAATGTCGTTGCGCATCGCTATCTCGAGTTGACCGGCAAGACCCATCAACTCTCAGAGCCGGAGCACGCGGGATGACGCCGGATCCTCAAGCGAATTCAACCGGTTCGACGGCCGTGCCTGCGGAAGCGGGACCGGTTCGCTATCGCATCACGCACACGACCAGCTTCAACTACTCTGCCCCGTCACCGGTTTGTCACAATCGAGCCCGGTTGTCGCCGCGTGAGCGGGCCGGGCAATCGACCGATTTCTTTCGACTCGTTATTTCGCCGGAACCCTCCGACGCTTGGGTCAACCAAGACTACTTCGGCAACCGCGTCGACTATTTTTCCATTCAGGACGCTCACAGCGGCTTGACCGTAACGGCGGTGAGTGACGTCACCGTGCAACCGCCGATCGCGAAGTCAGTGCCGAATACTTCTTTGCCGTGGGAATCGGTCCGCGATGAATTGGCCGGTCCAAAATTGAAGTCGGACGATCTGCCGCTGCTGCGATTTCGCTCACCACTGGTTCCAATGTCGGATCAGGCGACGGCGTACGCCCAAGAGTCATTCCTGCCGGATCGACCAATCGTCGAGGCGGGGCTCGACCTTACCCGGCGGATTCACACCGACTTCAAATACGACACGCGGGCGACGACGGTCAGCACTCCCGTCGATGAAGTCTTTGAAAAGCGCGCGGGTGTCTGCCAGGACTTTGCCCATGTCCAACTCGCCTGTCTGCGGTCGTTGGGTCTCGCATCACGGTACGTGAGCGGTTACCTCCGCACATTACCGCCACCGGGGAAGCCAAGACTCGTGGGCGTTGATGCCTCCCATGCGTGGGTCGGACTGTATTGCGGCGAAGAGGTCGGGTGGGTCGATTTCGACCCGACCAACGATGTGATCCCCAAGACTGACCATGTCACGCTGGCCCTCGGTCGCGACTACGCCGACACCTGCCCGGTGGCGGGCGTCTTTATCGGCGGGGGCGACCATACCATGAGCGTCTCGGTCGACGTCGCGCCGATGGACGAGACGTAAATTACGCTCGCTGCAAAGCTGAGAAGATGCCGTCCCACGTATAGGTCGTCGCTTCGGCGGCTACGGGGATTCCGACCTCTTTTGCCGCGGCGGTCGTGACCGGGCTGATCGTGGCGAGGCGGACGGTCTGGCCCAAGTGGGATCGCATCTCATCGTCGAGCAGGTTCGCGAAGTTCCGGGCGATCGACGGGCTGCTCAGGCCGATCCAATGAATCTTTCCGGCTCGCAATAGTCGCGCGGCGTCGGCGGGAAAGCGGTCGGCATCGACGTTGCGATAAGTCGCAACCTTTGTCACGTCGGCCCCCGCCGAAGTGAGTCGATCGATCAAAACCTCGCGCCCCCGGTCGGCCCCGGCCCATAGAACACGTCGACCTGCGGCCTCTGGCTCTAATGCTCCGGCAAGGGCTTCGGCCCGATATTCGTCGGGCACGAGATCAGCCGTGAGGCAATAGGCCGTCAGAGCCGCCGCCGTGGCCGGACCGATCGCGGCGATCTTTAACCCGGCCAGCCGACGGGCATCGTAGTCGCGCGTTCTTAAACGGTCCAGAAAATACTGCACGCCGTTGGCGCTGGTAAAAATAAGCCAGTCGAATTCAGGCAGCTTCTTAATCGCCTCGTCGACCGGAGCCCAGTCTGCCGGGGGACCGATTTCGATCATCGGCATCACGATCGGTTCGGCGCCCAGTTCCAGGGCTTGATTGATCGCTCCGTCGGCCTGGCCGTCCGGCCGCGTGATGCCGATTCGCGTACCGAACAGCGTCTTCTGCTCGAACCAGCAGATCGCTTCACGCTGCCGAACGCAATCACCAATGATCGTCAATGACGGCGCGACGAGCTTTGCGTTACGGGCCGCTTCGGCGATCGTCGATAGGGAAGATGTCACGGTTTGCTGCAGGGCTTGTGCGCCGCGGCTGATGACACATGCAGGCGTCTCGGCGGCCATGCCGTGCCGAATTAATTCCGAAGAAATTTGCGTCAAACGGTGAAGTCCCATATAGAACACGAGCGTTCCCGGCCAAGTCGCAAGCTGCTGATAGTCGAGTGACGAATCGGGTTTTGTAGGGTCTTCGTGACCGGTCACGAAAGCGACCGATGATGCGTGCTTGCGATGCGTTAACGAAATTCCCGCATACTCGGCTGCCGCAACGGCGGCGGTGATCCCCGGGACAATTTCATAGGGAATCGCTTCTGCAGCCAGCGCCGCCGCCTCTTCGCTGCCGCGGCCAAATATAAAAGGGTCACCACCCTTAAGTCTCACAACGATCTTGCCGGCTTTGGCTTCGGAAATTAAGCGTTGATTGATTTCGTCCTGATTCACTCGTGGACCGCCCGGTCCGGACTCGCGGCCCGCGTGTTCACATTGCGCCTTTGTGTGGCGAAGCAAGAGGGGCGAGACGAGCGTGTCGTAGAGGACGAGGTCGGCTTCACGCAAACACTCGACACCGCGAACCGAAATTAACCGAGGATCACCCGGACCACCTCCGACGATATAGACCCGGCCGGATTGAGTGGAGGACTTGTCGGGCATCGCGAAATGAGTATCAGTAATGAAAGGCGGCAGTGCTAAGAAGTATTAATAAGGCAGTTCGAGTCGCGTCAGGTAACGCGAAGGATCAATCCATTCAGATAGGCGGTTTCGGGGCATTCCGCAGCGATCGGATGATCAGGCGCCGCTCCGCGGGTGTAAAGAACCTGCCCGCGACGATCGAAAGGGATCGATGAGCAGACGATCTTATGAAATTCGTCGGCTGACATCAGGCCGGAGCAACTGAATGTCGCCAGCAGCCCCCCGGAGGCGACGAGTTGTGATGCCAGCCGATTTAAATCGAAATAGGTCTTTCGGCCGTCTTCGAATTCGTCGCGGGAATGAATTAGTTTTGGCGGGTCGAGAACGACAACGTCAAACCGTCGGCCGCCGGATAGAATATCTCGCATATACGGGAAAGCGTCGGCATGCACGAATCGCCCGTCCGCTCGGTTTAATTTAGCATTCCGTTTCGCAACTTCGACCGCGTCCTCGTCGAGGTCGACGCCGGTGACTTCGGACGCGCCTCCGGCCACTTTGGCCGCCACGGCGAATCCTCCGGTATAGCAGCACACGTCGAGCACCGATTTCCCTGCCGCGTGGGATGCGATGAAAGCTCGATTGTCCCGCTGGTCACAGAAGAAACCGGTCTTGTGTCCTTGGGCAAAGTCGACGTGATAGCGGACCCCGTTTTCAGTGATCACCGTCGATTCCGGAAGCTCCTCCGTAGATTCCGGTTCGCCTTCGAAGCCTTCCTGCTCCAACGTTCGCGGTCCGGTTCTTAAATGGAGGTGCTTGGTTTCGAGCCGTTGAGAAATTAATTCGAGAAGTTCGGCCGCCCGCTGCCACATCGCGAGGCTGAAGACCTCCGCTGAGAGTACATCGCCGAATCGATCGACGATAAATCCTGGCAAGCCGTCCGCTTCGGCATGAATGACGCGATAGGCGTCAGTCACATCGGGTAGCTTTAAATAATCGTGCCGCAGCTCGATCGCGTCTTCGATGCGACCGGCCCACCAAGATCGTGCCGGCGGTTTCGGCTCTCGGTTTAAGACCCGGACGGCGATCTCTGCCCGCGGATTGAACATGCCGTGACCGTAGGTCGTGCCGTCGTCGCTGAGCAATTCGACGAGGTCGCCGTGCGATGCGTCGCGGGGGAACGTACCTAAGCGGCTGCGCATCAGCAGGGGATTGCGCGTGATCGAACGAAGCGGTAGCTGAGGCAACGGACTGTCGGGCAGACCGAGTCCCCGCGGCTGCAAATGCTCCGGGGAAAGGGGAGGCGCCGGCTTCGATCTTCGTGGTTTGTTCGCGGTCCGCTTCATCGAAAATCGCTTCGTGGGTAGGGAAACAGTCTGAGGTGTTCGGCAAGTACTGTGCGAGTTACGGAACGATCACGATCTTTCCCGAGAGCGTTCCCTCATTCTCAAGCGTATTCGCTTCTTGAAGCCGGTGCGCCTCGGCGGCTTCGGCGAGCGACATGGTTGTTCCGATTTGCGGTTTCCACGATCCGGCTTCATAGAGTCGGTTGATTGCCTCGCCGCAGACCCGCTGCTCGTCGGCTGAGGCTTTGAACATCGCGAAGCCGCGGATGCTCAAGTCCTGGGTGTAGAATGAACCTAAAGGGAACTCCGGGCGAGCGTCGCGGCCTGCCATCAGGATTATTCGGCCGCCTTCGGCCATCATCCCGATCGTCCGTTCCAAAGTCGGTTGCCGCAGCGTCTCGTACCACAGGTCGAAACCACTTCTTTCGGACTGCTCCAGAAACGCTCTGATTTGCTCGTCGAGGTCATGCGACCTGTAATCGAACGCGATGTCGGCCCCTAAGTCGCGGCAGCGTTCGAGTTTCTCCGGCGAACCGGCGGTTGTCGCCACAACTGCACCGGTGGCCTTGGCGAGTTGAACGACGGACGAGCCAACTCCCCCGGTGCCGCCGTTGACGAACACAGAATCGCCCGGCTGCAATTGCCCGGTGCGGTGCAATCCGAGATGAGCCGTGATGCCGACCAATGCCCCGGCGGCGGCTTCGGTGTCGGTTTCTCCTTCCGGAGTCGCGTTGCACCACTGCTCATCGACAACGATCTGCTCTGCGAACGTCCCCTGCCGACCGAAGAACGTCTGATTGCTGCCCCAAACACGGTCCCCGGGCCGAAACCGTTCGACGGCGGAGCCGACTTTCGTGACGGTGCCGGCAAAGTCGCAACCGATGATTTGCGGATTCTGAACGGGCAGCGGCACCGCGCCGGATCGGATGTATGTGTCGATCGGGTTGACCGATGCGGCGCCGAGTTCAATACGGACCTCGCACTCACCCGGTTCCGGGGTCGGCAGGTCGACGACCTCGATGACATTGGGCGGACCGGTCTTGGTGAAGACGGCGGCTTTCATCGGTGAATCTCCCAGTACGCACGAGTGCTGACGCGATCAGACCGATTATACGGCTCTGTTAACCGGTCCAAACCGTACGTCATGCAGTTTCCGCAACGACAGAATGGTACGAAGAACCGGTGTTGCGGAAACAACCGACGGTCGATCGTCTGTGGTTGCCGCTACCACCGAAGTTCGGATCGCCGCATGGATCAAGTGGTACCGATGACAAAGGAGGACTGGAGCCGACCGTCGGGAGGAACCGGCGGACTGCAACGAAGGAGCAGCCGATGCAGCAACTACGAACCCGCGCCCTAATTTCGTCGCGATCCGCTTTCGCCCTCGCGGCGACGGCCTCAATCACGTTGCTTGTCGCCTCCGGCTGCCGCACGACCAAGGAGCCGGCGCTCTCGCCCCCGTTGCGACCGGCTTATTCCGGACAGACGGACCTGGAAGAGATCCTTCCCTACACTCCGCCGTCGGTCGACCGGTCGGTGGCCCCGCAGCCGCCCAGTGTCGAACCTGAATTCAATATCCCCGAGACTCCGGAGTTTGACGGCGAACCGTTGCTGCTGCCCCCTCCGGTCCCGAGCGCTGCGCTCGAGAAAGATCCCGGCGAGTTCTACGATGTCGGCCAATCGGAGAAGAAACGCAAAGCCAAACGAACATCCTGGTTCGGCCGACGGATCAAGAGAACCAGTCGCACCGAGAGTGATTCTGCATCGCAACAAATGCCGGAACCAAAGTGGCAAGATCGGTTCAAGACACTCTTCGGAGTCGTCCCCGAGCAAGAAGGCGATGTCGCCATCATGCCTGTGGCGGCGAAAGGGGAGGATGACTCCCAGCAGGTCAGTTTCAGCGAAACTTCTGACAACGCCGAAGCCCCTCTGGTTGAACTCGGCCGACCGATCTTTCTCGACGCCGGCGAGGACGAAGCGATCGTCTCTTCCCCGGCAACGCTGCTGCCGTTGCAATTCGGTGACGAGCCGCCGCTCAAAGCCCCGTCGCCCTTGCGATTTACTGACTTCTAGGGCGTTGATCCGCGAGCTTAACCGGTTGCGAGCACTTACGGCGGGTCATAGCCACCGGGATGAAACGGGTGGCACCGTCCGATTCGGCACAGACCTTTCCAAGCGCCGCGAACGGCACCGTACTTCCGGACGGCTTGGATGAAGTAGTTGCTGCAACTCGGGTGAAATCGACAGCGACCGCCGATGATCAGGCCGAGCGATACCTGATAGACACGCACCGCGGCGATCAGGATGTCTCCCGGCAGTCGCCACAGCGTCCCGCCGAGTGATCGCGGCCGACTCTGATCGCTCGAATCGCCGATCTGATCTTCCATTTCCGCTTCTCGCAAGTCCCTCCCCACATCGGAATAGAGACGTCGGATTCGAAGTGCACGCCTCTTTGATCTGTGATTGCATCCGAATGTCGGTCGGGACGGCAAGTCTACTGACATGTAGCCCGTTCATTCCGCCGGTCGATTCTCTATCGTTGCCGGGACGATTGCGAACGGTCGGCCGGTCACCGTAGCCTGCCCGCTACTATGAAAAATCATTTAGTTGAGAGCTGGAACGAAGGCCGTTCGACTCTGAACGGCTGGATCGCGATACCGTCGTCGGCCACGGCCGAAGTGATGGCCCGAGCGGGTTGGGACTCGCTCACGATCGACATGCAGCACGGCTTGGCCGACTACCAAGCGGCACTGGGCGTGCTGACGGCGATCTCCACGACCCCGACCGTCCCGCTCGCCAGAGTGCCTTGGCTCGACGAAGGCATCGTGATGCGGATGCTCGATGCCGGTTGCCTCGGAATCATTTGTCCGATGGTCAACTCTGTTGATGAGGCGGCTCGATTTGCATCGGCCTGTCGATATGCTCCGCGCGGCAGCCGCAGCTACGGTCCTGTGCGGGCGGCGACGGTCTACGGCGCGGATTACTGGAAGCAAGCGAACGACCAAGTCGTTTCGCTGGCAATGATCGAAACGGCCGAGGCTCTCGATCAACTCGACGCGATTCTCGGCGTCGAGGAACTCTCCGGCGTCTATATCGGCCCGTCCGACCTCGCGTTGTCGCTTGGCGTCGCGCCGCGGTTTGATCCTGATGAGCCCAAGGTCGTCGAGGCAATTACCCACATCATCAAGACGGCCACAGCCGCCGGAAAACGGGTCGGGATGCACACGATGACGCCGGAGTATGCCAAGCGGATGGCCGACCTGGGCGCCGACCTCGTGACCGTCGGCTCTGATCTGCGAATGCTCAAGGCGACTGCGGAAGCGACGGTCGAGCAGTGGCGCGGTCTGCAATGACACGGCAGTCTCCAACGATGATCGAAGTCGACCGTCATCAGATCACCTATTTCCGTGACGGCCGAACCGACGGCCCGACGTTGGTGCTGTCTCATTCGTTGGGGGCGTGCTCCCAGATGTGGCGGCCGCAGGTCGCGAAGTTCGAGGCCGCCTTCAATGTCGTCCGCTTCGACTTCCCCGGCCACGGCGATTCGTCCGCCGCTGCCGAAGGCATCACGATCGAGGATCTCGGCCGACTCACGCTCGCTGTCTGCGATCGGCTCGGCATTGATCGATTCCACTTCGGCGGGCTGTCGCTCGGCGGGATGGTCGGGCTGTGGCTGGGACGATACGCCGCGGAGAGGATCGACCGGTTGGTCCTCTCAAATACGGCCGCCCGAATTGCGGATACTCGGTTGCTCGTAGAACGACTGCAGACCATCGAGCGAGACGGTTTGTCATCAATCGAGCAAAGCGTCATGGCTGGCTGGCTGACGAGTGATTTTCAAAGTGCCCATCATGAGGCGACGGCTGAGATTTCGTCGATGTTCTGTCGCACGACGGCGGCGGGATATGTCAATATTGCCCGAGCGGTTTGCTGCTTCGACTTTGAGCGGGAACTGCGATCGATCAAAGTGCCGACGCTCGTTCTCGGCGGAGAGCATGATCGCGCCACGCCGCCCGAGTGGAATTCGCACATCGCCGAGCGAGTGGGGAATGGCCGATACCATTCGCTCAACGCCGCTCACCTCTCCAACGTCGAAGCGGCCGAGGCATGGAACGACGCCGTCGCCGAGTTCTTGAATGCCCCGGTCGTGTGACCGCCAGTCTTACAGCGAGTGGCGATAGCCTTCTCGGCTCGAGAACTCGCTGAGCAGACGCCCCGATGCGGATTCGACGAGCTCCGGCTGCTCGGTCAATTTGCCGATCGGAATGACGTCGAAGTCGGTGATATCCTGCGGCGTTGCAAATAGCAGTTCGAAGTCTTCGCCTGTCGAGATCGCCTCTGCGATCGGCGCGCCGTCCCTTCTCGGAACACTTGCGAGATCGATCGCGGCTCCGACGCCACTCGCGCGGCACAAATGGCCGAGGTCGCTGAGCAACCCGTCGCTAATGTCGATCATCGCGTGGATCGGAATAGACTGGTGGAGCCGGATTGCTTCGGCCACACGCGGGCGAAACGAAAGATGATGGCCGGTCTCGAAACTCCTTCCGAGCGGCCCGGTCACGTAGAGGACGTCGCCCGGCTTCGCCCCCGATCGCAACACCGGTCCCGCTCCGGTCGGCTCGCCTAACGCGGTGACCGTTATCGCGAGCGGCCCGTCCCACGAGGTCGTGTCGCCTCCGGCGATCGACACATCGAACTCCGCAGCGAGTTCGATCAACCCCTCCATGAGTTCTTCAGCAAACCGTCGGCCTCGCCGCAGGCTCAGGCCGACGAACGCGGCCGTCGGGCGACCCGCCATTGCCGCGATGTCACTCAGATTCACCGCGAGCGATTTGCGACCGATGAGGCGGGGGTCATGTTCGGGAATTCGAAAGTGCGTGCCTTCCAAAATCGTATCGCACGCCACCAGCAATTCGTCCCCGTTCGGCGTGCGTATCACGGCGGCATCGTCACCAATGCCGACGGGCACATTCGCCGCCGGCGCGGCGCGCGCGGCAATGAAATCGATCAGGTCGAATTCATCGGAGGAAGTCGCCACTGTCACACCGGCCGCGGAAAGGGTGAAATGCGAACGAAGAGTATAGGTCGGCCGGAGCCGATTGCGATGCCCGACGCTTTGCCGCAGATGTCCGCAATATCGCGGTTCGGTCGCCAATCCCACACGCCCCGTTATACTCGCGGCGGGTGAGTTGTCGGAGGCAATCTGAGAATAGCCCGACGCGCAAGCGAGAGATTCAAAGTATGGGGATGGGTGGCCCGGACCCTACAGGTCCGGGTCGCGCAACGACAAGAGGTCTCAGAAGGGCATTTCGAATAACGGCACCTATTGATTCGTTCGGAAGATGTCGTCAAGACCTTCTGCGGCTTCGCCGCCCGGACCTAAAGAGCTCGGGCCACCCTTTATGATCGGCTCCCTCGCTTGCGCTTCGGGCTTGTTGAATTCGCGCTTCGGGGTTGTGTGAAGCAAGGAAGATTCATGAGCGAGCGTAACGGCGACGGGGCGATTCGGGTGTACTGCGCTGGGCCGCTGTTCAATGAGGCTGAGCGGCGGGAGATGACCGAGATTGCCGACGCGATGCAGTCGAACGGATATGCGGTCTACCTGCCGCACCGCGACGGCATGGAGTTCCGCCTCGTACTCGACGTGCTCGAAGAGCGGGGCTGGGAGAAGCCGGTTGCCGGGGCGTTTCTGCACGCGGCGATCTTCGCCCTCGACGTCTATCAACTCGCCGTCGAATGCGATGCGATGGTCTGGAACCTCAACGGCCGCGTCCCCGATGAAGGAGCCGTTTCCGAAGCCGCGATGGCGTGGACGTTGGGCAAGCCGCTCGTCGCGTTCGCCGATGACGTCCGCACGCTGATCGCGGGGCGCGTCAATCCGCTGCTCGTCGGGCTGGTCGACTTCCAAACGTGCGAGCGAATTGATGACCTGCCTGCGCTCCTGTCGGAGGCAATCGAAGCGACGCCGCCACGATCAACGTACCTGACCGACCTTCCCCCGAAGATGCGCCGCGCCGTCAGCGATGGTCGCATGCTCTGGGCCGTCATGCAGGAACAGGGAGACGACCTCGACGACGCCGCAATCGCCGATATGGTCGAAGAATTGTTCGCCCCTTCAGACAAGCCCGCGACCGATCTCGTTGAGAACGCTCCAATCGGCGTTCGCACGGCGTAATGAAAAGACCAACAAGCCCGCAGCGCAAGCGAGGGACGCAAGATTAAAGGGTGACCCAGTATGTCCGGTCCCTCGCTTGCGCGTCGGGCTTATTTCACGTCATCATTTGAAGTCATGTCTGAATCGCTCTTCGACATTCCGGAACTGCAGCAGCGCGGCTCGCGTGTCGGGATCATTCGGCTGCCGTTCGAACAGGACGTGCCCTTTTCGACCCGGGTCCGCCGGCTCGTCGACACACCCGAGTTCCAACGGCTCAAGCACGTCAGTCAGCTCGGTGTCGTCGCGCGGGTCTATCCGGGAGCAACGCACTCTCGCTTCGAACATGCCCTCGGCGTCTTTCACAACGCTGTCCGCTATCTCGACCAGCTCAGCCGGGACGACCGCTTCGCCGCTGCCGTCGATCGGCACGAAGCCGAGGTGTTGCTGACGTCGTCCCTGCTGCATGACCTCGGGCATTGGCCATTCGCCCATCCGATCGAAGACATGAAACTCGACGACCTCCCGCCGCACGAGGAGTTTGCCGCCGAGTTCTTAGGCGATGGCTCTGAACTCGCCGCTGTTCTGCGCGACGATTGGGGCGTTTCATCAGATGAAGTTCTTGACGCCCTCAATGGCAAGGGAGGCTCGCCCGGTCGCAAGCTGACGCGATCGATCCTCTCCGGGCCGATCGACGTCGACAAGATGGACTATCTCGACCGCGACAGCCTGCACGCCGGCGTGCCCTACGGCCGCAACTTCGACCGCGCCCGGCTGATCGGCTCGTTGGTCGTCAATGAAGCAGGCGACGGTCTCGCGTTGAGTGAGAAGGGCAAAACAGCCGCCGAGCTGATGGTCTTCGCCCGCTACGTGATGTTCAGCGAAGTCTATTGGCACCACGCCGTCCGCAGCGCGACCGCGATGTTTGCCCGAGCGTTCTATGACTTGAAAGACCGCCTCGACCTCCGGGCCTTCTTCCGCGGCACCGAGCAGGACGTGATCGACACGCTCCGCAGCGAGGCACAGGGCACGCCGAGCGAAGACCTCATCGAAGGTGTGTTCGGCCCCAAACGCCGACTCTACAAGCAGGTCGCCGAGTTCAGCCTGTTCCAGTCGCGGGAGATCTACACGCAACTCGCCCGCAGAAGTTATTCAGACCTCGTTCGCTGCGCTACGTGTCTGGCCGATGATCTCGCCGCCGCGGGGATTGCCGATCTTCGACCGACGGATCTGGTGATCGATGCCCCGCCCCCCGGTCGCGAGGTCGAGTTCAATGTCGACATCTACTTCCCGAAGGAAAACGTGTACCGCAAGCTGGCCGACATCTCCCCCGTCACCGACGCCCTCGCCCGTCGCCAATTCGATGATTATGTGAAGCGCGTGCGCGTGTTCGTGCATCCCGATCGACGGGATGCCGTTCGGGCCACCAATGGCCTCACCGACCGTATCGCCAATGCCGCCAACGATTTAGGCCCCGTTTAGCCGCGACCGAAAGGAAGCGCTCCCGATCGGTCGCATCTAGACACCCGTAAAGCGAACCTGCCACACTTGCCGCGCTGTCATAGCTGTCGTTACGCTCTGCCAAATGGACAGCCCTGCCAAAAGCGATGACGTTTCTGAAATCCCGATCCGCGTCCTTGTTGTGGACGATGATGAGGCCCATGCGCAGGCCGTTGCGGAGAGCCTGCGCGTGATCGGCTCCGACTGCACCGTCGCCAACAGCGGCGAGAGCGGGGCGAACCGGATCGAGAGCGACCAGTACGATGTGGTCGTAACCGACATGATGATGGAGGGCACCGACGGCCTCGCGATTCTCTCCAAGGCCAAGGAGGAACTGCCCGATGCGGAAGTGATTGTGGTCACAGGCCACGGGTCGATCAGCTCTGCCGTCACCGCGATGCAGCACGGGGCCTACTCGTACCTCGCCAAGCCGCTCGACATCCAGGAGCTGCGGGCCGCCGTCGACAAGGCGTCGACCCGCGTGCGACTCATCCGCAAGAATGCCGAACTCTCCCGTCGGCTCGACGAACGCTTCGGTTTCGAAGGCGTGATCGGCACCAGCACGCAGATGAACCGCATTATCGACATCCTGCGGAACGTCTCGCCAACTGACAGCACGGTCCTTATCACCGGCGAAAACGGCACCGGCAAAGAACTTGTCGCCCGGGCCCTGCATCAGAATAGCCCGCGGAAGAACAAGCCCTTCGTGCCCCTGAACGTCGCGGCGCTTCCCGAAAGCATTCTTGAAAGCGAACTGTTCGGGCATGAGGCGGGAGCCTTTACCGGAGCGATGGGACGCCGTGTCGGGAAATTTGAATACGCCAACGGCGGCACCCTCTTCCTCGACGAAGTGGGCGAGATGCCGCTCGATATTCAGGTCAAGTTATTAAGAGTGCTCGAGGAGCGAAAAATCACCCGTCTCGGCGGCAATGATGAAGTGCCGATTAATGTCCGACTCGTCGCTGCGACGAACGCCGACTTAAAACAATTGGTCGCTGAGAAACGTTTTCGCGACGATCTCTATTACCGCATTAATGTCGTCAGTATTCATTTGCCGCCCTTAAGGGAGCGGCGCGGTGATATTCCGTTGCTGCTCGATCACTTTCAAAAGGAAATCACGCAGCGCTCGGGCAAAGAGGTCCGCGGCTTCACCCGCACGGCCCGTCAGGCCCTAATGAGCTATGAGTGGCCCGGAAATATTCGGCAGTTAAGGAACTCCGTCGAGCGGATGATCGTGCTCGATATCGACGGGATGCTCGATAAGGACGACCTCCCCGAAGAAATCGCCCCCCTCGCCCGAGATGAAGACGAGACCGGCGAAATCCTCCCCACCGCCGACTCCGGAGCCGACCAACTCATCGGTCGCCCCATGAACGAGGTCGAAAAATACTACATCCAACGGGCATTAGAAGTCACCAGCGGCAAACGCGAAGAAGCGGCAAAGATGCTGGGCATCGGCGAGCGGACGCTGTATCGAAAGATTAAGGAGTTTGGGTTGAAGTGATTAGTTCTCGCGGCAACATTTTGCGTGGTGCCGAGTGGCGAATAATTTGATACTGATTTTTCCTATATCTCAGTGATGAAATGTCAGCACTACCTCTTGAATTGCGTGAGGCTAGCCAAGCCTCGCAGGCTCTTCGGCGGTGCAAGCATTGATCAGCTGGGCGTCTATCATTGCTGCGAAATTGGTTTCAAACGACCATGGGATCAAGAGGCGTCGACCGTCCTCGCCACTCCAATCCCAAACAAACTCGACTGCAGTTTTTACGGCTTGAGTCGCCATGGATTGGCTTATCTGATGTGGGTCAATGCGCCCATGGGCAATTCGATTACGAGGGCTAAACAAATGATTCTGGAGTTTTCGCTGCACTCGTGAAATTTGATTTTGAGAATAGTGTCTATCCACTGAATTGATTAACTGGCCAATTTTTGCGATGAGCCTAGTGCTTACAATAATTTCCTCACAGAATTTCTCAGTCAGGCTTGCTACTTCTAACAGTTGTGAGATTGTTTCATCAATAAATGATTCAACTGCAAAGGTCGCATGAAGAACCGCCATCGCGTAACGCTGTCGTGACGCTTCATGCATTGCGCGTTTGAGTAAAGTCCTCCACATCGGCCACTGTGCTTCTGTAGTCGACGTACCCGCAACTGCGAAACCGAAGAAGAACGGGAGCCGGGATGTCGTCGTTCGGTAATGATCTTCGAAGCACGAAATTATTGAGAAGCCCCTATCTGAAAGCGACAGAGCCTCTATGCGAATTGGGAATTGTCCGTAGCCAGATTCTCTGACTCTTGCGTTAGGGGCGTTTGGGTTTCTAGCAGGAAAGTGATGTTTTTGTATCGATGTTGGCGATTCGAGCGGATCATCAAAGATAATGTCGAGCGGCTCTCCGACTTTGATTGCAGCGAGTACGTTTCGTTGGCAACTCGCTATGTAATGGTCTTCAAAGCCGGGGAGTGACAAGGAGCGTACTTCGTAGGTCTCGACGACAGCGTCGCGAAGCGTGAAAGAGTAGATGCCATCTGACAACGTCTCATCACCGCTCAATTCGCGTGCGGTTAATTGTGATTTCGGGTAAAAGGGGCGAAAGGAGTTCTCGTTTTTAATCTGGGCCTGAAGTTCGAGTCTAGAAATTGCCTTCGGCAAGTCGTCGCGAGGGTGAGCATTTCGTGGAACGAGTAGCTCGACGCGTCGAGCGGGTGTCCACTGGCGCACGAATTCGCTGCGGATGACTGATGGCATGATACCGTCGGTTTTTTAGAATCTAATACGGTCAGTCGGATTGACAAGAACACTTTTAGTATGGTTCGTGCCGGGTTTGCGACAACCTACTCATCAGTGTCAATTCGATTTCCGCTGGCGACACTGTCCCTCCGCTTTCGCCTCTGGGACAAATCGGTACCGCCAGGGGTCAGCCCCGGGGAATTGCCAGTCGCAATCGAGGCTCTCCGTGAGTGACAGACAACCTTAACATCGCTCCAGCAATGCAGTTGCAGACCTCGCACCAGGAGCCGATGAACTTGAAGGTACCAAGGTTCCTCGTCGCACCATTGTGGTGGTAGCCTCGCACTTGATCGCCTCTTGTGCCTGCGGCACCCAGCCCGTTGGGCCGGGCCACCCATTGCAAATTGGGGCCCGCCACCAGCCTTCTCCTCTCGGGAGAAGGTGGCCGACAGGTCGGATGAGGGGGCGGTGGGGTGTTGATCGAACGGCACTGCGACGTTGCTCTTTGCAGGTTCTCAGCGAGGAATCAAGATGCGGCGATGATATGAGCCGCCGCCGTGGGCCCCTCACCCCGGCCCTCTCCCGAGGGAGAGGGGGTTCTTCTATTTGAGATGGACACGACGGCAAGCGTGGCTCGGGCCTCGGCACCTTCAAGGAATTTGTCGGTTTATTGAAACGCCCTCAATCCTGTTGATCGAGGCTGTGATTTCATGAACTGTTCGATCTGTCTGCCTTAACTCTGGGCTGTCGTTTTATGACGATAAAAATCCGAACGCGTTCGGGCAGTATGCCGCGGCATCCTCCGCCGCATGGGGTTGCGCAGCCGGTCGGCTGCACCCACCGGCGGGTTGGAGAGGCGGTGCACCATGGCCTCCAACTAAGAGAATCCAGTTGCGCGTAGAACTTCTGGAGGAGCAGTGAGACCTTCCGATTGCTTGAAAGCCGAGACCCATTGCTTGAGTCTGTATATTGCGATCGGTGTCGCGTACGCTGGCTACCTCGCTGAGACCTCGTATCGGTGTGCGACCCTGACGGGTAGAGTCCGGGCCGCCCCTGGTTGAGTGAGACGATTTCGTGAAGGCTTTGATCGATCTCGGTATTGTCTACTGTCTCGGCTTTGGCGCCTGTGTCGTGCTGACCGGGCTATTCTCTGGTCTGCAGATTCTCCTCGTCGGACTTGTGCATGTCGCCATCGGAACCGGACTGATCTTTGCCAGACGAACATCCCAAAAGTGAGGCAATCCTGTGAAGCGGGTGGCCAGTCCCAAGCTTCGGGCCGGGTCGCGTAGCGACAAATGGCGATGAACTTCGAGGTCTTCATGTTCCTCGGCGCGGAATCTTCGTGGCAGCCTTGCAATCCATCGCCTCGTGTGCCTGCGGCACCCAGCCCGGTGGGCTGGGCTACCCTCTATTGACTTTTTGACTCTTAACTCAAATGGCAGCTTATGCCGGTACGTCGTTGACGGGGCTGGCGGCAAGTTCCGGCTGTCGTGTTCTGATAATTAAGACTCTGAAGACCAGGTAAATTAAGAGGCCGAGCGGGCCGGCGAGGAATGTTAAGAGAAGGCATGGGAGCACGAACCAGTGTGATAGACCGATGCGCTGCGAGTTTCGGACCTCCCATGAGCCGACGAAAATGTCGAATGCGAGGTAGTGAATCCAACCGGCGACGACGATAAATCGATTGGTAAATAGGTTTTCGACCGCCTCGAGGGAATCGAACCCACCTTCGACCCGGCCGACCTGAGAAATGAAGATCGCTAAGTAGGCAACGCCCAGTAGAGCCGGTATGGTAAACGCAGCAATCGGCTGTGTCCCTTTCCACCGAGGGGCGAAGACGAGCAGCAGCCAGCCGGGGAGGACAACCGCATTGACAATTTTGAAGACAAGGTCGGGGGTCATAAGCATTAACTTAATCGTGAGTGGCTAAATTCGATCTGATCTGCCATCGATCGCGATGCCGTAGCGATGGTTAGCATCTTAATTCAGCAGTTGCGGCACGGCGGCGGCTGTAAAACGGCCGAGGATGTCGGCGGCGGAGGTGGCCTGCTCGCGCAGTGTCCACAGATCGGTTGCGAGAGACGGTTCTTTCAGCAACGCCCCGGCGGCGGCCCCCCATTGGCGGGGGCCGCGCTGGGTCAGCATCTTTGCGACGTCGGGCGGCAGGTCACGGGACAAATCGTCGCTGATGGCCCGAATCGCCACGCAGGGGACGCCGGCATCACGGCAACAGGCTGCGGTGCCAAAAGTCTCCATATCGACGGCGAGCGCCCCGGTCTCTTCGCCCAAGCGTCGTTTTTCATCCACGCGCGTGATGACACGGCCTGACGTCAGCAGTTTGCCGACGAACAGCCGGCGCTCAATGTCCGGGGCGACCACGGGAGAGAGGTCGATTCGTCCTCCCTCGGTGTCGATCACGCCGTCGGCCACCACGATGGCGCCGAGTGGCAGTTCGTCGGCGAGTGCCCCGGCGAGACCGCAACTGACGACGCAGCCGATGGGGTGGGCATCCAAAACGGCCTGGGTCGCGCGGCGGGCTTTCTCGCGCCCCGGCCCCGAGCAGGCGAGCACGATCGGTGTGTCGCCGAGAGTACCGGTCTCGAACGTGAAGTCCCGCGTTGTCGTCTTCGATTCGATCTGGCAGAGCCGGCGGATCGGGCCGAGTTCGAGCGCCAGCGCCGCAACGATTGCCACGGCTTCCCGCCGGTTTGAACTCTCGCTGAGGTGGTCGGTCATTACGGAATCCCTCGGTCGCGCAGCAGGGACAGCTTTATTTCGCTAGATTATCGCTATTCCAATCAACGAAACGAGTGAGCAACGACTTTCCCATGGCAAAAGACCAGCCGTACCGCGTGGGTTTCGATCTCGGCGGCACGAAGATGTACGCCGTCGTCTTCGACGAGGAGTACAACATTCTCGGCAAAGCTCGCAAGAAGACCAAAGGTCAGCAGGGGGCCAAGCAGGGCGTGAGCCGAGTGATTGAGACGATCGAGGAAGCGATCGACGACGCGAAGCTTTCCAAGCAGAAGCCGCTCGGCATTGGGGCGGGATGCCCGGGTCCGCTCGACTGGAAGGAAGGGGTCATCGTGAACACGCCCAACCTCGGTTGGAGAGACGTCAAAGTTCGAGCCGAGCTGGAGAAGGCGTTCGACTGCTCGGTCACGGTCCTCAACGACGTCGATGCCGGTGTCTACGGGGAGTACAAATTCGGCGCGGGCAAAGGGGCTCATTGCGTGCTGGGCGTCTTCCCCGGCACGGGGATCGGCGGCGGTTGCGTTTACAACGGCGACATCATTCGCGGCCGCAGTCTGTCCTGCATGGAGATCGGCCACATGCCGATTCTGCCGGACGGGCCACGCAGCGGCGTCGGGCATCGGGGTTCACTGGAAGCCGTCGCGAGCCGACTCGCGATCGCCGGCTACGCCGTCCAGGCGGCTTACCGCGGTCAGGCACCCTACCTGATGGACAAGACCGGCACCGACATCTCCGACGTTCGCAGCGGGGCACTCGAAGACGCCGTCGAGAACGGCGACTTGGCAATCAGGCAGATCATTATTGACGCGTCCGAGCAGATCGGCGCCGCGATCGGCGGCGTCGTCAACCTGCTATTGCCCGACGTGGTGATTCTCGGGGGCGGATTGGTCGAAGCGATGCCGAAGCTGATCGTCGAAGCGACAGAGCGGGTGGCCAAACTTCAGGCGATGCCCGCCTATCGCGACCAGTTCAAAGTTGTCGCCGCCGAGTTGAGTGATGAAGCGACCGTGATGGGCGCCGCCGCGTGGCATGAGGCGCAGGCGGGGTGATGGGAAATAGGGGATATGTGATTGGAAGCGGGGGATGAGGCAATCGGCACTTACCGATTCCTTCCATTCCGCGATCTGGCAACGATCACGCTGTGCCGAACAGCCGCTGTAATTGGGCGTGCCGGAAGCGAAAGCCTTTCTCGAGTTGCGAGCGAATCAGCTTCTCGTTGACGACCATTCCGATCAATCCGCCCGGCGGTTGGAAGACGATGCGGTCCCGGACCGACGTGCCGTCCGAACCGTGCGATTCGAACTCGTGCTCGTTGCGGAACATTTTCATCGGGCCTTCAATCAGGACCTCAACGAACCGTTCCGGCCGCACGAACTCCGTCACTTCGTAGATGAAGGTCTGCGTCGGACCGAAGCCGGAGAATTTCAGCTTGTTGCGTGACCCCGGCTGCATCACCTCGGGCGCATCGACCACGCTGACCCCGGCATCGGGCGCAGTGACCTGAATGACGTTCTCGGGCCGGGTCAGAAAGTCGAAGACTTCGTCGATCGGCGCGGCAACGCTGATGCTGGTATCAAATTCGTGCATGGCGAAATCGTTCTAGAAATGGCAACAATTTGCAAGATTATGAAGGTCGAGAGCCGAGAGTCGAGGGTCAACAGAAAGCTTTTGACAGCCGGAAGCCTCGCGACAAAGAATAATCCTCGCGCCTATTTGCACTCGACTCTGGCCCCTCGCCCCTCGACCCCATGCTCCTCCCTCCCGAACTCCTCCGCCGCTGCATCTTCCTCACCGGGCCGACCGCGTGCGGAAAGACCGCGGTCTCGCTCGAGCTGGCCGAGCGGATTGGCGCCGAGATCGTTGTGATGGACTCGATGACGCTTTACCGCGGCATGGACATCGGCACGGCGAAGGCGACTGCCGAAGAGCAGGCCCGCGTACCGCACCATCTGATCGACATCCTCGAGCCGCACGAGGAATACACCGTCGCGGAGTACCTGAAGGCAGCGCAGCAGTGTTGCGAAGACATTCTCGCGCGGGAACGCCGACCGCTCTTTGTGGGAGGAACGGGGCTTTATCTGCGCTCTCTGCTTCGCGGCGTGTTCGAAGGTCCGCCGGCGAATTGGGAATTGCGGCGGAAATTGGAAGCGGAAGCCGAGGCGGAGGGCGTGGAGACGATTCATGCGAAGCTCCGCGAGCTTGACCCGCCGACGGCCGAACGACTGCACCCCAACGACACCCGCCGGGTCATCCGGGCGTTGGAGGTTATGGACGCCACCGGCCGCCCGCTGTCCGAACAGCAGCAACAGGGCCCGCTCCCCGAAGGCGAGCGCCCGCAACACGTCTATTGGCTCAGCCCGCCTCGCGACTGGCTCAGTGACCGCATCGACCGCCGCGTCGACCAGATGATTGAGGGGGGGCTCGTCGACGAAGTGCGGACACTCTTAAAAGCCCCGCACGGCCTCAGCCGCACCGCCAGGCAAGCTCTCGGGTATAAAGAGATAATCACTCATCTCGAAGAGGGCCTCACGCTGGAAGACGCCATCGCAACCTTAAAAACCCGCACCCGCCAGTTCGCCAAAAGACAATTCACCTGGTTCCGCAATCTCGAAGAATGCCACGAGCTCCCCATCCAAGCCGACGCCCCGGCGTCGGAGATTGTTGCGACGCTAATCGCCCAAATTTCATAGCAATTGCCGAAACGATTCCGTGGTCAGCCCCGCATCTTTCACCAACTGCCCCATTGTAAATGCATTGACCGGGTTCGATCTTGGAATCGTCAAGATGGCCAAGTCATTCGACATAATCACGTGCTTGCCCTGTCGAACAATTCGGAAACCAGCTTTCTCGAAAGCTCGAATTGCATCGAGATGATTGATCTCGGGCAGCTTCGGCATCGCTACATGGCAACTTCAAGATCACGGTAAACTATTTCGACATCCCAATCGTTTGCCTTCTCCGCCGCAACTTCCACGTACTCCCGAATCGCAATCTGAATGTTCATCAACGCTTCCTCCTCCGTTTTACCCTGCGAACAACAGCCTGGAAGCGCTGGGACCCAGATTGCAAATCCTTCGTCGGATTCAGCCAATGCTACGCGGTAATTCATCGTTCGTTTCCTTTTCCGTGCGACGATTTAAGTATATCTGATGATTTTTCGAATCGAAAGATGTCGGCACGCCTAAACTTCCCGCTTGACCCGCGGCCGAATCGCGTCAGAATCATTATCGGGGCCGGACCAATTCAGACGCGAGACTCTTTCTATGCGCAACCGTGCCTTTACGCTTGTCGAACTTCTCGTTGTGATCGCGATTATCGCGGCGCTGCTTGCGCTCCTGCTTCCTGCGGTGCAGCAGGCCCGCGAAGCCGCCCGGCGATCCGCCTGTTCGAATAATCTGAAGCAGATCGGGATCGCGATCCACAATTACCACGGGGCTCACAACGTCATCCCGCCCAGTACGACGACGTTTATCGAGTATGGCGTCTGGTTGTCGAATCCGCAGCAGTATCACCTGCATGGTTGGGCAAGTCTGCTGTTGCCGCAGCTCGATCAGTCGAGTTTGCAAAATCTCGTCGACTACAACGAAAGCGCCGTCTCGTCGGCCAACTTTGCCGCCGCGTCGACGGTCATCCCGGTCTACCGTTGCCCTTCGTTCGCCGGGACCGACTTCGCCACTAATCACCTCTACACCGATATCTATGACCGCTTTGCGATCCGCAACTATGTGGCGATCGGTGCGACGAATATCGACAAATTGTGGAACGCGCCCAACGGGGCGATCTTTCCGGAGGGGGGTATTAAGTTTCGCGACGTGACCGACGGGCTTTCCAGTACGATGTTCGTTGCTGAAACTCGTGAGCAGGGTGTGGCCGTGTGGATCGACGGCAGCGTTTCCTCTATCGCCGCGCGACGGTATGACCGCGCCGACACAATTAATTACGCTGGACCAGAATTGCCGATTAATTATACGCCTTATTACGACGAACCGAACGATATCACCTGCCTGTGGGGGCCATCGAGCTTTCACGCCGGCGGCGCGCAGCATTTAATCGGCGACGGGTCGGTCCGCTTTCTCTCGGAAAACATGGACGACAATGTCTACGAAGCCCTCGCCTCCCGCAACGGCGGCGAAGCCATCGGTGAGTTTTAAGCGTTTGCACAAGCCCGCAGCGCAAGCAAGGGATTCCACTCGACAAATTCCGCATTAGGAGTGGATTTCAAAACGTGATATATTCGCCGAACGATTTAATCCGCGATGACCCCAACGATTTGAACAAGAGCGTAAGCCTCAAGCATTCCAACATGCGGACGAAATCTATTTTCTCACCGCTCAAAACTTCCGTCATCGCGGTATTAATCTGCGTGGCAATTTCAGGTTGCGATGCCGGTCTTTCATCTCAATTAAAAGCCCTGAATTCGGATGACCCCGAACAGCGACAGGCCGCAGCCCGCGAGTTCGCCGACGCTCAAGAGCCGATACCGCCGAAAGCCGTCGCGGCATTGATCGATCACGTGGGCGATCCGGACGAAGACGTTGCCCGGCTGAGCGTGCATGCCCTGACAAAGCAGCGCGAGCCGAGCGATGCGACGATCGGAGCCCTTCGGCAAGCGGTGCGAGACGATCGCGAACCCGTCCGGCTCAACGCCGCCTTCGCGCTCGCAGACCTCCAACAGTCCGACGAAGCGACGGTCGAAGTCCTGATGACCGCCGCCGAGGACGGGCTCAACGCTTCCGCGGTGCGTCAGCTTGGTTTGACAGGTTCGACCGGAAAACCGGCTCTGCCGCTGCTGAGCCGATTGCTGCTGAAGTCTCCCGAACCGCTGGTGCGGTCTCAAGCCGTGCTGGCCATCGGCAAGATCGGGCCGGATCAGGCCGCGCGAGCGGCACTGAAGCAGGCGGCGGCGTCGGACCGTGTGGAGATCGTACGCACACGGGCCGAAGCGTTGCTGGAATCATCAGCAGAGTGACCGAACGCCCTGTTCGATTGGGCAAAGGCGTAACCGACTCGTATACTTCAGAGGTCTCCGCTCAACCGAACAACTCCCCGAGACTTCCTGCTGATGCGCGTCGCACTGTTCGTCCCGTGTTATATCGACCAATTGTATCCCGACGTTGCCATGGCGACGGTGCGGGTGCTCCGGCATTTCGGCATCACCGACATCGACTTTCCTGAGGCACAGACCTGCTGCGGGCAGCCGATGGCCAACACCGGCTGCACGTCTGATGCCGCTCCCCTGGCAAGGCGGTTCTTCGACACCTTCCGCGGATACGACGCCGTCGTCTGTCCCTCCGGTAGCTGCACCGCGATGGTCCGCGAGCACTACGGCGAATACTTCGGCCCCGAGGACTCCTTCAGCGAATTCAAAAAGTCGGTCTACGAACTGACCGAGTTCTTGGTCGACGTGCTCAAGATCGAGCGACCGCCGGGCTCGTTCCCTCACAAAGTCGGCATTCACAACAGTTGCCACGGCCTCCGCGAACTCCGCCTCGGTTCCGACTCCGAACGAATGGACGCCCCCTTCAGCAAAACCGGCATCCTACTCGAGGGCTTGGACGGCATCGAACTGGTCGATTTGAAGCGAATCGACGAATGCTGCGGCTTCGGCGGCACCTTTGCCGTCAGCGAGGAAGCCGTCAGTTGCATGATGGGCACCGACCGCATCGTCGACCACGAACAGGCCGGGGCCGAAATCATCACCGCCGGCGACATGAGCTGCCTGATGCACATGGACGGCCTCATCCGCCGCCAAGAGCGCCCACTGAAAGTGATGCACATCGCGGAAATTCTGGAGCGAGCGATGCTCGCGGGAAGTCAGAAGACAGGAGCGCGTAGTCAGAATGAAGGTGCAAGTGTGACGGACGGGGCGACCCTCTGATGCCGCATCGACACGCGGGCCTTAGCGTTCGTGAAATCTTACAGGTAAAGAAAGCGTCGATTCGCCGGGCTCCATTGCCCAAAGGCTCACCAAGTTTCGACTCAATCTTGAATCTGCTATGGGAAGAAGTCGCTGAAAAAGCTCAGCAGCGAATGACAGGCTACCCCACAATTTATAAATTGTTGAACGATCACCGGTTCGATAAGGATTCCTAGCCATGGCAATTTCGACACTGACCGGAGTGAGTAAAGTTCACGACCTTACGACCGAGCTGAGTGCCGCTGGTATTCATTTCACGCTTCGACACTCTGAAGAAAATGTCGTGTCCATCGATTGCGCCGTTCCCGGTCAACGTTGGGAGATCGGAATTCACGCCGATGGTCGCGTCGAGGTCGAGATATTTAAGAGTGACGGTGAGCTACACGACGAAGAAACACTCAAATCGCTCATCAACGAGTTCCGAGATTAACAATTCTTTCTAACTACTGACTCCTGTCTTCTCCACTAGCCTCTCGCCCCTAGCCCCTCAACATGGCCACCCACGCCCTCAACGCCGCCGAGTTCATTAAGAATCCTGAACGCACGCGCTGGCACGACGAGTCGCTGTGGTTTGTCCGCATGAAGCGCGACAAGCAGGCGCAGTCGGTTCCCGAGTGGGAGTACCTCCGCGATTGTGCCTCGAACATTAAACAGCATACGGTCAGCCGGTGGGGCGATTATCTGGAGCAATTCGAGCGCAACGCCACTCGGCTCGGCGCGAAGGTGCATTGGGCGAAAGACGCCGCCGAGCACAACGAGATCGTCAATGACATCTTAAAGTCACACGAAGTGCGGCGCGTCGTGAAGAGCAAGTCGATGCTCACCGAGGAGTGTCATCTTAACCCCTTCCTCGAGCGCCACGGCTACGAGGTCGTCGACACCGACCTCGGCGAGCGCATCGTGCAATTGCGGAAGGAGCACCCGAGCCACATCGTCCTCCCGGCGATTCATATTAAGAAGGAAGAAGTCTCGGAGCTGTTTCACGAGCACCTCGGCACTGAGGCCGGTAACAACGACCCGACCTACCTCACCCGAGCCGCCCGGCAGCACCTCCGAGAGCAGTTCCTCGCCGCCGACGCCGGGATCACCGGCGTGAATTTCGCGGTCGCCGAGACGGGGGGCATCGTGATCTGCACGAACGAAGGCAATGCCGACCTCGGGGCGAGCCTGCCGAAGGTCCATATCGCGTCGATGGGACTCGAGAAGCTGATCCCGCGCGCCAGTGACCTCGCCGTGTTCACCCGGCTGCTCGCGCGGAGTGCCACCGGACAGCCGATCACGACTTATACGAGCCACTTCCACGGCCCGGTCGAGGGGGGCGAGCTCCATATCATTCTGGTCGACAACGGCCGCAGTGAGATCGCCTCCGACCCGCTCTATAAAGAAGCCCTGAAGTGCATCCGCTGCGGGGCCTGTATGAATACCTGCCCGGTTTATCGTCGCAGCGGCGGCCACAGCTACGGCACCACCGTCCCCGGCCCGATCGGCTCGGTCTTAAACCCCTTGATGGACGCCAAGAGTCACGCCGACCTGCCGAACGCGTGCAGCCTGTGCGGCTCCTGCACCGATGTCTGTCCGGTCAAGATTCCCCTGCACCATCAACTGCTCGCCTTCCGCAAGGAAATTAAGGCTCAGGGTCATCTCCCTTGGACGAAACGGGTCGGCATGTGGGGTTTGGGGAAACTGCTCGGCTCCCCTGCCCTGTATCAACTCGTCGGCAAAACGAGCCGCTTCGTCGTCCCCAAACTCCCCCGCTGGAGCATCTACCACGGCCTCAACCCCTGGGGCAAACAACGCGAGATGCCGGAGATGCCGAAGCAGAGCTTTCGAGAGATGTGGCGGAAGGAATTGAAGAACGGGCCGTCAGAGAATTAAGCTGACTATCCGTCATTCCTGCGCACGCAGGAATCTATTTCCGATCGAGTGTCACACCGCCCAATGGATTCCTGCTTCCGCAGGAATGAAGACCGGGTGGCTGGGGTCGGTCTCGCAGAGCCGCCCCCAGCGAGCGCGGAGTGGTCTTCGAGTCGGCGAACACGCCCGAAAACCGGGGGCGGGCGTTTTGATGATTCTTCAAGGTGACGTGGTCGCTGGTGATCGCTTGATTCGCGCCCGACCCCAGCCACCCGCCGAGTCACGACGAGATTGCCGCGGCTCCGATTTTTCGCTGTACGATCGCCACCGGACAACGTCTGTACTACACGGATGAGTTGAAGCGGGTCGATCGGCTCCGGTCGCGAGTCGTTCATTTGTACCTCTCGTTGTATTCGGTGACCTTTCCGACGATCTCTTCGACATTCGATTTGTAGGCCGAACGCTTAATTTTTCCGATATCCGCACCGTAAAGGGTTTTCAGCCAGAGCAGTGATGACACCTCAAGCATCATGGGTCCGCCGTGACCGATCAAGCCGTCGCGAAACAGGGCTTCATCACCCAGGCCGGAAATCTTTGTGACATCGGGAAGGCGCCCTTCTTCAAAGCGGCCTTTCAACTCGGAGGCTACGAACCCATAGTTGATGAAGTAGATGTGGCTCTTCGGGTATGCCTTGCGCAGTTCCGTTGCGGTCTTAAAGTTTTGGTCGCCGCTCGCTTCGATTGCCATGTTATACCGATCGCTCTCCATCCTCGGCCCGCCGAAAAACCAGGGGACGCCGATGAAGAACCGCGTCTCGCGGTTGTGTTTCAGAGCCAAGTCAATCCATCGCTGGTAGTCCTCGAACTTATTGCCACCTCCTACGGTCATGCCCATCAAGTCGATCTTGCCAGTCGCCAAGGCCTCGTCGATTCGTTTCCTCTGCCTCGGGTTGCTCCACAGTCTGCCCGGTGACCCACCAGGGCCGGGGGAGAAGACAAGCTTCACTTCATGGGACGTGAAGCCACTCTGGCGGGCGATCCTGTCGAACGATTTGGCCACCGGGATGAAGAAGCTGTGGCCGATGAAGAGACAGCTGGCCCCATCTTTGAAAATTGGCTCTGACTCAGGGACGTCTGATTTTGCAGTGGACGCCAGACCGAGGAGCCAGAGTGCGAGAATCGCGAAGGTTTTCGGCATTGGAATCTCCGAGTTGGGAAACAGGCACTGTGAGGAGAACCCCTGCCAAGTCGAGAAGTTTCGTTGTCAAGCGGCGCTGTACCCGTTGACGGCCCTCCACGACTGGTACGGTGTAGGGCGGCAGGGATGTTTGCAAGACAGCCCCGGTGATGCGAGCGCCGGGTGCCGGGGGTGCCGGGGGCGGCTCACCCCCCCTGGTGCGGCCTGCCATCGCGGGTGGCTCCCACACCGCTGAATACTCATCAACTTTGCTGTGACGAGGTGTCAGAGCGACAGTTCCCTAATACGCATCGATCGCCCAGTGAGCAATGTCGGCCTCCTGGTCACCTCTCTTGAAGTACCAATCCCAGGCCATCATCGCAGACTTACTAATTCGAGATTGCAGGAATGTGCAAAAGGTCTGGTCGCGCATCTGGTCCGCAGATTCTATTTGGTCAATTGTTTAGGCTGGTGGCCCATAGGTTACCACCTGCCCACGGAGGGTAGCGGGTCTGAACCGTAGGGCCCGGCCCGGATCGCTACGTCTGGTCTCACCGCAAAGGTTAATGGAACGACTTAACCCGCACACTTCGGGGCTCGCCTTTCAGTCGAGCCCCGCCGCACGGCGAAGGCTTGACGATCCCCTTGCCACCTTCCGGCCGTTGTGGTCGACCTCTATTGAGTGGCCGACTTGGAAGCAGAGGCTTGCCGGGGAATCGGGCGGCAACTTAAGGCTCCTCGCGATTGTCGTCGACGCCGTCGGAATCGCGATCGGTTACGCCGGTGAGCGGGTTGTTGATGACCGCCTGCCAGGCGATCTTGCGAAAGGCGCGGTCGAGTTCGTCGCTGGGATATTCAGAACGGTCCTTAAAGGCGACCGACCCTTCAATCAGTTCGGGAGAACGACCGTAAAGTGTCGCGTAAAAGACATATCCTTCCAGGCGGCCGAAGCCCGGCCCCAGGTGCCCGAGTCGGTCACGCCACAGCGATCGCTCTTGGCCTCCCACCGAAGTGTGCAGTCCTTCCACGCCCGGCAGCTCGCCGCGATGATAGTACTCCGCGGCAATCACCATCGCGTCGCTCGTCGGCAATACGAATACCTTGCCGGGGTACTCGCGGTTGAGCGTTCCGATGATTTTCGCGTAGATCGCGTGCTTTTCCGTTCCCATGCGGGCGATGACCTCCGCGGAAAGTTCCTCTTCCGACGAGGGGACCGACTTCAATTGATAGAGCTGAGGCCACGCGTCGGAGAGATAGAACTTCATCTCGGGATTGTACTTCAGGCAGAAGTCGATCCAGCAGCGGTAGTACTCGGGGCGATCGTTGAAGTAGGGGCCCCACAGCATCGTGTCCCACTTGGCGTTCGAAATCGATGCGAGGAGTTTCGGCGTCGGCCGGCCTTTGAACTGGAAGATGCCGTTCTCCTGCTCCCACTTGAAACGAGCGCTGCCCGTGATCCCGCCGCCGACATGGGTCAGGAGTGTCTGCTGCTCGAAGCCTCCCGCCTTGGCAATCGCGGGCAAGGTTCGGAATCCGGGTGCCATGAAGCTGTGGCCGGTGGCGACGATGCGGAGTGATCCGTCTTTCGGCGTCTCCGGTCGCGTCACACGCCTGTAGAGCTTTGCGATCTCCTCCGGCTGCAGATAACAGACCGCGTCATCCGGAAAGCGATCGGCATCCCATCCGGCATCGACCGAAAAGGTTCGCGGGGCGCCGCCGGCCTCGGGGCGCCCTTTGGTGACCTTTTGCCGATAGGTCGCCGCCTCCTCGGCCGTCAGCCGTCCGTCCCCGTTCGTGTCGGCTTCCGGGAATCGCTTCAGCCAGGCGTCAAGCTGCCGCTGCGACGGCTCTGCCCAGAGCGATCCATTAAGAGCAACTGTTATTACGAAGCAAAACAGAATTGAGAAGCGATTCATAAATAGTCCCTGTGCGTCTTACTGTGGAATAAGTTCGTCGCGGCGACGGCGGACGGCGGATCTGAACCGTAGAGCCGGAGCCGGGTCGCTACGCCTGGTTCACGAGCGACGGTTACTGTATCGACCTAACCCTGACACTTTGGGGCTCGCCAGACGCTGTCATCATACTTAATTCAGGCGCACATTGATGTGCTTGATGGTCCCATCAAAAGCAAAGGGCTTGCGTTTTGTGTAATTCGTTGAAACCGGTGAGCCGAGGTCGACGCCGACATCAAATGTCTCGCTGGCGGTAAATGCTACGGGAGCGGAACGCTTGGTGACCAAGGTTGCTACTTTTTCTCCATCGACTTTTAAAACAATCGTCGCAGGTCCGCCCGGACGGGGCACCTTCGTATCGACCACGATTTGATGCTTACCCGCCGGTATCCGCTGCTTCGATTTCACCGTATAGCGTTCGACGATGAACAAATTATATTCGTAGCAAAGGTAGCCGTCGTCCATATAGCAGGTGAGCCCCGCTGATGCGCCGCCCAAGGCGTATAGAACACCCTTGGATTTTTCTCGTGTCGTTAAGTCGATTTCCAACACGTTATCCTTCTTGCCCAATCCCGGTGCGGTGAACTCGGGCATCCGGCGAGTTTTCCCATGGAAGGTCCACTCCTTGTATGGCGTGGCAATCACATCTTCGGGATGCAATCGCGTCCACAGTGCCGCTCCAATGGGGAGGTCCTGATTTTCTTCGGCCAGTTCGAGGAATCGCTTCTTTAGAGCGGTGAGCTTTTCCGGGTGCTCTTGTGCCACATCATTGGCTTGTGAAAAATCAGTTCGTAAATCATAGAGTTCCCAGCGATCGCTCGCCGAGTCCCATTCCCTGATCCGCTGTGGATTGTTGGCCGGATCCCAGGGCAACGTTGGTCCAATCGTGCAGGCCATCCAGCCGTTTTTATAGATGCCGCGACTGGCGTAATTATCGAAGAACTGCTCTTTCTTGGCCGTGGGCGCCTCAGCGTGATCAAAGGTGTAAACCATGCTCACACCGTCCAGGGGAATCTGTTCGTGCCCATTGACAACTTTGGGCGGCGTAATTTCGAGGAGGTCGTAGATCGTGGGAGCAATGTCGACCACGTGATGAAACTGCGAGCGGATTTGCGCGCTCGGTTTAATTTTCTTTGGCCATGAAATCACCAGCGGATTTCGAGTTCCCCCGAAATAAGAGGCAACCAGCTTGGTTCCCTTAAAGGGAGTGCCGCCCGCCCATGCCCAACCGGCGTGATACATATTATCGACTTCCGGCGAGCCCAGAACCTCTAGACCACCCAACTCGTTTAACGCCGCAATCTGCTGTTCGTAGGGTGCGTCCAACTGATTTTGAGCGAGCAATTCACTGATTGTCCCTTGTACTCCTTCGCTGCTGGAGCCATTGTCACCCCAGATGTACATCACGATGGTATTTTCGCGGAGACCCCGCTCCTCAAGACCTTCGACTAATTTGAGCACTTGAGCATCGGTGTGTTCCACGAAACCGGCGAAGACTTCCATCAGTCTTTGCTGAAACGGACGTTGCTTTTCCGTAATGTCATCCCAGCCCTGCATGGATTGATCGCGCCGGGTCAACTTCGTTTCGGGCGGGACGATGCCCATTTCGACCTGTCGTTTGAAGACCCGTTTTCGGTACGCGTCCCACCCGTCATCGAACTTACCCTTGTACTTGTCAGCCCACTTGGCGGCGACATGGTGAGGACCGTGCGCGGCGCCGGGTGCCCAGTACATGAAGAAAGGTTTGTCAGGTGAAAACGCCTGATGGTTGTCCATCCATAACAACGCTTGGTCGACCATCCCCTCGGTCAAGTGGTAGCCGTCCTGTTCGGGCGGTTCGATGTGCAAGGTGTTGTGAGTCAGCCGAGGTTCCCACTGCGAAGTCTCGCCCGCAATAAAACCCCAAAAGTGGTCAAACCCATAACCGGTCGGCCAGCGATCAAACGGGCCGATCGAAGTTGTTTCCGTTGCGGGCGTATTATGCCATTTGCCGAAGGCCGCGGTTCGATAGCCGTAATTCTGCAACACGTCCGCGACGGTAGCGGCGGTCCTCGGTATGACTCCGGTGAACCCGTCAAAGGCAATCGCGCGTTCGGCAATCGTTCCCGAACCGACTCGCGTATGATTCCGCCCGGTCAGCAGCGACGCCCGGGTCGGCGAGCAAATCGCCGTGGTATGGAAGCAATTATAGCGGATTCCTTCGGACGCCAGCTTCTTGAAAGCCGGAGTTTCGACCTCGCCGCCAAACACTTCGGAGACACCGAAACCGACGTCATCGAGCAGGACGATTAAAATATTCGGGGCGTTCTGCGGAAGTCGTTGCGGTTGCTCGGGCCACTTCATCGTGGAGTCTTGCAGCCGTGGCTTAACGACACTTTCCATCCGCGATGGAGGAAAGGGCAGCACACTGCCGTCGTCCTCGGCCCACAAATCCGTCGCAGTAACAATGGAGAGGACGATCACCCAGCGAATCGAGATGCGACTCATACTCACTCCTACTTCGATTTCTTAGTATAGCGAATGTGTGTCCGGCCGATCTTTCCATTAAATGAGTACGGCGCCTCGTCATAATAGTCGAGCGAGACCGGCGAATCGCGATCAGTTCCGATGTCAAATGTCGCATTGCTGGTGAAATGCAATGTCATGCCGTTGGGAACTCGTCCCGATCCTACCTCTTTGCCATCAACACGAAGCGTTACATTAATCGGCCCGCCGATCTTGTCGACCAACTCGGATTCGACCTCAATTTTATGCTTGCCCGGCGTCAGCCGTTTGTTCGCTTTAATCTTTGTCCGTCGCACGGTGAACAAATTGAACTCGTAACGCAATTGGTTGTCGCGTACGTAGCAGACGAGACCGCCGGAAAAACCCGCGAGAGCATACAACACGCCGTTGGCATCTTTGGGGACGTCGACATCCATCGACACGAGACTGCTGACCTTGCCGAGTTTCGGAGCCGTCGACTCGGGCATGTTGGTGATCGGATGGTCGAAGGTCCATTTCGTGTAGGGTGATGCGGGCGCGTCTTCGGGATGATAGAGCACCGTCGACCACAATCCGCCGCCGATCGGCAGGTTCTTATTTTTGGCTGACTCGGTTAAGAACAGTGCCTTTAATTCTTCGAGTTTCTCGGGGTGCTCGCCGGCCACGTCGTTGGCTTGCGACCAGTCTTTGTCAATGTGGTAAAGCTGCCACTTCTCGGTGAGAGGCGACCACTCACGAATGCCCGGTGGAATGCCACCGACCCACGGTTCGCGCGGGCCACGCGCGGAGGCGAACCAGCCATCGTGGTAGATGCCCCGGCTGGCCATGATGTCAAAAAACTGGGTCTTTCTCTGTCCTTCCGCCGACGGATCGTCGAATGTGTAACGCATACTGACGCCATCAAATTCGTCTTGCTCAAAACCATTCACGACCTTGGGCGGAGTGATCTCGAGGAGTTCATAGATCGTCGGGACCACGTCAATCACGTGATGGAATTGCGATCGAGGCTTCGTGTCGGGTCGAATGCCTTTTGGCCAAGATACGGCCATGGGATTCCGCGTCCCCCCGAAATAAGCGCCTTGTAATTTGGTGCCCTGATAGGGCGTGCTGCCCGCCCAGGCCCACCCGGCGTGATACATGTTGTCCGTCTTGGCCGACCCGAGGGCATCGAGCCCGCCAAGTTCCTCCAGCGCCGTAAGATGCTCGGAGATTTTCGTCGGGATTCCATTCTGCGCGAGTTGCTCACTGATGGTGCCGTTAAGACCCTCGGAGGATGATCCGTTGTCTCCCCAGATATAGAGCACAATCGTATTTTTAAGATCATCCTGCGCTTCGATTTCGTCGATGATCCGGCCAACCTGAGCATCCGCGTGTTCGGTAAAGCCGGCAAACACCTCCATCAGGCGACGCTGGAAGGGCTTCTCCTCCTCGGGAATTGATTCCCATGAGGCCATGCTTTCCGGACGGGGAGTCAGCTCGCAATCGGCTGGCACCCAACCGATTTTCTTCTGGTTATTAAAGACGCGCTCACGATATTGGTCCCAGCCGTCATCGAACTTGCCCTGATACCGATCCGCCCATTCCTTGGGGACCTGGTGTGGGCCGTGCGACGCCCCGGGCGCCCAATAGACAAACCACGGCTTGTCGGGCGCGTAGGCGCGTTGCTCACGCAACCAGTGAATCGCATCATCCGCGATGTCTTCGGAAAGATGGTAGTCGTCGTTGCCGCCGGATGTATGCGGGTGGTCGACGTAGGTCGTGTTGCGAACCATTGTCGGCTCGTACTGAGACGCTTCACCCGCAAGGAATCCGTAAAAGTATTCGAAACCGTATCCGGTAGGCCAATAGTCGAAGGGCCCTTTCGAAGTGATCTGGTCTTCCGGCGTGTTGTGCCACTTGCCAAACGCAGCGGTGTTGTAGCCGTAAGCCTTCAGAACCTCAGCGATCGTGGCGGAGGACTTCGGGATGACACCACTAAATCCGTCGAAATCATTCGCAATCGCGGCAATCTGCCCGTTGCCCACGCGAGTGTGATTCCGCCCCGTCAGCAACGCGGCACGCGTCGGTGAACACATCGCCGTGGTATGGAACCGGTTGTAAGAAATACCCATTCCGGCGATCCGGTCGAGTGTCGGCGTATGCACCTCACCACCGTAGGCGCTCGGCAGTCCGTTCCCGACATCATCGATCAATACGATCAGGATATTCGGCGCGTCGGCGGGCAATCGCTTCGGTTCGACGCGCTCTTGATAGTCCGAACTTTCAATGGTGACACCGGCCCGAGAGCCCGACGGAGTGGGAGGAAACGGTAGAATACCCTGACCGAATCCCTGGCTCGGAATCGCCACCAGAAAGAGCACGAATAGCGACTTCATGACATTGCACCTGAGGTGGATGAATGACTTCGACTCGGCAGACTCTCAGCGAGACGACATGATAACAGCCGATGGCGGCAAGTGGTGGATGTAAATTGCAGGGGGCGAACCCGAATCGCGCGATCGAGTCTCACGGGCGAAGGTGAGTGGAACGACCCGACCTCCACACTTCGGGGCAAACGAGTGGCCCAAGGTTACTACCTCCGGACTACCCGCCAGACACGCGCGACTGGGGGCAGTCAAAAGCGCCTGTCCCCAGCCACCCACCGCCGCCATCGAACTGCTCCGTCACCAAACCCCCGGCTCCGGCCTTTCCTTGAACGGCCAAATTAATTACCCCCGCGGATGCCGGGGGCGGCTTGCCCTCGCATCTGGATGCTCGATTGCTTCTTGCACATCAGCCACGCGCCCCCGCGTTGATTGAGCCAGTCCGGCGGCACTCGGTCGACTCGGAGCGGTCCGGGTCGCTCGTCGATTAACTCCGCCGCACTCGACCCCTTCCAATCATTCGGCCGTTCCACCAACCCACGACGAAGCGGGTTGGCGTGGATATAGTCGACCATCTTCAACAACGTCTTCGGCTCAGTGATGTTGCGGTCGTAGCCGGGGGGTGGCCGGGGACGGTCTCGCAGAGCCGCCCTCGGCGAGCGCGGGGAAACGCGGCCTTGCTGGAGGGGTTATCTTCAAACGCACTCAACTGGGGGCAGGCGAAAGCGCCTGTCCCCAGCCACCCGCCGTTCCACGTCTTCGCGAAAACAACAACGGTTGGGGTGTATTAAAGACGAGCGATTTCACCCGCCCCGTTTAGCCGCGACCGCCAGGGAGCGCTCTTTATTCAAAGGTCATCAAAATGTCGCGGATGGCCCGGAGGTCACACCTCCGGGTCGCAAAGCGACAAGAGGTCTCAGGGCAGTGTTACTAAAGGCGACGCCGGCTGGTAATACAGTAACGGTCGTCGCAGACCTCGCTCGGTGATCAGTTTCGCCGTTGAAACTCCCCGCTGAACCTCTTGCGGCTCCGCCGCCCGGACGTAGTAACGTCCGGGCCACCCGCGTTGTGTGAGTTTGAATTGGGGATTCAGTTTCGTTGATGTTGCGGCACGGGCCCTACTCGACCGGCTCAATCTCGCCAGGACGCCAAGTCTTGTCGAAAAAAGACTCGAGTGGGCTGTAGAGTCGGAGGATGACAAACCACCCCTTGCCTGGATCTGTCTGAATCCAGTTGCCTCGGTCGACTCCGTCAGGCTGTTCGGGTGCGAAGTAAATCGTTGTCGAACCGTCCGCGTTCAACTTCGCGGCTGGACTCGGATAACTCTGACTGCCGGCCCGAGGGTATTTTTGCGGCGTCTGCAGCATCGATCGGGACTGATTGTCATACACGGTGAAAGACCAAAAACGCGCCGCTGGGATGTCTTTAGGAAGATCGACCTTGTAGGTCTTCGCACCATCGAATGGGACACCCTTCGAATCGATGTTGGCGAACAAGTACTGCGACCCAACGTTGGTCAAGTACATGCACATGGCAGGAGTAATCCCGGTTGCCGTGTAAAAGAACCCTGTACGCGAATGGAGTCGGCGTGCACCTTGATTGGGAGACTGCTTCACGCCACCATCTGCTAGAATCTCTGGTGGTGGGTTGAGAAACTGGTAGCCGCCCTCGAACAACATGTTCCACCATGCCGAAGAATCGTCGTAGAAACGCCAACGATCTGTGGGATGAGCTCCCATACCGATCGTGCGGGACGCAGCATTACCTACCACGACCGCCTTCTCCAATATCTTCCGCATTCGAGCATCGGGGGCGAATTTCTTCCCCTTGACGATACCGATCGCCGCAAACTGACCAGCAAGTTCCGGATCCAGAGCTTCAGCAGGCTCCATCTGCACCAATTCGTTTAGCATTTCAAAGTGACCGAAGTCGTTGGGCGCGACGGTATTGACGACAAGACCTGATCCTTCGACGAAACGCGGAGTGGTCCGCTCCGGCATTGTTTTATTCAGCGGAGCATCGCCGGACAAATAGCTACCCACGCTGTTGCCAAAGCCTCCCGCTTGATACGGATATATCTTCAACGTTTCTTTGGTCCGGGCGATTGAAGGAGCTGGGTCATTGTCCTCGAGAAACGCGCGAAACAACATCGTGACATGGTTTGTACGCGACTTTCGAACAAAGTAGCCACCTTCAGGAAGCGGACCATCGTAGCCAGGACCGACGAGCAGAAACGTTCCTCCCTTACCCTTGTCCGGACCGGCGAGGCCGAAATCTCCGACCCACCTGAACCAGAAGTCATCAAAAATGCCCAGAACCATCGGTGGCGTTTCGACGACGAGTGGGCCAGAGCTAAGATCGAGATTGCCCCAAAAATAGACCGTGTCTGCATTGGCTGTCAGCAGCAGTGAATTCGAATCCAGCAGCTTCGATGTGTAAAAGAATTCTCCGTCCTTGATTCCGACGTCTCCAAGCCCCTGCCTCAGTGCGTATACCGAAACACCCTGAATCGAATTCGTGAATGCCTCGACACCGTGAAGGTAATCGAGTTCCTCACGCAACTTCTCAGCCGTTTCCTTGGAGGGATATCCGTCTTTGAAATCCAGGTTTCCAAGCTTTGATTGAACGCGATCCGGCGTCGTGATCTCGGTGGGGATGCCATCCTGGTAAGCGACGGCATCTTGAGCCCAACCGGCCTCCGCCAGCAGAGCGACGAATGCCACTGTGATAAATGATGTAAACCAGTTAATTCTCATGATGGTTTCTCCTGTAGCCTGTTTGAAATAAGAGGTACGTCGTTGTTGACCGAATTCGAACCCGGGCCCGTCTAGATTTAGCCGGGTCGCCCTCGCCGACCGCCGGGTGCGGCTCGCCCTCGCATCTGGTTGTCCGATTGCTTCTTGCACATCAGCCACCCGCCACCGGCCGCTGACCTTAGGGTGGGTAGCCACCGAACCTGGCACCTGACTAATCGAGCAGCTCCACCAACACCTTCTCGATCGTCCCCGTGAATCGGGTCTCGTCGCGACCGATGCCGATGTCTGAGGCGACCGGGGTTTGATTATCGAGGCCGATATCAGCGGTTTCATCGGCGGAGAACATCAGAGGCTGCGTCTTCTCGATCTTCCCTTTCGCGGCTTCTTTACCATTGACGGTCAAAGTCGCCGTGCCTCCCTTGCCGAGTTCGCCTTCTGATCCCTCGTATTCGAAATCAACGACGATTGTGGCGTCCCCGGCCGGAACCGGTTCCTTGGCCGCGACGGTGTCCCGCGACAGGCCGAGGAAGTTATAGGTGTAAACCGGCTTGCCATCCTTCATGTAAAGGCACCAGCCGCCGAACCGGCCGCCTTGGGTTAAAATCACACCGTCGGCACCCCCTTCCGGGATCGTGACCTTCGCCGTGATGCGGACCGATTGGTTCTTCACGTTGATGAAGGTGTTTTCCAGCATCCCGTTCATGCCGTCATAGAGCGTCAGCGACTTACGATCCCCCAGGATGTCGGGCCGCCCCGCGAGCGCCGGGTTGACGCGGGCGATCACGCGGTCATCGATCGGCAGGACGTGATACCTCTCCGCCTCTTTCATAAAGAGGTCCCGCATCGCCTTCAATTTCTCAGGCTCGGCCGCCGCGAGGTTGTTCGTGAGATTAAAGTCTTCGCGCGTGTTGTACAGATCCCACACGTCGTCCTCCAGCGGACGCATCTTTGTCGTTTCCCACGGGGCGCGGTGCAGCGTGCGTGCGAGCCAGCCTTCGTGGTAGATCGCGCGGTTGCCGAAGATTTCAAAGTACTGCGTCGTGTGCCGCTCGGGGGCGTCCGCGTCTTCGAAGGTGTAGACCATGCTCGTGCCCTCGATCGGCGTCTGCGGCGTGCCGTTGACGCTCTTCGGTTCGGGGAGTCCGGCCGCTTCGAGAACCGTCGGGGCGACGTCAATCACGTGGGTGAACTGCGACCGGATCTCGCCCTGAGATTTAATGCCCTTCGGCCAATGGATGACGGTGCCGTTCCGTGTGCCGCCGAAGTCGGAGGCGACTTGCTTGGTCCAGGAGAAGGGCGAATCGAACGCCACGGCCCAGCCGGCGGCCATGTGCGGGAAGGTCTCAGGCCCGCCCCACTTGTCCATCAGGGGCAGCAGGTCTTCCACCTTTTCCGTGACATTATTGAAGTAGGTCATTTCGTTGTACATGCCGACGAAGCCGCCCTCAGCGCTCGTTCCGTTGTCGCCGGCGATATAAATAAAGAGCGTGTTGTCGAGCTCTTCGATCTCTTCAATCGCACTCACGAAGCGGCCGATCTCGTGATCGGTCTGTTCGAGGAAACCGGCGAAGACCTCGGCCTGGCGGGCGAAAAGTTTCTGACGGTCGGCGTCCAGCGCGTCCCAGTCTTCAATGTCTTCCGGCTTCGGCCCAAGTTCCGTTCCTTCCGGCACCAGACCCATCGCGATTTGTCGCTTGATCGACGCCTCGCGCACGGAGTCCCAGCCTTGGTCGAACTTTCCTTGATATTTATCGGCCCAGCGCTTCGGCACGTGGTGTGGCGCGTGCACGGCACCGGTCGCATAATAAACGAAGAAGGGTTTATCGGGCGTCATCGACTGTTGCGCCTTAACCCAACCGATGGCCTGGTTCGTCATGTCGACGGTGAAGTGATACTCCTCCATCTCGGGCGGCGTAACGCGGGTGACACCGTCGTAGATTAACGGGTACCACTGGTCGGTTTCGCCGCCGATGAAGCCGTAGAATTTGTCGAACCCCTGTTGGGTCGGCCAGCGGTCGAAGGGGCCGGAGACGCTCGTCTCCCACGCCGCGGTTTCGTGCCACTTGCCGAAGGCCGCGGTGCTGTAACCGTTGAGCCGCAGCATCTCGGCCAGCGGGGCCACGCTGTTGGGCAGTTGCCCCGTGTTGCCGGGGAAGGCGGTCGCGGTCTCCATGATGGAGCCGGTGTTGCAGGTGTGGTGATTCCGCCCTGTCTTCAGCGCCATCCGCGTGGGCGAGCACAACGCCGTCGTGTGGAAGTTGTTATAAACCAATCCACTGCCGGCGAGCCGATCGAGCGTCGGCGTCGCGATCGGCCCGCCGAAGGTGCTCGGCCCGCCGAACCCGATATCATCGATCAGCACGATCACGACGTTCGGCGCCCCATCGGGGGCGGTGACTTCGAATCGCGGCGGCTTCTCGACCTTGCGGGCGTCGAGTTCCGTGTAAGTGGGCGGCTTCGGTTCCGGGATCGGCAGAACCGTGCGGTCGAGTTCCGCTGCATGGATCGCGAGCGCAGGCAACAACAAGAAGGGCAGCGTGGACCAGAGACGCATGATCGGCTCCGTGAATGGAATAGTGAGAATGGGCCAATGAGTGAACTGTATGGCGCGGGTTGAATCAAGCGAGATCGCGTATACCGGGGGCGCTTCGCCCTCACAGCAAGCGAGCCACTCGTTATTCGCACAATATCTTCTCCAAGCAATTTAAGGCGGCCTCCAAACTCCCGTCACCAAAACTGAGACAATCTCAGGCTCGCCGACCAATTCACCCTTTCATGCGAACTCACAGCGCATGCCAATCGCTGGCACCGAGGGCATGTCGCCCGCGTAGCATAGCCGCAGCTCGGTCGTTGCATCGCGTCCAACAGAAAGTCAAATCCCTTTCGGGACGCAAAGTGGTGTAAGAAGCTCACGAACCCCCAGATGAGGGGGCGACACGCACCCCGGCACTCATCCCGAAGTAGCCGAGGTTCCTGTGAACCGCGGATCGAGCGAGCGTTCAAAGTTTGATAATCCAACAGGCTTCCCCCACGCTCAATCACAGCTTCTCAGGAAGCGGTGATTTTTATTGCCTTCCCTCACAAGTCGAGGTCCCTAATAACCGCGGGTCAAACGCCGAGCAACTATCTTTAAAGGGGCGCCGGGTGGGCATGTCACCCGACAATCAACTGTCCTCACGTGCGAACCCCCGCCCGCCTGATTAGACTTCAGGTACCCGTTCATTCGCCGTACCACACAACGGATTCCGTTATGAGAACTTTCTTCACGTTCGCGCTGTTAGCGCTGCTCCCGCTTGGCCTTTTGCGAGCCGAGGAGTCTGAATTCCCGGAGCCGACCAATCGCGGCGACGCGAGCCGAATGGGGAAAGACATCCAACGCACGATGACGTTGTTGGCCACCAGCACGCCGGAGCAGAAAAACACGGTCACTATTTTGCTCTACGGGCAATCGATCACCGCGGGCAAGTGGGGCATTTATTTAGAAGAACATCTGCGGGAAACCTATCCTGACGCGAACCTGATCTACGTCCGCAAACCGCTCTCGGGCTTTGCCTCCCATCTGCTGAGCAAGACGTCGGAGTTCGACATGTACCCCGTCTATCCCGACCTGGTGATCTTTCATGATCTCGGCAACGACAAAGACTATGAGACAATGATTCGCAACTTGCGCGAACGGACGACCGCGGAGGTGATCATTCAAGCCGACCACCTCAGACGTAACCAGAAAGTGATCGACGAATCCGACCCGGCGAAGGTTAAGGATCGAAGTCAGCAGATCAGTGCGTTCCGCAATTACCGTTTCCTGCCTGAAGTGGCTCGCAAATATGGGTGTGCGTTCGACGCAAGACGCGACCTGTGGAAAGACTATTTAAGGGAACACAATTTGGAGCCGGGCGTTATGGTGGCCGATCATGTCCACCCCAACGAGCACGGCACCTACTTGATGACGGAATTAATCAAAGCCTACCTCGTGAAGCGGGAAGACGTCAAAATTGACCCGATGAATTGCGGCTATGTCACAACGATCCCCGTTACCGAAGATATGCGAACAGATGACGGGGCGCTTCAATATCAATTTGACGGAAACCGTATTGACGTGATTTTCTCGAAGGATGCGACTCAGGCCTGTGCCGCTCAAATCGATGGAGCCCAGCCGCTCGATATCCCGGCAATGAGATATCACGGGCGAAATCGCGTGAAATGGCGGGGCACGCCGATCCCGCCCGGACCATGGCCGGCCGTGCTTAAGGTCGGCTTCGAGCAGCCCTTAATCGACGAATCATGGACGCTGACCGCCACGCAGGATCAAGCCGACCCAAAGCTTTATCTGTTCGAAGTGAGGGGCTCCAAAACGGGGGCAGACGGCAGCGGCCGCACCGATCAACGATTCGTGTCGAACTCCGGCCGGGTTGTGATCGAACCTGACGACTGGGAGATTAAATTCGCAATTACCGACCTGCGTCGACTCAAGGAATTGCCCAGCGAGTTTGAACTCAATTGGACTGTGATGAAACAGGCGACGAACGATGTGACGCCACCTAAAGCCAAGAAGGGAGTCGAACGTGCCGTGACCGTCGCTCAATTACTGACCGACGAAAAACACACGCTGATTCTGACCGGCGGTATTGAAGGTGTTCGGGCCTTGCGTATCTATTCACCATCCAAGTTCCCCTGCCCTGCGAATGGCAATTAGAGAGGTTTACCACGAGATATGGAATTCTACGGGACAAGCGGGCTGAATACTCTCCCGCTGCCGACCTCGAAACAAATCAGAGCCTCGTCACCGCGGTCGTCTTCAAAAAGCCGGACGGCTTCTCAGTGAGCCTGTCCTATGATTGCTCTTCGCTGTGGTTCGAAGGAGAAATCCTGTGTCACTGTTTCTTGACCACAAGCCCGGCGGCGGTCGCTCGCCGTTTCAGGTCGTGGTGCATCGGTGTCAAAGGTCGGTCGCTGAATAGGTATTGGACGAGGGGTTGGAACTCGTTGAGCGCCGCCACGGCGGCCGCCCACTGTTCCGGGTGTTCCGCGGCGAACGTCGGTGCGGTCTTCAGACAGATCGCGAGATACGCCGCGCGGGCACGCTCTCGATCCGACTTGGGATTCAAAATGCCGGTCCTGACCTCGTCGCCGAGTTCTTTGGCGAGTTGAGCGGTCCGCCCCTTGGGACTTTCGAGCGCGCGAATGTTCGCCGGTGACTCGGCTTTGATTTGATATTCGACGCTTCCCTGTTCCCAGCGACGTTCTCCGCCGGCGTCGAGCACGATACGTTCGGCGAGCTCGACGAGCCGGTCGGCAAAGCTCGTGATCGTCTCGTCGTTGGGCATGCCTTCGCGGGTGGTGTTGCGGTAGCGGTCGACGATCTGCCATTCCTGGGCGAGAAAGCTGCGGTACCCCTTCATGACGCCGACGATCGCACCGGCCGTCGCGGCCGAGTTATCGCAGTCCCAGCCGAAGTTGAAGGCGATCTCGAGCGTCTTCGGGAGATCACCCTCACCGTAGAGAAGCGCCGCGACGGTCGATCCGGTGGTCAGCTCGTAACCGTTGCGGTCGCGCATCCCGCCATCGGCTTGCGTGTATTTTTCTTTTAAGAGCCGACGCGTCTGACGCCAGTCGTCCGGGTATTGCTGATGCCAGCCTCGGACATCCGCAATGATCTCTCGCTGGAGGCTCTTCGGATCGATCGCTTCGACGCCGCGATCGAGGAGGACTTCGAGATCGTCGACGACGAACGCGAGGGCGATCATCGTGCAGAACAGCTGCGTCGTTTGAGCCGGCTCATCGTCGATCGCCACGCGGGTGTAATGCAGGCCGATCTTCGAAGCCGTCTGCGGCATTCCGGGAGCAGTCAGGGCGAACGTCTCGCATAAAAACTGACCGGAGATGTTGAAGTCGGCCCACGGGTTCAGCACGATCGATCCGGTCATCGGCGGGTCGATGCCGAGGTCCATCAGGCGACGGGCATAGAGGTTCGAGCACCAAATCGCGCGATTGATCCGGGCCGTCCACAGTTCCGTGATGCGTTCGTGAGGAAGGAATATCTTCCCTTCATCTTGCATGGCGACGATGTAGACCCATTCGAAGTCGGTGTCGTCATCGGTGCGGGCTCCTTCCGGCAGCGACGGCGTGTAGCCTTCGACACTTCCCGGCTCATCGACGTATTTCATCTCGTGCGGGAGGCCGTTCAGATTCCCGAGCAACTGTCCGAGCAGCCCGCCCCGGATCTTGTCCTTCAACACATGAGCGGGAATCTCGAACGACTCTGTCTGATCACGCTCACCGGCGGATGCCATCGAAGCGAAGACCGAAAACAGCATCAGCAAGCAGATCTTCGACTTGTTCATCAGCGTGCCACCTTTACTTAAATAGTAGAGACCAAAGCGAATTTGAGTTCGGCTCGTGCCGAACCCATTTAAAATACACATTGACGAGGGACTGTCGTCTTTTCCAGCGCTGCCGCGTTTGCGATGACGATCGCTGATGCCCGTGGCTTCAAGCTTTTCGCCCTAACCGCCGCCGGGGAAGTGCCGATAGACGGTCTTCGCGCTGACCTTCATTCGTTGGCCGTAGTCGTTACGCGACATTATCGCGTCAAGCAAATCGGGCTGACGTTAAACTGCGGGCCCACCTCGACCAATCGCTACCGCGGGTCGAGGTCGACGTGACTCTCATGCAGCAGATGCTGCCCAACCTGGCGTTGAATGCCACGCAGCCAATGCCCGAGGGCCAGTCGCTCGAATTGATTACCCGATTCGGGATAGAGGGCCACGAACTGTTCGTGATTGACAACGGCCCCGGCATCGTCGCCGCCCACGGCGGCACGATCAATGCGAAAGCGAAGTAGGCACGGGCACGAAGTTCAGAGTCTGGCTCCCCGCCGCTGATTGAGGCCGCGATTTACAAGCCGAGGCTCCTGTGAGCCGCGGATCGCGCGCGGGGATACATTGCGAGTGCATATTCCGGCTTCACACCGTATTCGATCCGCAATTCACAGGAAGTGCGGCTTGTTAATCCGCGGGCTGTCTGCCTTCAAGAGGTCGTTGGTATTGTTAAACGACGCTTCGGCCGAAGCCCCGATTTTCAGTTTCCCCGAAGTGAAAACGTCTGTGTGTTGAGGTTGCCGTCGATGGTGTGAAGCTTGATTGCCCCGCCGGATTTGTCTCCGGCGAGGAAACCGGCGCGGCTGCGGTTGGCCAAGTGGAGGCCGACGTTTCCTCGCTGCGTGCGGATGCCGCTGAGTTCTTTCGGCCCGGCGATCCGATTCCCGCTCTTGTCGATGATCATTCCAAACGTCTTTTGATAAGCCGCGTTCCAGCCGCCTCTCCACTGCTCATACAGAACGACGAGCCGCCCGTTCTTGAGGTCAATTAATCGCGGGCGCACGAAGTTACTTCCGGTCGGCGGTGAGGCGAGTTGTCGCTGACTGATGCCGGGCCCCGTCGAGCGATCACGCCAATTAAATGCGGGTAGAGCACTGATGTCCTGCGGGAGTGTCATCAGATAGAGCGCCGCTCCGTTGGCATCGGCTTCCCACTCTCGCTCTTGAGGCCCGAACGCCCAACCGTTTTCGACGTAAGTATAAAGCAAGGCCGGCCCGGAATTCATGCTTGCGAAATTGCCGAGACGGTAGAGGTGTTTGAGGCCCTCGCGAGCGGCTCCGGCGCCCATTTTGTCGTCACTCCAGACCCACTTGCCGTTCTGCTGTTCTAACTCGGAGACCAGGATGCCTTGATCGCCGACCTGTGCACGCAAGAAGCGAGATCCGTCGTAGAACAGCCGAGTTTCCATCGCGTGGTTCTCGGCGCCGTTGGTGTAGACCGCGTTACCGTTCGTATCGACGGCGAGCAGGCAGCCTGTGTTGTGGAGGAGTCCATCGCCGCCGATGTTGGGGCTGGGAATGTTATGAATAAACGATGCGGCCAGCACGCCTCCGCCTTGCAGCAGTTGGGCATTGGTCGAAACATTTCCGCTGTGGAGGATCGGATTAAAGATGCCCCACTTCGTATAGAACGTTCCTTGCTTTGTGCCAGCCTGTGATGGCGCATTGAGGTCGGCGAGAAGTTGAATGCTGCGTTGGCCCGCAGGGATTTTATGAATTTGAAGAACTCCGCGGCGTCTTAATCTCGGCTGCGCTCCGGCACCTGCTTTTGAATGCTCACGTCGGGCGCTTAACACGTAGCCGTTACCGGCAGAGTCTTTCGTGAAGCCGCCTAAGAGCGAGAGCAGCCCGTTCAGCGGGGTGTGCGTCGCATTTTGAAAATTCTGTCCGGAGTAGGTCGAATATAAGGTCCTCCCGTCGCTGCGTTGCCAGACGACATCGATCGAGCCGTCGGAATTGGCGACGCCGATCAGGTTTGGGATAGGGCTACTGGACGCGACGTCCACAGGCCCGGGGCCCGCTGGTTGGGCGGGACCGCCGCCGCCTGAGCCGGTGGTTCCGGTCGTTCCCGTGTTCCCGGTCGTTCCACTGGTGCCCGAGTTATTTGTCGTCTGCTCGTCGCCGATTCTTAGTGAGAAATTCGGCGGATTGGTGCCGTCGACTCGAACGACGAGCGTTTCAGCCGTGTACCAACCGGAGCCGGGCGTGAAGTCTTTCCGGATACTGGTCAATTGTTTGGCGAAGGCTTGATAGGCACCATTAGTCTTAACATTGACCCAAGTCTGTCCCATGCCCTGACCAGAGACGAAGGTTAAGGTTCCGCGGCCAATGGTATCGTCGTTCCAGCCGATGTTGTGTTTATAGAATGTTCGCTTTTGGCCACCGGCGTCCTGCTGAAAGGTTGCGAAGCCGGGCGCGGCGTTTGTTTGGTTTAAGATGAGTTTTTGAACGACATCGTCCGGAACTCGCGTCTTAAACTGGGTTACCAGTCGATTGGTGCGACCGCCTTCGCGTGCGGGAATCCCGAGCCAGTATGTCGGTCCTTGGGCCTGCTCGCCGTTGTTGCCGCCGACATTGTTGCCGCCGATATTGTTACCGCTCGGATTTCCCTGATTTCCCCCGCCCTGACTTCCTCCACTATTACCTTGCCCGCCGCCGGGTGTTCCGCGTCCATTAATCGGTAGCTGCAATGTTTGGGACTGTTGGACGACGTTTACGGCGGTTAGTTCCTGCCCCGAGCCTGCATCCTTAATGACCCAGACGTTCTTAAGACCGGTGATCTGTCGCCGCGATTCACCCGGTTGCAGGCGACCGTACGGCTTTTCGTTCCCTTCAAAGTCGATCCAGAATACGTTGACGGCCTGCTTGGAATTGTTGGTGATCTGCAGTGTCGCCCGCGAGCCGCCCGGAATCGATTTTCGACCTTGAGCGTTAGCATCTTGTTGACCACCGCCGCCTTGCTGGCTGCCGTTACCTTTCGGCGGGTTGTTCTGTTGCGGATCTGCCTTCGGTCGGCGAACGACGACATTGATGAGTTGTCTTCCGCCGCGCGCCGTGACCCGCTGCAATTCATTGCCGGCATTATCCCGGATGATCCAGGTGTGTCCCGTAAAAGTCGGTTGCTCGACTTGGGTTTTTGGCTCGACCGTAAAGTACTCTTGTGCATTGTTCTGACCGTCGAGCCAGAACCCTTTCACGGCAACGGAGGTATTGTTGACGAAAACTAATGTCGCGTTCTGAGCCGCGGCGATTGAGCCGGAGGTGAAGACAGCGAAGAGAATCGCGAATCCGATCAGCCGAGTAGTGGTCTTGCCAAACATCAAACCCGTCATCTCAATTCCTTCGAAAACCTGGAACTGTGGCCCGACTGCTGCAAATTCGAAACGTCTACAGCACGGTGAGACAGCCAGCCTATCGCCAATGGGATTGGCGACGAACATGAAACTGATTTTTCTTCGATAATTTCCGGAACGTCGTGAGGATCGACGGCAGGCAGCCCCGCGTGCACCACGTGCATCAACGCGGCAGCCGATGCAGGCAACCGAACGTATCCGAGAGAGCGAAGGAGATTTCGAAGTCTGTCCGGCGTTCAACCGAGTTGCCAACGACCTGACTCTAACGAAGCAGCTTTGGGGAATGCCGAACGGTTAACGCAACTTTACTGATTCACGCGGATTGCCGGGAGAGGGCAGCGAACTTAATCCTTCAAAGCTTAAGTCTCTGGGCGGCGTGGCGGGAATGATTGAGTGAAGAGAAAGTACAGAGGCGACGATTGATTGAGGGGAGTCCTTGCAGCAGGTCGCGGCTTTCGTTTGGGCGATGTGTGACGTTTGGTCGCGGCTGATGATTCAATATGTTAATTTGGCACCGGAGAGCACTTCAGGGATATTCTTCAGCGGCAGGGCGGCGATCATCAACAGTTATCTTCAAGCATTGGTATCGGGCCTCCAAGCGGGTCGGCGGACGTTGAAATCGCCGAGTGCTGTCCGCTTCGTTCCACTCTCGCTCGGCCTAGCCGCAGTAGTCGCGATCTATATCGTAATGGCGATTGCGTTGGTGCCGCCCGGGCAACCCCGGCAATTTAATTTTGTCGATGAACGCGGTGCGATTACGGCCCTCTCGGCCATATTTCTGGCGATCGGCTGCGGCTTCGGGTCGGCCACGTTCTTACTCTCGGCAGGGTCGTCCCGCGCGGTCCGGCTCTATTGGATGGTCGTGTCGGCTGCGCTGGGGTTCGTTGCTCTGGACGAGCTGCTCGAGTTTCACGAGCGGATTGGAGATCGCCTCGACCGGCTCGATCTGCTGGGACTGACCAGCTCTAAAACGATACGGGGCTGGAATGACGTGATCGTGATCCTCTACGGTGTCATCGCAGTCGTGTTCGGGCTATTGCTGCTGCCGACAGTACTCAGGTATTTGTCGTTTCTCCGATTGATCGGAGTCGCCGTGGCGTGTTTCGTGGTGCATACGGCAATCGATACGTTGACCGAGCCGCCGACGTTGGTTTCGGTGATCGTCGAAGAGTCCGCGAAGCTCTACTGTTCACTGTTCATCGCCATCGCCTGCCTGGCAGGCTTGATGGTTCATGCGGGGATGAGTTCGACGGCTGAGGCCGGTCAAGATTCTTCAAAGGCCTGAGCGTGCTCTTCGCCGTCTCGCATCATCGAGCCGATGGAACGGATCGGCGATTAAGCCACCCGGGCCCGCTCAGGTCGGGTTTGAAAAGCTTTAATTTATTCAGCCGACCTCTTGCTGATCAATCGAAGATTTGAGCGTTCATTTGTGGCGGCGGACCGCATCGGCGACGTACTACGGTGAAGCCGCCCCGCGTACGGCTTCGACCGGCTCGTCGTCCCGGGCGGCTCGGACAACCAGCCGCTCTTGGGAGGTTCTTACTTCGATGAGGCCATCTTCGGCGGCCTCGTATCGATAACAGACGTTGTAGCGTGCGTTCTGCTCGTGCTTGTGGAGCACGGCACCGGATCGCCGATCGAGCATCAATGATGAGTATTTGGCAGATCGAATTGAGGTCCTGCCGTTGAGCACCGTAATCGGCGAATACCGACCGCAGAAGAATACGAACGGCAGGCCGGTCGGTTGGTCAACCAAGGCCGATTGGGCCTTTACTAACTTCGACCATGCCAATTTTCCCTTTGCGGTGTCGATGCCGAGGCAGATCGCCGAGGCAGCCGATACCGATCCGCGATTATATCGATTGTTAATGCGCCTGTCCTGCGATTGATCGGGTACTTCAACCAACAGAACCGGGGTCGCTCCACCGCTGATGACGTGCAGGTTGACGAAGTCTTCGAGACCTTCGGTTTGTAAGACGGCTTCGACATCGCCCTCGGCAAGATCGATCAATTGCAGTTGACCGCGCTCATTTAATGCGTAGAGGCGCGATGCGTCTGCATCGAGACATGTGCCGACCTCTAGTGTCTTCTTCCACACGTAAGCCTCGGTGACCGGGTCGTAGAGCCCGACGCAGCGTTCCGGTCCGTCTTCGACCACCCGCACAATTAGGCCGTCGTAGTACTGTCGTCGCTGTGCAAACGGGACGGCTGAGACCTCACGCAACAGGCTCCCGTCCAACGCATCGAGTACATAAGCACGCTCAGACAGCGGCGGCGAGACGACCAAGCGTCCTCGACTCACCAACAGATCGCAGCCGGAGTCAAAATCGTCGCGTTCCCAGCGTACTTGTCCGGTTTGGGGGTCGACAGCCCTTAAGATTTGCGATTGCTGAAAGAATACGGCCTCGGCGTTTGCGGCGATCGGCCAGAAGGTGACCCGAGGCCTCGCCCGATTTTGGTTCAGGACTCCGCTGAGCAACGTCGTCTCGAGTGGCTGACGTCCGGCGTCCCACCGATCAGCCTTCCAGAGGATGCGGTTCTCGCCTTCGGTTTCAGAATCAACGACCGGTTTCTCGCTGAGGTCGAGGGCGAAAATCGCGTCTCCTCGAGCGACGGCAAGCACCTGGTCGATCTGCACGCCCGGGAGTCGCGCGTAGAGATCGACATTGCTGATGCGTGCGGCCGGTGTGGGCAATTTTGCCTCAAACAAGCTGCGAAGTTTTCCGTCCCGCACATTTAGTTTTCGTTGCCGGGGATCATGTACGGCAATGACGGGTGAGCCGTCGCCATAAAAGTTCCGAATCGCGACCTGCGAAGTGATGCTTCTGGAAAGTACCGCATCGGGCTTTTGCTCGGCATCGACTTTAAGCCGTGCGGGCCAGTCATGTGCGGGGACATTGATGACAGGCTCTTGAGAGCTGGACGATATTTGGGTGGTCTTGCTCTCGATTTCGACGTGCTGGCGCAATTTCTTCAGCCAGACGTGCGGGCGAATGCGATAGCCGGCGGCCCGGCGAATTGGCTCCAAATCAGTCCATTCGGTCGGATCGACTTCTGAGAGCAGTCGGGCCAATTCATCTTGGGCGCCTCGACTTTGAAGGGCGGCAGCGGTGTGCAGCAAGGTCGCGCACAATTCGGGGACCGCTGCGATCTCTTTACAGAAGCGATCGAACTGTTGATCGAACCCGGTCGTTTGCTCTGCAAATAACGATGCGAGCAACTTCAGGCGTGTTCGGTCCACTTCCGGGGTTCGAGAATCTTCATCGGTTCGATGTAGTAGGTCGATCGCGGTCGCCGGGTCTCCGGCAAGTTGGGCGACCCTTGCTGAGCGAATCCATGAGGGACCGGCGGGACCGTTGCCGTCCCGCTCGTTCGCCGGTTGAAATTCGGAGACGGCTTTCGTGTCGACAACCAACAATCCCCGCTCGAGTGGGAACAAGCCAGTCGGACCGGCGAGTGGGCGGTCCGACGCGAGGACGGCGAGACTTCCGTCGAAGAGCGCGACTCGGCCGATCTCGCCGGAGTCGAATGGAAGGTAAAAGTCTTTCCCATAGACTGCTCCGGGGCCGGACGGCTGTCGGCGTCCGAGGCGGACTCGGGCGACCTGTGTTGGCGTCCCGTCGGCAAGATCGAACAGACGAACGGTCCGGCGTCCGACAATGATGAGCCGATCGCCATGCACGCTGATGTCGATCCCGTCCTCGCGACGGATCGTCCAACGGGATTCCCCGTTGGTCGCATTCACGGCGATCAACTCATCCGATCCGATCGCCGTAAGCAAGATGGTCTCGCCCGTGATCAGGGCACGATTGCTGATCCAGCGATCGGGTCGCGCGATGACCCAGAAGTCTTTTTCGGCTCCGCCTGAAATCCGCCGGACCGAGGCGGTCGTGGGTGACTCAGGAAGGATCACATTGCGTGACCAGCGCACGGCTCCCAATGCAAAATCGATACAGGCGAACTGTCCGTCGGGGGCGGCCGCGACGCCGTAATCTTTGTCGACGGTCGGTGCGGCCAATCGCCGAGTTTGAAGTCCGGCAGGAATGCCGCGATAGACATAGCGGGACGGCTGTGCGTAGGCCAACGGCAGCGCAATGGGCCACGAGCGGGTCTGCCGACCCGACTCAGGATCGATCAGGATCAGCCGGGTTTCACTCTCTGTTTCGGTGACGACAAGCACGCCGTAATTGCTCACCGCCGGGGGCGAAATAATTCGCCCTTGAGGCTCATTTTTTGCGCGATCGCTCGAACGTCCGAGTGACCAGGCGAGCCGACCGGTTACGGCGTCGTAAGCCCGCAACTCCGGATCACGTTCTTCGCTGGGCCACGCAATTCGAACCCTGCCGGACCGGTTGACGATGATCGATGCTTCGAGCGGGCCGAGTCCTTCGAAACGATCGGCAGTGGCGTAGATGCGGTGGCCGTCATGAACGACCGCGTCGGATAGCGGGTCGAGCCGACACCATTTGGGAAGACTATTCCAACTGGCTTCAGAAGAGGCCCCAAGGTCTCTCAATTCTCGCTGTGGGAATTGCGCCGTCCACATGTGCTCGCCCGAGGTCGTATCGAATGCCGACAGTTCGGAGGTGCGGGCCACCGCAACGACTTCGCTGCCGATGCCGGGACGAACCGACGCAAAATTGGGGCCTTGAGCGCTGTGATATTCCGATCGCAGCGACCGGTCAAAGGGCTTCGACCATTCCGTGACCAGATAGGGGTTTCGGCTCTTGTTCGGATCCGCTTCACCGACCGATTGCCGGTCGAGGCGTTTGCCGGTTCCACCGAGCGGTCCTCGGGCTTCAAGATCGGCGACGATAGCTGGCAGTGACGGTCGCTCCTCTCCGCTCATCACGTCGTCCATCCGCTCGGCCCGCCGTGCGAGGATCAGTGCTTCGGAGAACTCTCCCCGATCTCGCAGGTGCAGCGAGAGCCGCACCAACGCTTCGAGGCCAGCCTCGGTGTACGGGTATTGAATCGCGACGTCGGCGATCGCTGACGGGCCTTCGTTTGTCGCCTGCTGAAGCGCGGCCTTGCCTGTTGCACCGAAGAGGATCTGATATTGCCTCAGTTCGTCAGGAGAAAGCATCAGGAACAGATTCTCGGCCCAAACGACGAGCGTCCGGAAGACGCGGGGCGATTCGAACACCAGCGCCTCGGGCGGACCGGCCTTCTGCAGTGAGGAAAGCACCGCCAAGGCCGACTGGAGGTCTCCGTCCTCGATCGCGGCAGCGGCGCGGCCGAGTTGGCGGGCGATCAATGCTTCCACGATCGGGTAGTCGGGTTCCGGCGCGGCCTTGGCACGGGCGGTGAAGGAAGTTCGTTGCGATTCGTACTTCACCGAGCCTGTTGCTTTGGGCGTAACAACCGGTCGAATCGACTCAACGGGGTACGGCCGCGACTTCAGCTTCGCTTCGATTTTCGCGATGAGTTTGGGCCGCTCGTCGTCAGTCTTGAGTCGATAATTGGAGTAGTGAATTGCCGAATGGGGGCTGCGTTCGATGTTCTTCACAAAATTCTTGACCTGCGTTGCCCAATGCTCGTCGGTCGGAATTTCCAGCGAGCGTGCGATCCAAAAGGCCGCGATGTCACTGACCTGGATCGATGCGTATTGCCGTGAGCCACGTTTCATCGCCCCTGTGACGATGCGGTGATCGTGCAGGAAGGATTGAAGAGCCGGGATCGATTTCTCTTTGTGAATGGAGCCAACCGCTCCGAGGGCGGCGGCGAAATATTGGGGCCGGGTTTTCACTCGCCCGGACAGAATCGATGCCGCCATTTTGAGCGTCGCTTGCTCGCAGTTGAGCGACGCTGCCAGCGATAAGGTGGAATAAACTCGACTGTCGTTGTTCTGAGTGCCTGCCAATCGCATCAGTCCTGCGTCGAGAATCTCCCGGTAGATCGGATTGGCGGTGATCTCTTTGAGGTGCCGCCGCGTGTTGCTGAGCACCTGCTGCAAATCGTTTGCGACCGACGCCGGATCGATTCGAGGATCACAAAGCAAAAAGATCATCGCCAGCATCGATTCGAGGTCGGCCGTCGGTTGCCTGATCGACACGAGATACGTTCGCGGGCGGTAGAGCATTCGCGCAAACCGCTCCGAGACGGCTTCGGCTGCCGACTCCAAGCCCTCCGTGTAAGCCAGAAATAGTTCCGGCTCTGCCAGCATGAGTTCGGAGAACGCCTTGCGATGAGCTTCGCTGTCCCCGATCTGTTCGCGGAACCGTTTCCAGGCGAGTTCGGAAAGGGGGTCGCCGCCTTCTTCAAACTCCTTCAATCGGCGACGGAAGTCGTCAGCGATTAACCGCTCGAGAATTCGTTGGCAAACGTCACTGACGTGGGGCGAGCCCGTCTTGATCGCCGAGGTCAACGCGGGCTTGGCGGCGATCCCCAACGCGACCAATTTCGATTCGGCCGATTGCCGCACGTCGTACGACGGATCGTTCAACTGCGCGATTGACCGCTTCGCGACCGCGGCGACCGGCTCTGCGTCGGCGCACCGTGCCTCAATCGAGAGAACGCATACAAGCATCGTCGCGAGCACAGGAACGACCGCGACGCTTCTTTCGAGCGGGAGCCGAAAGTTTCTTGGCATAGGTAACACCAGGTGTGATCTGTCGGTGGCGGCGGGCGTTCGGTGCGGTCGTGTTGGTGTAGTCGTCTCGGTGCAGTTGTCTCGGTGAAACGGGGTTGGCGAGCCACCCATCGCAGCGACACGTGGGGGACTCTCAAGTCCGAGCATGTCGCGAACAGCCGAGTGCAGTTCGTAGCGACGCACAGCGTTTTACGCGGAGATACATTTTGACCGCACCACTCGCCCGTGCAAAGGGGCGAAACGTCAGATCGGTCGGCATCGACCAAAGTCGTCTGCGCGCATTTCAGCGTATCCGTGACCTCGGACTCGCGTCCGCGTGAGAAGCGGGGGCGCAGAGCGGCACGCTGCGGCGCGACAAAAATATAACGCGGTGCGAGGCGGTCGAGAGACTTGGTTTAATACTCGCGTCGTTGTCGCGACGACGGGATATCCATGTTCTTGCGGTACTTCGTGACCGTCCGTCGCGCGAGGTTGTAGCCGTGCTTTTTGAGTTCTTCGACCAGAGCGTCGTCGGAGAGCGGGTTGCTTTTGTCTTCGTTGTCGACGATCTCTTTGAGTTTCATCCGGATGATGTCCCACGCGACTTCGTCGCCATCGGATGTCTGAGTGCCGCCGCCAAAGAAGCGTTTGAGCGGGAACAAACCGCGGGGTGTCTGCACCCACTTGTCGTCGACCGCCCGCGACACCGTTGTTACGTGAACGCCGACGACATCAGCGATCTGCTGCATCTTTAAAGGTGCGATTGCTTCCGGCCCGTCTTCGAAGAAGTCGCGCTGGTGATCGACGATCGCCTGTGAGACGCGCCGCAATGTGTTGTTGCGCTGCTCGATCGATTCGATCAGCCACTTCGCCGAATCAATTTTCTTCTTGATGTACTCTTTGGTCTGGGCGTCCGGATCGTTGCGAAGTTGCTTCAGATAGTAAGGGCTGATTTTCAGGCTGGGCGTCCATTCATCGAGCAAACGAACTTTGTATTTGCCGGAATCGTCGCGTGTGATTTCAACGTCGGGTGTGACGTTTTGCGACGTTTCGTCGGTGTACCCGCGCCCGGGATAAGGGTCGAGGTGCGCCAGTTCTTCGGTCGCGGCCTTGATCGTTTCAATGTCGAGGCCGGTCTTCTTTTGAATGATCGGAATGCGGTTCTGGGCGAGGTCTTCAAGATGCCCGGAAATGAGCGTGATCAGGGCATCGCGATAGGGAGTCTCCGGTTTGATTTGCAGCAGCAGGCATTCTTTGACGTCGCGAGCCCCTACGCCGGGCGGGTCGAGCATCTGAATCAGGCCGAGGGTCGTTGTGGCATCTTCTTCGGTGATCGGCTTGCCGAAGAGCATGATGGTCTCTTCGAGCGATCCCTGCAGGCGACCGTCTTTGTCGAGATTCTGGATCAAAAAATCGCCGAACTCTCCGATCTCCGGCGGGACGTTGAAGAAGCCGAACTGTTCCAGCAATGAGTCGGTCAACGACTGCGGGCGGGCCAGCATGTTCGCCATCGCATCGTGCTGACGATCTCCCATTTCGTCCATGCGATTGGATGAGACCTTGGAGCCCGAACCGAGGTTGTCGTCGGGCCATTCGCTCGACATCTCGACGAGGCGTTCGAATTCGCGGTCGCTCTCCATCGAGAGTTCTTCGCGTTCGTGCTTTTCCGTCTCAACATCTTCCCGCGCTTTTTCGGCTTCAACTTCCGCTTCGGTATCGCTGATGTCGCTCTCGTTCTCTTTCATTTCGAGCGCGACGTTCTCGGCGAGCTCCTGATCGATCCGTTCCTGCAACGCCATGACCGGCAATTGCAGAATCTCCATCGACTGGATCATCCGCGGAGCCAGCTTCATCTGCTGGCTCATCTTCATTTGCTGAGAGAAATTTAGCTGCATGGCATTTGCGGCTCGAGACCGCCTCGCAATGAGATGGTGGGGGCTGCCGACCGATTGGAACATCGGAAGAAGAATGGCAGACCGAAGTTGAAGGGAGTCGGAAGTGTGTTCATGAGCCGCCCAAGCCGCCCACGATGTTCTCAAGACCGGGGATGTTCATCCCACCGGCCATTTCACCCGTCGCTTCGCGGGCCAGTTCTCGGGACTTGTCGAGCGCATCGTTCGTCGCGGCGGCAACAAGATCGCTGAGCACTTCGGCATCAGGCGTTTCCATCAGCGCCGGGTCGATCGTGACAGCCAGCACTTTCTGCTGCCCCGACATTTCGACGGTGACCATCCCACCGCCCGACGCACCGGTCACGCGGGCTTCGGCCAGCTTGTCCTGCATTTCCTTCATGCGGGCCTGCATTTGCTGAGCCTGTTTCAGCAGGCCCGCCATGTCACCCAATCCTTTAAACATTTTCGTGCTCCCTGAGATCCGAAAGGCGGTTGCGATGCCCACCCCGGTCTGCGGCGGGGTCACGCGTCGAACAGCCGGCGAACTTCTCTGACATCAAACACCCGGACGGCGTCCTGTAAGAATGGGTCGTCCGGTATCTCCTTCAGCAATTCCGATCGTGAGGATCGCCCTTTCGGGCGAGATCGATTCGATGGCGGCTCCGCGGTCTTCGAATCGTCAATCCGTGCGGTCACCCGAACGGGCTTCCCAGTCAGCGACTCCAGATGTTTTTCGAAACGGGCGCGGTTCGGCGGATCGTCGAAGTAAGCCCGCCCGAAACTATAGCTCTTGGGAAAGACCAACTCTAGGTGATCTGGCCCGAGAATTGCTATTGACGCCGTCTGCAAGTGGGCGCGAATCGCATCTACCGATTCTGAAACAAGTTGCGCCTTCAATTGCTCTTCCTGCCCGGCCTGTAGTCTAACAAAATCAGTAGAATCCCTACCCGCAGGAGCTACTTCGGGCGACTTTTCGACGCTCTCGTCACTTTTTTTTTGCGGCCCAGGCTCGTTCGCAGCCGGTTGTGGCGGCTGTTTGCGCGGCGGCGCGGGCGCCGCGATGCGGTTTTGACTCGTCTCGACCGCAACGGCTTCGCCGTTTTTGAGCGACGCGATCAATGCGCCGAGATCGTCGAGCGAACCGAGCGAAGCCATCCGCACGAGGGCCAATTCGACGAGCGTTCTGCCGAATGCCACGCGGGCCATTCGCAGTTTCACCTCGGCTGCGATTTGCAGGGCGGCCGTAACGGAATCGAGCCCCCACGTCTTCGCCTGAGTGAGAAGGGCAGGCCGCTGCGACTCGCCAACCGAACTCAAGCCGACGGTCTCAGCACCCGCCGCCAGCAGCATCAGATCGCGCAAGTAGGCGACGACCTGATCAATCAACTCGCCGATCTGCACGCCATCGACGAGCGCCTCGTCGAGTTCTCGTAAGACGTTGTCGGGTCGTGATTCGATGGCGGCTGCGATCAGGGCGGTCAGTCGATCGTCGGAGGCGGTCCCGAACAGTCGATTCACATCAGCGACTGAAATGACATCGCCACCGAATGCGAGCAACTGGTCGAACAGAGACTGGCTGTCCCGCATCGACCCGCCGGCTCGGCGGGCGACAAGCTCGAGCGCTTCGGCTTCGACCTCGAAACCCTCGGCGGTCGCGATCTCCTTCAAACGCAGGACGATCTTTTGAGTGTCGACGGTGCCGAAGTCGAATCGCTGGCATCGCGACCGAATTGTATCGGGCACCTTCGTCGGCTCGGTGGTGCAGAAGACGAACTTCACTCCCGGCGGCGGCTCTTCCAGCGTCTTGAGCAACGCGTTGAACGCTCCCCGCGACAGCATGTGAACTTCATCGATGATGTAAACTTTGTATCGCGACCGCATCGACTTCACGTTGACATTCGCCCGCAGCGAGCGGACATCTTCGACTCCGTTGTTCGAGGCTCCGTCGATCTCGATGACGTCGACATCGCTGCCCGCGGAAACCGCCTGGCAGAGGTCGCAATCATTGCAGGGGACGCCGTCAACGACGTTGGGGCAGTTGAGCGCCTTGGCGAAAATGCGGGCCGTCGATGTTTTTCCAACGCCGCGGGCGCCGGTGAAGAGATAGGCGTGGGCGACCCGATCTTTACGGATCGCGTTGAGCAGAGCTCCGGCGACGTGCGATTGCCCGACGACCTCGTCGAACGTTTGGGGCCGATATCGTCGGGCCAGAACGGTGTAATGTCGGCTCGGTTCCACGTCAGCCTCGATCAAGTTCGGCTTCGCGAGAGCCCGCTCGAAGGCCTGAATGTGATCCTCTTCGAGCTGCGAACGGTCCGAATCATCATTCGCCCGGCGTTGCGAACGATTTGGGCGAATGTTTCCCGCGAGGGCGAAAGGCGGCCCCAAGCACACCCGGAACACCTAGCTTAGGGCTGCTCCTGTTACGGCCTGACCCGGTTCACCGATGCCCGCCGCACTTGAGACCGCCTTGCGACCCCGCGGGAGGAACGACGCGAAGTGAGCTATGACGCTGCCCATACGCGAACCGCCCATTATCGCTCTGCAAATGCATACGTCAACGATGCAGCGATTCTGCGGGTTACTGGCTCGAATCGAGCCACGGGCGCAGTCCGGCAAAGTCACGCGGCAGATTGACATCGGTTGATTTGTGACGAGACTCACTCTCGATTCATCAAAAGTTAACATTCGCCGCGACGATGCGGTCTGAGCCCCAAGTTTCCCAATTTCCCATGGAGACAAATGATGCTGCGTCAGTTCCTGACATCATCGACCATCGCCGCCGCGGTCGTCTTGACCACCGCCGGCTCTGTCGCCTTCGCCCAGGCCAAGGTTGATCCGAAGCTGCCGGAATATAAGCCGGTTCCGGGTATTTCCGGTACGATTTCGACCGCCGGTTCCGACACGATGGCGAATCTCGCCACCTACTGGACCGAGGGTTTTCTGAAGTTTTACCCGAACGTCAAAGTCGACAGCGAAGCGAAAGGGTCGAGCACCGCACCCCCGGCTCTGACCGAAAGCAAAATCAACTTCGGCATGATGAGTCGCCCGCCGAAGGAAGCGGAAATGTCCGCCTTCGCCAAGAAGAAAGGCTATAAGCCGACGGTTCTGAACTCGAGCATCGACATGCTTGCCGTCTTCGTTCACAAGGACAACCCGGTCGACGCCCTGTCGCTGCCGCAACTCGATGCGATCTTCTCTAAGACCCGCAAGCTCGGCCACAGTGATGACATCACGATCTGGAGTCAGGCTGGGGTCGACGGACCTCTCGCTCGTCGGAAGATCAGCCTCTACGGACGCAACGCCGCCTCGGGCACCTACGGTTACTTCAAAGACGTGGCGTTGGGCGACGGTGATTTTAAAGACATCGTGAAAGAACAAGCCGGCAGCGCCTCGGTCGTGCAGGGCATCGCCGGTGACAAGGCGGGGATCGGCTACAGTGGCATCGGTTACAAGACGCCGGGCGTGAAAGCGATCGCGGTTGCCCCATCGGCCGGTGGGGAAGCGCTCGAGCCGATCGAAGAAAACGTCTACAGCGGCAAGTACCCCTTATTCCGCTTTCTGAATCTGATCGTCGACAAGCAGCCGAACAAGGATCTCGATCCGCTGCGTCGTGAATTCGTTAAGTACATCTTCAGCAAGCAGGGGCAGGAAGCCGTCGTCAAAGATGACTACTTCCCCGTGCCCGCCGTCTTCGCCAAGCGGCAGTTGAAGAGCGTCGGGATTGAGTAAACCGATGGGCCGCAGGCAGCCGGACGGGGGCCGATTGCGTTCCGCGTTCGGCTGCTTTAGCGTCTTGAATACCTCACACTCCCTCAGCGAACCGCTCCCCAGTGAATAACGCCTGAGCGAACTACGCCATTTTGTAAAAGCCCCCCTTGAAGCAGAACGCCGGATTGCGTTCGGGGAATATAGTCAGCCCGCATCAACCGGGCTGACGCGATCCCGACCGAGTCAGGGAGAAATGCACTCGGTCCGGGCTGATCGACCAGAGACTATGGCAGAGAAAACTTCCGCATTTACCGGCCGGAAACGACAGCTCAGCACGCGCCGCACGGTCAAATTTGCGGACCAATTCGCCGCGTCGGTCATCACCGTGGGCGGCATCGGGACGATCGGTGCCGTCTTTCTCGTCGGCGTGTTGCTGGTTTGGGAAGTGGTCCCTCTTTTTCAGCCGGCTGAAATCACTCCAGTCGCTCTCCCGCAGACAGACTCCTCACTCGACGTCAGTCGCGGGTTCCGCGTTGACGAGTACGACGTGATCGGCTGGGGGGCCGGCGAAGACGGGTCAATCACCAGTTTTTCGACGCGCACCGGGGAATCGATCAGCACGCGCAGCGTCGTTTCAACGCAGGATGACGGCCGAGATGTCACCGCGTTCTCGATCGCCTTTGATCAGCCTGACATCGCGTTCGGATTTGCGGACGGTAGCGTCGTTACCGGACTAGCGGCCTTCAAAACCGATTTTCTCGAAGCTGAGTCGGTGCCTGAAGAGGTTCGGTCTCTCGCGACGAATCAAACCCGAATCTATGACGGCGGAATTGTTGAAGTCACCCCGCGAGGGCAATTTCGAGTGCAACGGGTCGAGTTCGATCTCCCCGACGAACCGCTCGACGTTGCCGATTCGCCGGTGACGTTGATCGACGTCGTGGGAACGTCAAGCGGCCCGGTCGTGGCCGTCTGGTCGGAAGAGCGACGGCTGCTCCTGTTCCGCATTAAGCAGTCGGAAAACATCTTCACGGGAGAAGTCACGTCGGAACCGGCCGATCAAGTCGAGTTGCCGGTCGATGGCGCCCCAACGTCACAACCGAACTTCCTGCTGATGGGCGAGTCGGGATCGCGTTTGTATTTGATTTGGGAAGACGGGACGCTGTTTCGGTATTCGCTCGACGATTCGAGAAAATGGTATCTCGCCGAGAGCTTGAAGGTCGTGCCGGCGGGGCGCACCGTGACCAGCGTGAAGCTTGCCGCCGGTCGAACGACGCTGTTGATCGGCGATTCCGAAGGCGACCTCACGGGTTGGTTCCCCGTCCGCGATACGCCCGACTTCGCCGGTACGAATCGGCCGGTCGAAGACGAAACCGAAACAGTCTTGCCGGATGACGGCTACCTGCTGACGCGGGCTCACGAATACGGCCGAGGTCCGACCGAGGCGGCCGTGTCGGGATTGGGTCCCTCGCCTCGAGATCGCACCGTCGCCGTCGGCTACGCCGACGGTTCACTGAGCCTGATTCAGACGACCAACGAACGGCGCATGGTCGACTTCGTTCGCGACGGCCCTCCCGCGAAGCACCTCGCGCTGACGCCGCAGGCGGAGCGATCGTCGATTTACGGCGTGTCCGAAGATCACGATCTGTTTCGGGGCAAAGTCGAAATCGGTCATCCCGCCGCGAGTCTCGCCGGACTCTTTGCGCCCATTTGGTATGAGGGATACGCGGCACCCGCGAGCGTGTGGCAGTCGACGTCGGCCAGCGACGCGACCGAACCGAAGTTCGGCCTCGGCCCGATCATCTTCGGGACGCTCAAGGCCACGTTTTACTCGATGCTGTTTGGCGCGCCGCTCGCGCTGATGGCCGCGATCTATACCAGTGAAATTATGCCGTCGCGTTGGCGTCCGGCGATCAAGCCGACGATCGAAAACATGGCCAGCTTGCCGAGTGTCGTCCTCGGTTATGTCGCGGCCATTGTGATCGCTCCGTACGTCGAGAAGTGGCTGCCGATGATTCTGCTCGTCCCGTTCATCGTGCCGCTGGCGTTGTTGACTGGTGCCTACCTGTGGCAGATGCTCCCGGTCCGCGTCGCGCTGCGGCTTGAGAATGGTCGCATGTTTTTCGCTGCGGTGACGGCCTTGGCCGGCGTGTTCGCAGCCTACCTGTTGGGGCCGATCGTTGAAGACGTGTTGTTTCGAGGAAACATCCTGCTCTGGTTCTCGGAACGAAAAGGGAGCGGAATCGGCGGTTGGTTTTTGATCCTGACGCCACTGGTCACGCTGGTCGTCGCGTTGCTGGCCCGAACATTCGTGACGCCTATTTTGATTAACGCTACAAGAAACTGGTCCCGTTCTGCCTGCACGGCAGCGGACTTGGGCAAGTTCGCTGTCGCCGGGCTGATCGTGCTCGCCGGAACGTACTTACTTTCATGGGCGCTCATTCAATTCGGATCGCTGACCGGCCTCGACCTCGACCCGAGGAATTCGCTGATCGGCAGCTTCGATCAGCGAAATGCGTTCATCGTCGGTTTCGTGATGGGATTCGCGATCATCCCGATCATCTTCACACTCGCGGACGACGCCCTGATGTCCGTCCCGCAGCAATTGCGCTCGGCCTCGTTGGGTTCGGGGGCGACCCCCTGGCAGACCGCCATGAGAGTGGTTCTGCCCACGGCGATGAGCGGTTTGTTTTCCGCACTCATGGTGGGCCTGGGACGCGCCGTCGGTGAGACGATGATCGTGCTGATGGCCGCGGGTAACACGCCGATCCTTGATTTCAATATCTTCAACGGCTTTCGCACGCTCTCGGCGAACATCGCCGTTGAGCTTCCTGAAGCCGTCAAAGGGAGCACGCACTTTCGGATTCTGTTCCTGTGCGCCCTGCTGCTGTTCATCCTGACCTTCATCGTCAACACCGTCGCGGAAATCGTACGCATTCGGTTCCGCAAACGCGCGTCTCAGCTATGAGCGAACCCACCCCCCAAAGTCCCGATCACGGTGAGCGTTCAGCCCGAACGGTCCGACGCGATCCGAAAGGTCGCCCGGGACCTTTTTCGGCCATGGCTGCTCGTAATGAGCCGATGCTTTGGTTGTGCAGTGGCGCGCTCATTGCCTGCCTCGCGATGATTTTGCTGCTGCTGGCAAAGATCATCTACGAAGGTGCCCGCACGTTTTGGCCCGGTCGCATCGAGGCGATCACCGTCTACATGCCGGAGGATGGCCAGCCGCACGAGTTACTGGGCGAAACCGTCGACCAGTCCACATTCATACTGACGCGAGACTTTGCCAAAGGGCTGCCGGCCGCGACCCAAGCCGTCGCGATGGAGTTGCTCGGCAAGGAAGATCAGGCCCGCATTTCGCAGACGCTGATCCGCGTCGACAATAAAGACGTGACCGGAAGTCCTTACCGATATGTCCGGGAATTCGAGATTGTCGATGGGTCGACCAGTACTCCCGAATGGGCGGTTGTCGCGGAGCGATACTCGTGGGGCAGGCTGATCGGAATCCCAATCGCATTTGAAGCGCGGTTCGAACGTCAACCTTCCGCGGATGAGGAGCAGTTGCAACAACTCGCGGCGTTTATTGACGGCAACGTCTATCGTCTCGACGAGCAGCAGCAGGCGACCCTCTCCGAAATCGGCGAGTCGCTGCGAGATCGGTTGGCAGCGCTTCGGGTCGAAAACTCGAAGTCATTTCTTGACCAATATGCGGCCAAGACCGGTGCTGAGGCCGAACTGTCCGCAGTCGTTGACGGCGGCGATCCCCTCCCTCTTGCTGAATTACCTGAAGGATCGACGGTCGATGCGATCATTAAATCGACAAACGGGTCCGCTGAGGCGTGGGAGCGTTTTTCGGTACTGCACGACTCAATCGCCGAGCGAGTTCATGAGCAGAAGCGACTGGGGAAATTCGAGATCGGCGAACTCAGCCAGGAAACCGAAGCCGCTCGCCAGGAGGTTCTCGACGCGGAACGCGAAACCGGTCAGCGGGCCGACGCAATTCGGGGCGAGGCGGTCGAGAAGATTGTGTTCCTCGACGCACTCGAAGACTCGATGGAGAGCAACGACCAACTCGCCTCCGCATTCACAAGACGATTTGGCGAGTCACGCCCGCAGGCCGCAGCGGCGTTTTCGAAGTTGGCTAAAGAAGCGAACGACGAAGTCGAAGCAGCCGCCGAGCCGGTGCGGGCCGAGTTGAAAGAATTGTTGGCATCGCTGACCGGCGAAGCACGCCGAGCCGTTGATAGCTATTTGGAGACTGAGAAACGGCTAAAGTTTCCCAACGAGGAGATCGTTCAGAAGATCGAATCGTTGAAACAGATGAACGAGCCGTACGCTCTCGTATTTGAGATAGCTGGAGGTCCGGGCGTGCCCGAAACGGTTTCCGCTCCGATCGCGGAAATCATCAGGGCCTATCCTGCGAATCAACTTACGACGCAGGGGCGGGCCGGCGTTTATTTTTCTCGTTGGGGTGAGTTCCTGACGACCGAGCCCCGCGAAGCGAATACCGAGGGCGGGGTTCTTCCGGCGATCTGGGGGACGGTCGCGATGACGCTCGTCATGACGATCGCGGTCGTTCCGTTCGGCGTACTCGCGGCACTGTATCTCCGCGAATACGCGAAGGGCGGCGTGATCGTCAGCATCATTCGCATCGCAGTCAACAATCTCGCGGGCGTGCCAAGCATCGTGTTCGGCGTGTTCGGGCTGGGCTTCCTGATCTACACGATCGGCTCATTTATCGACGGTGGACCGAAAGAAATCGGATTGCGTCCATGGAGTGGGCCGATTTGGATCGGGGTACTCCTCGCTTGGGCTGTGATTTTCGCGGGCGGCGTGGGGTTATGGTTCAGCGTCCTTCGCGCCAGTTGGCAGAGTGCCGGTTGGACCCAGCGTGCGATTCTGTGCGGCGTGATCGGTGTCTGGGCGACTGCCGTATTCGGTGGATTGTTTGTGATTCTCGGGCACGTGCCGTTTTTCGACGGGTTCTTTCGAGCCAGTCCAAGCCCCGTCTTCGGTGGCGGCGGCGTTCTCTGGGCCTCGTTGACGCTGGCACTGCTGACTCTGCCTGTCGTGATCGTGGCGACCGAAGAGGCGCTCTCAGCCGTCCCCAATACAATGCGAGAGGGTTCATACGCGTGCGGCGCCAGCAAATGGCAAACGATCAAGAAAATTGTTCTGCCGCGGGCCTTGCCCGGCATTCTGACCGGAACAATTCTCGCCGTCGCGCGAGGAGCCGGCGAAGTCGCGCCGCTGATGCTCGTCGGAGCGGTCAAGTACGCACCGGAACTGCCGATCGATACCGAGCCGCCGTTCCTCCACGTCGAACGACGGTTTATGCATCTCGGCTATCATATATTCGACGTCGGAATGCTCAGTCCCGATGTCGAAGCCGCCAAACCGATGGTCTTTACGACGACGCTGTTACTAATCACCCTGGTCGCTTTACTCAACGTGGCGGCGATCTGGCTCCGCAGTAAATTAAGGGCTAAGTTCAAAGGCAATTCGTTTTAATTGACCGCCCCGTCATGTGTTCGTGACAGATCACGAAACATCGTTTCGAAGCAAATTTCGTCGATAGCTCGCATTAAACCGAAGCCGCCTCCGACCGAACCCGATTCCACCTAGTGATTGTTAGATCGATGGCACAACCGAATTTTGGTTCCGAACTTCGTTCCCCGGCTGACGGCATGGGTGCCGGGCTGCTCGGCGGTGGTCCGGCCGTTTCTGATGACCAGTCCAATGACCCGCAGTCGCGGCTGGAGGCGATCGAACGGGGCGAATCGTTTCCCGCCGACGTGCATCGCGCCACGCTTGAGGAAACACACGTCCTCGATATCGAGGAGTTCAATTTATGGTACGGCGAGAAAAAAGCCCTGTTCGATGTCTCGATGGGCATCGCACTGAATAAGGTGACCGCCCTGATCGGGCCGTCCGGTTGCGGTAAGAGTACGTTGCTTCGATGCGTTAATCGGATGAATGACTTGCTCGACAACGTGCGTATTGAAGGCCAAATGAAGCTCAACGGAGACTCGATCTACGACCCCGCCGTCGATGTGATCGAGTTGCGAAAACGAATGGGCATGGTGTTTCAAAAGCCGAATCCCTTCCCGATGAGTATTTTTGAAAACGTCGTTTACCCCCTGCGAATCGATGGGGAACGACGGCGATCACTTTTGGAAGAAGTGTGCGAACGCAGTTTGCGCGGAGCGGCGCTTTGGGACGAAGTGAAAGACCGGCTTAAAGAGAGTGCCCTTGGTCTTTCGGGCGGACAACAGCAGCGGCTGTGCATTGCGCGGGCGATCGCCGCGGAGCCGGAAGTTCTACTGTTGGACGAACCCTGCTCCGCACTTGATCCGGTCGCGACGGGGAAAATTGAAGATCTCATTCAGGAACTGCGCGGCGAGTATTCGATTCTCATCGTGACTCACAACATGCAGCAGGCGTCTCGCATCAGCGATTACACCGCGTTTATGTACTTGGGCCGCATGATGGAATATGGCCCGACGGCCGATATTTTTACCGCCCCGCACTTGCCCGAGACAACCGCCTACGTCACCGGTCGATTCGGCTGATGATTGCCGACGATAAAAATCGTCGATTCGATAAAAATATCTATCGAAGGTCTTTTGGAGTCCAAAGCTGCTCGAGCTGACCGACTCCCACCACATTGTCGCCGGCGACTTCTTCGCCCCGCTGAAACTCAGCCCATGCGGCCACAGGCAGCGTGACATGCGCGATGGCCGCGGTGGGTAAATGGCAGGCTTGGCCGGTCAGCACGGTGACAAGGTTCTCCAGACCGGGGTTGTGGGCAATCAGAAGTACCCGCCGGGCCACGCCCCCTTCGGCCGCAATCGTATTAACGTGTGTCGTCCAGTCAGCGAGATAAAGGTCCTCAAGATATCGGACCTCAGGCTCATGATCTTCGACTTCGCGAAGCGTGTTTAAGAATAATTCGGTTGTCTCTCGCGTCCGCTTCGAAGTCGATGACAGAACCAGGTCCGGCAGGAGCCCGGCCTGCGCGAGCTGCCGGGCCATGAGCGGAGCCTCCCGTCGGCCGCGGTCCTTCAGCGGGCGATCGAAATCAGAAAGCGTCTCATCGTCCCGCGAAGCTTTCGCGTGCCGCATGATCAACCATTCGAGGTCGGCGGTGTCGTCCGACATGCTTAATTCTCCGCCGCACGGTAAGGCTCGAAGACCGTGCGACGTGCCTGCTCGGTTTCTCGCATTCGTTCGACAGCCTGATCATTTAAGATCGCTTGGCTTCGAATGGGGTCGCCCTCGCTCTTGACTCGCTCATACTCGCCGTTGGAGAGAAGTCGTCGGCTCTTGACGTTCTCTTTGAAATACAAATCAAGAATTCGTGAGAGGCGTTTGCGGTGCGTTCGCCGCTCGACGGGTACGAGTAATTCGACCCGGCGATCAAGATTCCGCGGCATCCAATCGGCGCTGGAAATATAAAATAACTCATCGCCGCCATGATGAAACTGCAGAATGCGAGCGTGTTCCAGGTACCGATCGATAATGCTGACGACGCGGATATTCTCGCTCAGACCGGGAATTCCGGGCCGGAGGCAGCACACACCGCGAACGTTGAGATCGACTTTGACCCCCGCCGTCGATGCTTCGTAAAGGGCATCGATCAACTCCGGGTCGACGACGGCGTTGAGTTTCACGCGAATGCGGGCCTTGAGTCCTTGACGGGCCCGATGCGTTTCCGCCTCGATTAATTCGCGAACCCGATCCCGCAGGCCCAACGGCGCCGCTTCCAACTTGCGAAATTGCTGTGGCTGGGAATAACCGGTGATGGCGTTAAAGAAACTGATCGCATCGGCGGCCAGGTCGTCGTTGCATGTCAGCAGGCTCGCGTCGCTGTAAATCCTCGCAGTCTTCTCATTGTAGTTGCCGGTGCCGAAGTGCAGGTAACGTCGGATGCCCGCCGGTTCGCGACGGACGACCACGCAGACTTTCGCGTGAGTTTTTAAGCCGCGCACGCCGTAGACGACCTGCACACCGGCGCGCTCCAAATCTTCGGCCCGAGCGATATTTCGCTCTTCGTCGAATCGGGCTTTCAATTCAACGATCGCCGTGACTGCTTTACCCGCTTCGGCAGCGAGGGCCAGTGCGGCGACGATTGGGCTGTTGCGGCTGGTCCGGTAAAGAGTTTGTTTAATCGCGAGAACGTCAGGATCGGCCGCGGCCTCTTCGATAAAGCGGACGACCGGCGAGAAGCTTTCGTAAGGATGGTAAAGCAAAACGTCGCCATCGGCGATTGTCTCGAAAATTGACCGGGTCGGGTCAATCGCGGGTGAGGGATGCGAGGTCCAGTCCGGATATCTCAAGTGGCCGAATCCGCGTTGCTCGGCCACCGGGAAGAACGCGGAGAGATCGAGCGGGCCCGGGATCTTTAATACATCGGCCGAGTCGACGCGGAGACCGGCCTGCAGGAACTCGACGAGCTCTTCGCTTGCGTTGTCTTCGATCTCCAGCCTGACACAATGGCTTTCTTTTCGAGCCTCAAGGACTCCGCGCATCTCACCGAGGAGGTCCGAGGCGGCGTCCTCACGCACGCTCAGATCGGCGTCGAGCGTGACCCGAAATGCCACGACTTCGACGACGGGTGTCCCCGCAAAAAACCGCTCAACAAACATCCG